>JBBIQQ010000001.1:0-53331 GCA_037442225.1 Nitrospirota bacterium
TGGCGATGCCTTGGGTAATCTCGTCGGCCGCCCGCTTCAGCTCGGTGAGGATCCAGCGATTGATGGTCAGCTTCGTGTCGTTGAGCCACAGCTCGTCGTTGCGCTTGACGCCGTTCATCTCGGCAAAGCGCGTGGCGTTCCAAAGCTTGTTGATGAAATGACGGTATCCTTCAACCCGTTCTTCGGAAAAACGGACGTCACGCCCCTGAGCGGCGAACGCGGCAAGCGAAAACCTGAAAGCGTCCGCTCCGAACCTTTCTATCATGGACAACGGGTCGATGACATTGCCCTTGGATTTGCTCATCTTCTGCCCTTTTGCGTCCCGAACAAGCGCATGGATATAGACGTCACGGAATGGCACATCGCCCATAAACTTTAAACCCATCATTATCATGCGGGCGACCCAGAAAAAGATAATATCGAAACCAGTAACGAGAACGCTTGTCGGATAAAAAGTCTTTACATCCTGTGTCTCGGCAGGCCAGCCCATGGTCGAAAAAGGCCAGAGCGAGGATGAAAACCAGGTGTCTAGCACATCGGGATCGCGCAGAATCTGACTGCTGCCGCATGCAGGACAGACCGTGAGATCGGTTCTGCTGCATAACGGCCTCACCTGCCGCGGAATGCGTATTATCTTCGAGCAGGCAACGATGTCTGTATGTGTCAATCCCTTCCGCCTCAGCTCAGTATAGGTTCCTCCTGAGACAATTGAGCCATCTTTCAATCCAAGGGGCTCAAAGAAAATGTGCTCGATCAGGTCTCCCTGAATCTGCTCTTCTGATGTCGTGCAGTCAGGGCAGTACCACACCGGAATCTGATGCCCCCACCAGATCTGACGGGAAACGCACCAATCCTTAATATCGCGCATCCAGCCGAAATAATTATTTTCCCATCCTTCTGGAATAAGATTTATGCGTTTCTGCTCAACCGCGGCGATGGCTTCTTTCGCAAGCGGTTCAATTTTTACATACCACTGTATCGTGTCATATGGCTCGATAACCGTCTTGCACCGATAGCAATGCCCCACTGAATGCTTGTGCTTTTTTTCAGCGTCGAGCAACCCAAGCTTTTTGAGATCGCCGACAACTTTCTTTCGGCATGCCACGCGATCAAGGCCGGCATAATCAGTACCCGCCTCACTGTTCATATGTCCGTCCTCGGTCATCACATTCAGAAAAGGCAGGTGATGCCGGCGTGCGGTCGCTTCATCATTAAAATCATGTGATGGGGTAACTTTCACCGCGCCGGTTCCAAACTGCGGATCGACAGAATCATCGGCTATGACAGGGATCTGGCGGCTGGCAAGGGGCAGGCGAATCTTTTTGCCTACAAATCGGCGGTATCGGGCATCTTCAGGATTGACCGCGACAGCGGTGTCTCCCAGCATGGTTTCAGGACGCGTCGTTGCTACTGTCAGAGACCCCGGCCCGTCAGCCAGAGGATAGATAATATGATAAAGGCGACCGTCAACTTCCTCGTATTCGACTTCGAGATCCGAAAGGGCGGTGTGACAGCGCGGGCACCAGTTGATAAGGCGGCTGTCACGATACATAATCCCTTCTTCAAAAAGCCGCGCAAAAACTTCCCGGACAGCCTCTGAAAGACCGTTGTCAAGCGTAAATCGCTCGCGCGACCAGTCACACGAGGCGCCGAGCTTTTTTAACTGATGGATAATCCTGCCGCCGTATTCACCCTTCCACTGCCAGACCCGGTTTATAAACTCGTCACGCCCAAGCCTGTTCCGATCTATTTTGTCTTTTGCCAGATCCCGCTCGACGACATTCTGCGTCGCTATGCCCGCATGGTCAGTTCCCGGCAACCACAAAACCTTATGGCCGAGCATGCGCTTCCATCGGCTCAAAACATCCTGCACCGTTGCATTCAGCGCATGCCCCATATGGAGCGAGCCAGTTACGTTGGGCGGAGGGATGACGATGCTGAACGGCTCTCCCTGGGCATCGCCGCGCGGCTGAAAAAGCCCTTCTCTTTCCCAGTATTCATAGCACCGGTCTTCTATTTCTTCAGGATTGTACGACTTGCCGATTTTCATTCCCGCTCCTTACTGAAAGAAGGAATGCGCAAGAAAGCAGATTCTTTCTTGCGCATTCCCGGTTTTTTTGGTCTTCGTGTCCAGCCTAGTCAGCGGAAACTGAACGGTTCAGTTCCCGGACCAGAATCGCTTCCGCGACATCCTTGATAGCTTTCCGGACAGTGGCCTCAAATTCCTTCTGAATTCGCGACCGCTCTGATTGTAGCAATTCGGCAAGCGCTTCATCAACTGCAGTGCGCACCAGCGTGCGAATTTCGTCCGGCATCAGCGGATTCTGCATCGCTGTCTGAAGTTCACCCCCAGCCGTTCTTTGTTCCACCTGCCGGGCAGAGAGCATCGCATCAGGGTGCAAAGAAACCTCAGAGGACGTCTCCAACTCAGCGCTGAGCAGTTCGGCAAAAGAAGCTCCGCCCGCAACAGGTGATGGTGAAGCCTGCCCGATCGTAGCGGCGGCGTCTTTAACAGATGCAGCGGTTTCCTGTATCAGGGTAGCTTCCCACTGGCGGGCAAGTTCGTCATCAACCCCCACTGACGTTGCGGATGCAGCCTGAGTATTATCAGTCGTCTCCTTATTTTCATCGTCATCTGCCATTGCAGCAACCCACTGATTTGCCAAATCCTCATCGGAAAGCGGTAGCTCACCTAAAGCAGCAGAGGTGACTGCAGACGCATTTTCATGCCGGGAAGTAAATTCGCTGCTCACCGTAGCCGGCACTGGCGATGGCTGTTCAGGTTCATCAAGAGACTCCGCCCACTGGCGGGCAAGCTCTGCGTCGAGGCTTGCCTCCTCGTCAGCGACTGTTTTCTTTACAGGTGTTTCTGGATGCGAAAACGGCACGGCTGCTACCGGCCTGTTTGCAAGAAGGGCCTTGGTTTTGCTGACCAGTTCCCTGGATTCAAAAGGTTTGATGATAATATCATCTGCTCCGGACAAGCGCGCTGAATCTTCGTCAAATGACTGAAATGCGCCTACCAGCAGAATCACCGGCATGGCGGCTGTCTCAGCATTGTCCTTGATGCTCCGACAGAGAAAAATACCGCTCATGAGAGGAAGGTCGACATCTGCAAGCACCAGGTCCGGCGGCTGAGTTGAAATTGCCTGCATGGCCGCTTCCCCGTCGCGATATGTTGTAACAGAACATCCTTCCGGCTCCAGCACCAACTCCACTACCTTCCGGATCGTCTCGCTGTCGTCTGCAAGCACTACCCTGCGCACCATAGATACCCCCCATATGCAGCCGTTCCTTATTTCGCATGCCTCGAGCGATATGACTCTATCGCCTTTCTCAGAGCATCGGCACCCAGATTTGAACAGTGCATCTTCTGCGGCGGGAGTCCTCCGAGCTCTGCGGCGACAGCCTCTTTGGAAATCGCGAGCGCCTCTTCAAGCGTCTTGCCCTTCACCATCTCTGTAATCATGCTGCTAACGGCGATGGCAGCGCCGCAGCCGAACGTACGGAACTTGGCATCAACAATAACATCGTTTTCGACCTTGATATAAAGCTCCATCGCGTCACCGCAGGTAGGGTTTCCTTCCATACCCACTCCGTCGGCATCTTTCATCTCGCCCACATTGCGCGGGTTCATAAAATGATCCATGACTTTTTCCGAATACATTTCTATCCTCCTATATAACGAGAATCGCCCTTGTTGGTGCCGTGGTCCCACCCTTTTTGCGCATAAGGAGACATCTCGCGAAGCTTGGCCACAATCTTCGGGAACTCGGCGAGCGCATAGTCTATATCTTCCTCAGTATTTCCACGACCGAGCGTGAATACGATAGATCCCTGCGCCAAAGCAGTCGGCACCCCCAGAGAGAGGAGAACCGGCGACGACTTCAGCGCTTTTGACGAACATGCTGAACCGCTTGCAGTATAAATACCCTTCATGGCAAGCATCAGCAACATCGCTTCCCCCTCGATAAACTCTACTACAAAACTTGCATGATTGGGCAGGCGGTTTTCAGGATGTCCGGTAAGATATACATTCGGCATCCCGATGACGCCCTGTATCAGGCGATCGCGAAGCTTCCGAACATGCTCCATACGGCCGCTCATCTCCGCACGGGCAAGCTCTGCAGCTTTGCCCATACCAACAATACAGGCAACGTTTTCCGTTCCGGCGCGGCGCCCGCCTTCCTGAATGCCTCCGTATATGAGAGGCACTATCCTTGTTCCTTCTCTGATATACAATGCGCCAATGCCCTTTGGACCATAAAACTGATGGCCGGTCATACTTAACATATCCACGCCCAGGTCCTGCACATCGACGGGAATATTCCCGGTTGAAGCAATCGCATCGGTGTGAAACGCAATGCCCCGTTCTTTCACAAGAGCCGCAAGATTTTTAATGGACTCCAGAGTGCCTATTTCACGGCTCGCATGAGTAATCGAAACCAGAATGGTGTCCTTGATGATTGCCTTTTTCAGCACATCCGGGTCGACCAGTCCGTGATTATCAACCGGGAGATAAGTAACGACGAAGCCCTGTTTCTCAAGCAAACGAGCTGAATTCAGCACAGAATGATGTTCCACCTTTGAGACGATGACGTGGTTGCCCTGCTGCTTCCTCGCAAGCGCTGCCCCGCGCACGGCGAAATTATTCGCCTCCACCCCGCTGGAGGTGAAAACAATCGCCCCCGGCTTCGCGTTCAGCAGAGCCGCCACCTGAACACGCGCCTTCTCTATGGCATCGCGGGCGCGTATGCCGAGATCATAAACACTCAGGGCATTGCCGAATTCATCCTTGAAATACGGCATCATCGCCTCAAGCGCTTCAGGGTGAAGCGGGTTGGTAGCCGCGTGGTCAAAGTAACATTTTTTCACACCGATTCCCTTTCAATGCGCATGCCGACGCTAACACTCACTCAGTCTGCCAGCTTACGGATATAGAATTTATAATAGTCTTCCGATTCTTCAATCCCGATAAACTCATTGCCGGTGCGAGAGCACCATGCAGGAATGTCTTCAATGGCTCCGTCATAGTCCGTCATGATTTCGAGCACCTGATCTTTCTCAAGCTCTCTGATAAGTTCATCCAGCTTCAGCAAATGCATCGGGCACATCATGTAAACAATATCAGCGGTGACATCGGCTTTAATGCCTTCGACGAATTTCAGCGTCATTGTGTGGCGTGGTCCTTTTTGGTTCTTTTCACTGCAGTTTTGACCTGCGGTACACCGCCGACATCACCGGCAAGAAGATTGCCGAGCGTAATAGAGCTGAGAAAACCTTCTATCTGATCCCCCAGAGCTTTCCAGAGGAGATGTGTCACGCAATGCTCGACACGCACGCACCCTTCGCGAGGGTCAATACATGAAGTGAGCGCCACAGGTCCTTCCAGCACTCCCAGAACTGCTGCAATTGGAATATCGCCGGGTTTCTTCGCCAGAAGATACCCTCCTCCCGGCCCCCTGATGCTCCGGATCAGCCCCGCCCTGCGCAGCTGGCCGAGAATCTGTTCAAGATAGGCAACGGATACATCCTGACGTTCGGCAATCTCCCTGATGGTCAACGGACGGTCAGGATAGCCGCGTGCTATCTCAAACATTGCACGAACACCGTACTGCCCTTTTGTCGAGAGGCGAAGCATGTAGTATGCTAAAAATAGCCTACTGTTTATGTCAAGTATTCAGAGAGAAAAAAGTCTTACGGTTTTCTGGAGCATGCCTTCCCGTTATTTGTTCTTTTCCTGAAACAGTTCTTCATCCTGCTTGCTTTTCATGCGCTTTACCAATTCTTTATAAGAACTCGTGCGAATTATCTTGCTGAACTGGGTTCGGTAATTATTCACAAGACTCACACCTTCAATGGAAACATCGTAGACTTCCCATTTGGCGCCTTTTGCCAGCATGCGATACTCAATCGGAATTTCGACATTCCGCCTAGTGATTATTTTTGTTTTTACGACAGCATATGAGCCGTCAATTTTCTCATCGAGATAGACGATCTTCTCCTCATTGTATCCATCGATCTTCTTCATATAGGAACGCTCCAGAAGATCTGTGAACAGTGGAATAAACTCTTTCCTCTCCTGCGGAGTTCTCTGCTGCCAATAGACAGACAAAGAACGTTTCGCCATCTCTTCAAAATCAAAGCGTTCACTAATCACCTTGCTGATGGCGCGGCGGCGCTCAGCTGCCTTGCCGGGTTTCTTGAGGTTCTTGTCCTTCGTCAAATCAATTACTTTATCAATCGTCGACTTGGCCTGCGCCATAGCTTCGCCCGCATGAGCATTCATCACACTTGCCGACGACAGCAACAGCGCCACGATACAAATAAGGCCAATAAAAAAACGGCCCATGCGTCCCCCTCTCTTACTTTCCCTGCTGATCAACGCCTGTCGTATACTGAATATTTGCAATCGCCATACGCTGATTGAACTTTGACTTCAGGTTGTTTGCTTTCGAGAGCGCATAGGCTGCGGCGGCATCTCCTACATCCTTGGCATCGCCAACGCCGACGTCGAAATTAGCAATCGCAGTTACGAGCCATTTTTTCGCACTCTGCACCGCGACTTCCGTATCCGCAATTGATTTTGTCGCCTCATGATACTCAAGATACGCCTTTCTGACCTGGAGGGGGATGGCTTCATCCGCAAATCGCTTTTTCTCTACGAGCTTGTTGTACTCTGCCTCGGCTTCCCTGATGCGCCCCTTGATCATGCCGAAGTCAAACGACCAGCGCATGCCAAGAAATGCCGCTCCATAACTCGATGAGAGCACGTCATTGATATACGGATTCTTCACATGGTCCCGGTTTGTCGCTCCGGCTAAAACGCCCTTAATCCCCGCAAACAGCATCGGGTACTGACCGCTTTTTTCCGCCTCAATCAGAGACTGACGAGCCTTCAGCCCCTCTTTTAACTGCGCTACTTCTGGGCGGTATAACGATGCCGCAGTCATCAGTTCTTGCAGTTCTCCCGGTTTGCGAAACTCCATACCAAGAGAAGAATCCACAATATCAATGACCGTTCCCCTCGAAAGACCCATGCTGGTTGCAAGCGCGTCGCGCACATGCGCAATATTCTTATCCACTTCATTCAGATTGCGATTGGCTTCGCCGAGAAATGTCCTCAGCTTGAACAGGTTCATCTCGTCAGCATAGGGTGAGCCTGTATCTATCTGTTTTTGAGCGTTCTTCACGGCATGCTCAAGATCGTCCTTGACCTCAAGAACAAGGTTTCTGAAGTCTTTTGCAAGCGCAAGACTATAATACAATTCTTTTGTTCTCAGGATAATATCAGAGGTCTTCTTGGCCGCGCCGCTCTCCGCCGCCTTGACGCCGCTCTCTGCTGCTTGTTTATACGAAGAAATCTTGCCAAATGTATAGATCGGTTGAATTATGGTAATGTCGGCACGCCCAAACATACCATTAATCCTGGTGCTGATATCTGCTTGCACAACAGGAGAGACGTCTTCTCTTCTGGCTTCTGGAGACGGACCTGCGAGAGCGAGCGCCTCAATCTGAGGATACACCGCGCCGTCTGCCTGCTCCTTCTTCGCCCGGTAAACCGCGACGTCATAGCGCGCCTCAGCTATTTCGGGGCTCACCGAAACAGCCTTGCTGACACATTCGTCAAGAGTGTAAACACTGCCGGCAGATTTTGCCGGTTCCTGCGCGTACACGCTTCCGCAAAGACACAACACTGCCAGTACAGCAAGACCACCAAATCCGGTTCGTCTCTTCGTGCTTCCTTGCGCTTTCATTGTCTCCTCCTATTGCATAGAACCAAACGCGTATTTTGAGATAATTTCTTCGATATCAATCGCCGACTCTGTTTCTCTGATTTTACCACCGTGTGCAAGCATATTATCAGAACCGCCCGGGCTCACCTGAATATATTTTTCACCGATTAGCCCTTTTGTCCGCACAGACGCAATGACATCTTCCTGCAACTTAACGTCCCGCCTGATGACCATTTCGACCAGCGCCTGATACTGCTCATCCAGCCTGATACTGCGGACCTTGCCGATTTCAACCCCGGCGATCTCAATCACAGCGCCGGCCTTGATGCCGCCGGCTTTTGCGAAGGTCGCGGTCACGGTATATCCCTGATCCCCAATAACCTCAAGCTTGCCGAGCTTGATTGAAAGATATCCGAGTGCCACAATTCCGATAATCAGGAAGAATCCGACAGCAAGTTCCAGGTCAAATTTTTTCATAGCTGCCTCCTCTGTTTGCGCAAACTGCATTTTCGGCTGTCTTTTTCACATAAAATGCCTTCCGGATCGTCCACATGGCCGCTTACAAATCCCCAGACCAGCGGGTCATTTGTCGAAAGCATCTCCTCGGGGGTTCCGACAGCCCGTATCTCTCCCTTGTGCAGAAAAGCTACGCGGTCGACAATGTCAAAAATTTCCGGGATGTCATGACTGATGATAATGCCGGCGAATCCATGTTTCCTTTGCGTGTCGCGTATCAGGGCATGCGTGGCATGCAGTAGTATCGGGTCAAGACCCGTCGTCGGCTCATCAAAAAACACCACCTTCGGCTCTGACACCAGCACCCGGGCAAGGGCAACGCGCTTGCGCATCCCTCCGCTCATCTCCGACGGATATTTATGCTCAATATTGCTCAAACCAACATCTTCGAGCGCCAGGATAACCCGCTTGTAGATTTCCGCCTTGCCGAGCTTTGTTCGCTCTTCCAGGGGAAACGCGACATTTTCAAAGGCATTCAGAGAATCAAACAAAGCTCCGCCCTGAAATAGCACGCCAACTTTTTTCCTGATTTCCTCAATCTCCCTGCCCCGCATACTAGAGACATCAATGCCATCAATAATAACGCTTCCGGAATCAGGCTTCAGAAGTCCGGCTATCGTCTTTAAGAGCACCGTCTTGCCGCCGCCGCTCCGTCCTATGATAGCCATCAACTCTCCATCCCGGATACTCAGGTTCACACCCTGAAGAACCGGCTGCGCACCAAAATTTTTTCTCACATCAGCGACTTCGATCATTTACAGTAACACCGAACCAAGGAAGTAGTCCCAGATGAGAATAAGCACCGAAGAGGTAACAACCGCATCCGTTGTTGCCCTGCTGACACCCTCGGCTCCAAATCCGGTTTTGTCGGCATAATACCCCTTATAGCAACAAATCCATGAGACGATCACGCCAAAACTCAGCGATTTGTACAGTCCAATCCGAATATCCGACCATTCAACCATATGATCCATCTGCGAGAAATAGGTTCCATCGCTCATTCCGAGCATCTTGACGGCGACCAGGTAGCCGCCGTAGATGCCGATAACATCAAAGAGAGCGGCAAGTAGCGGAAAGCAGAGCACGGCAGCGGCTAGATTTGGTACCAACAGATAGCGAAGAGGATTCAAAGCCATTGAGGTGATCGCGTCAATCTGCTCCGACATGCGCATGATGCCTATTTCGGCAGCCAATGCAGACCCAGCCCGGCCAGTCACCATAAGTGCAGAGAGTACAGGCCCTAATTCCCGGATGAGGCTCAACGCCACAAGCGGGCCCAGGAGTGCTTCGGAGCCAACTTTTCTGAGAGAATAAAAAACCTGCAGAGCTAATACCATTCCGGTAAAAGCCCCCGTCACGAGCACAATAATCAGCGATTTTGTGCCAAAAAACTGAATGCGGCGCACGAACAACTTGAATTTAAAGGGCGGACTAAAGCTGAGGGCAACCCCCTGAAGCAGAAAAAGAAACATATGCCCAAACCGCCTCTGCAGTCCGAGAACCATGGCGCCAACGCCGCGAACAACCTGAAACATTGAGAGAAAACCGCCTTTATCTGTAAACGGAATATTAGCGCAATTATACCACAGCATGTCAGGGCAACAAAGCGGAAAGACTAAATGCGAAGGCTGCCGATGATCTCGCTTACGTCAGACAACTTTTCATCGTGGAGAAACTGCTCGAGCTCGTCGATTATGTCGACCGTAGCGGTCGGATTTATAAAATTGGCGGTTCCGACAGCTATGCCGCGGGCACCCGCAATCAGAAATTCGAGCGCGTCAGCTCCGTTCATAATGCCGCCCATGCCGATAATCGGTATGCGAACGGCATTGAAGACCTCCCAAACCATGCGAACAGCAACCGGTTTGATTGCAGGCCCGGACAGTCCGCCTATCTTATTGGCAAGAACAGGCCGACGGGAACGAATGTCAATCGCCATGCCCGTAATCGTATTGATAAGAGACACGGCATCGGCCCCTGAATCTTCAGCTACTTTCGCCATATGGGCTATGTTTGTAACATTCGGCGAAAGTTTCACAATCAGAGGAACCCGACAGACCTTTCTGACAGATGTGACCACTTCATTCAGCACTTTAGGATCCGTGCCAAACACGCACCATTCCGCCTGCTTGTTCGGACACGAAACATTCATTTCAAGCGCATGAATGCCGTCTGTCCGGCTCAGGACTTCAGCGACCTGAATATATTCATCGATGGTATCTCCAAAAAAGTTACAGACAACCTTTGTGTCGAACCGGCGAAGAAACGGCATCTTATCAGCAATAAACCGCTCAACCCCGATGTTCTGCAGGCCGATGGCATTCAGCATGCCGGAAGCTGTTTCCACGATGCGCGGCACCGGATTTCCTTCCTTCGGCTTAAGAGAAAGCCCCTTGACGACAACAGCACCAAGCCGGTTCAGATTAAGAAATTCAGCGTATTCCTCGCCGTATCCGAATGTGCCGGAAGCGGTCATAACCGGATTTTTCAGAATCAAGCCGCCGATATTCACCCCCAGGGAAGGGTTCATCGCCGAGACTCCCATACCACGGTCGATGCGTTAAATACCGGACCGTCCTTGCAGACGCTTCTGTATTTGCCTTCTGGATAGTCCGCATCCATTATTTTCACCACACAGCCAAGACATGCTCCCACCCCGCACGCCATATATGCTTCAAGCGAAACGAAACAGCGGGTTCCGACTTCAGCGCATGCATTTGCAACAGCCCGCATCATTGGGGCAGACCCGCATGTATAAACCGGCAGATGCGCGTTCAGTGCGAGATATTCCTTCAGAGGCTCCGTTATCAGAGATTTTCTGCCGGCCGTGCCGTCATCGGTCGTGATAACCGCAGACCCCACGAGAGCCTTGACAGCTTCCGGCATCAACAGCTCATTTGCGGTGCGCCCCCCCCAGAAAAGGACAGCCCTTCCATCTGCCGCGCCAAGTAGTGAAAACAAAGATGCAATACCGATGCCGCCGGCAACCGCGATAAACTCGCCTGATGGCATTGGATAGGTATTTCCGAGCGGCCCGATTAAAGAAATGGTCTCTCCTTCGCGAAGTGCGGCAATTGCTCTGGTTCCCTTCCCCCGGATGCGGTAAAGAAAGGAGATCGTGCCGTTCTCAGCACGAAAATAACTGAACGGTCTCTTCAGGAGAGGATCATGCGTTGCTCCCGCCTGCAGCATGTAAAACTGACCCGGATCAGGAACGGCGACCAGGCAATTCGGCTGAAGCGTGAGCAGACGAAATCCTGTGTTGACGTCAAGGTGTGCAGTAACCGTTGCGCGAAACAATTTAGACAAAATTAATCTCAAGAATCTCGTATTCGATAATGCGGGCAGGCGCCTTTACTATGGCGGCATCCCCGACTTCTTTGCCAATAAGCGCCCTGCCGACCGGTGAGGTGATGGATATCTTGCCGCTTTTCACGTCGGCTTCTTCCATGCCGACAAGAATGAACACATATTCTTCATCAGCCTCGACATCGAGCACTTTCACCGTTGCTCCAAAAGCAACCTTGGACTGGTTGATTGTCGCTGGATCTATGACATCTGCAACGGCAAGTTTCCCCTGCAACTCCTGAATGCGGCCTTCGATAAACGACTGGCGTTCCTTGGCGGCATGATATTCAGCGTTTTCAGAAAGGTCGCCATGCGCCCGCGCTTCTTCGATATCTTTTATGTTCTTCAAACGGTCAACCCGCAGAAGGCGGTCAATTTCGTCCTTCATTTTCTGGTAGCCGTTCGGAGTAAGCGGAACTCGGTTCATGCTGACGTCTCTCCTTGTCCTGCAAATATAACAGTATTTATTACGATACCATTCCGGATCGGTTTTTTCAAAAAAACAAACTCGTGGATAAATTATTTTTTCTGACTGGGCAGGGGCATCTTGAATGAATGATTTTCGTCTTCGGTCAGCACTTGGGCGCCGAGAAGCCTGGCGCTGTTGATCACTATCGGAGCGCGGAGGTTCACGCAGGCACCCGAGGAGTCGATGGAAAGAATGGCAAGCACGACTAAAGATTGCGGGTCGTCAATTTTGAGCATCGATTCAACGTCGTTGCTCAGCGTGAACGCGTAGTCGGGGAAAAGAGAGAACGGTTCTGTAACGATGAAGGCCAGGTCAGGGTCGTCAGCAGCCTGAAGCCACCAGATATTGTCTTTGTGTTCAATAAGGGAAAATTGCTTTGCCGCACTAAAGCCAGGAATGCCGATCGGAAAAGAGAGAATCCGCTCCTCTTGAACGGCAAGCTCTCCAAAGCGGGTCGTCTTGATTTTCAGCATATCCACCTTTGCTACCCCTTTATTTCCAGAAAATCCTTCAGGCTCTCCATATTAAGCTTCGAGGCTTCGATATTCAACTGCTTCAGTTTGTCGTACAGCTCCTCACGATAAATAGGCATATCGCGCGGAGCATCAATGCCTATTTTCACAAATCCGTTGCCGATTTCGAGAATCCTGACTTTGATCTGATCTCCAATGGCGATTGTCTGTTCAGGCTTCCGCGTAAGAACGAGCATGTATCATCCTTTTACTGAATGAAATCAAAAAGACTGGTGCGGAACATATCGCGCGAAGCTGTTCTCAATGCCTGCAGGGCTGTTTCGCGCTGTTGCATCTCGGAAACAACACGGGGATAGTCAGCATCCTGATCATTACTGAGAACTACATTCGTGTCGTCCTCCCGCTCGCCAAGGAAATTCTGCTCAGCATCCAGCTTGTTCAGGCGGGCACCGACTTCCGCATGCAGTTGATACACTTTTTCAGAAACAGCAGCCAGGTAATCTATCCCCTTGCGCACACGGGCCTGATCGTTATTAATCAGCGCTTCATACAAAAAATGCAGCGTGCGGACAATATTGTTTTCGTTCAAATAGTTATTGTTGAAACTGTAATAATCCGGATGTGCAGTATTCGTGATGTAATTATAATTCACAATGTTGTTCTGAAGCGACATGTTTTTTGAAGCGGTGTCATAGTTCATCGCGGAAATCAGATTCACGTTACCTGATGCTGTTATAGATACCTGATTTTCGAGCCCCGCCTGTACCGGAGAAACGACAATCCGGTAGTCCGCTCCCCTGTTGGACACATCAACAACCCGCGCCAGAACCGCACTGCCCGCCTGCGCGTTTATGGCCGCTGCGATATCGTTCAGGGAAGCATTGGCAGCCACGGCAACCAACAGCGCTGATGCTGATGAGGCGGTACGAATCGACAAGCTTCCGCCAGCGGCTCCGACAAACGCTGCTGCAGGATTGGCCACCACCGGGCCGCCTGATACCAGACCGCCAAGAGGGTTGGGATCGGTCACTGCCCCGCTGTAAGGAGGCAGAACCTGTGTCGGCGTTCCGGCAAAGCTGAAGAGAGTACTTGCAGGAATGTTGATTGCAACTTTCACATTCGGACTGATATCCAGCTCAAAAAGGTTCGAGTCGCCAAGAAACTCACCGGTGTTCGCGTCAATCGGCGTACTATTCGTCTGGTATCCGGAAAATATATACCGGTCCCCGACCTTCGTGTTCGCAATGCCGATAGCACTCTCAAAAAGCGCCTTTACTTCTTTTGCGATAGCTGTCCTAGAACTGGCGTCCACGGTGGCATTCGCTCCCTGAACCGCAAGCTCACGCCCCCTCGTAAGGAGATCTGTCAGATTCTGAAAACTGCCGTCGAGCGCGCCGAGCGAACTTTTTGCCGAATCTATAGAGCGGTTGTATTGACCAATCGAAAGAAGCGTCGCCTTATAGCCGACAATGCGCGACATGCCGGAAGGATCGTCAGATGGCCGGTTAATGCGCTTGCCGGTTGAAAGCTGTTCATTGGCAGTATACATAACGCTCAGATTCTTTTGAACATCCGAGAGGAATCGGTCATAAAACATCTTTGTTGTAATACGCATGGCTACCTGCCTACCATATTGAGCAGCGTCGTCAGCATTTCATCGGCAACTGATATCATTTTGGCGGCCGCCTCATATGATTTCTGAAATTTGATAAGATTGGCAGCCTCTTCGTCAAGGCTGACGCCTGAAAGCTCCTGACGGCGCAATTCCAGCTGTTCAACCAGCGTGTTCTGGGCGCGAAGACTTGTTTTTGCGGAACCGGCTTTGACGCCGACATCGGACACAATTGACTGGTAATAGTCCGCTGGCCTGCTCCCCCCAATAATCGGGCGGCTGAAGAGATTTGCCAAAATGCTCGCATTCACATTATCCCCCGGCACGTTCGGATAGACGGACGAGCCGGTGACCAAGCCGGCAGGTTGAAGCGTTGAGACACCGCTGAAACCGAAAAGCCCTTTCGCTGTCGTAGTTATGGCGGCCCAATCCAGAACCACGACGTTGCCTGATGTATTTGTTATCGAATAACGGTGTGTCAGCGCATCGAAATTTACAGTATATGTGCCAACGCCCGCTGCTTGCAGAGCTTGCTGCAGGGCCGTCGATAGCTGCTGCCGCGTATAAGAATCAATATCCGGAGTCAAAGGATCCGCGTCAATCGGAATCTTTGCGGTCCTGAATGTCGCACCGCCGTCCTCACTGAATCGAATGACGTTATTCGCATTCGTTACGGTTACCAGATCTCCTGCGGCTGCCGCAATCTTGCGCGGATCGCTTATAGCTATTGATATCTCGCGCGCTGCGTTCCGATTCATCTGAAACGTAAACGTTTCGTCAGCGGCTGCTGTGCCGGAAAAATTCAGCGATATCCCGTTGAATGTAAGGGTTTGCGTTGCGGCATCATACGAACTCGCCACAGCTCCGGCAGGGGTTGAAACCGCAAACGACGTTGTAGCATGAGTATACTGTACCGTATAGAGGGAATAATCGGGGATAGTCGCGCTCCCCATCGACACAGAACCTATTGACAACCCTCCGGAAACGCTGTCTGATGTCAGCGTCGTCGAAGAAAAAAAGTTACTTCCGGTGGAACCGTCAAGACCATAGCCGATGCGATGGTAATAATTGACCTGATCCGCCAGCGAGATGGCAAAGGTATTCATTTTCTCCCTGATTGCCACCATTACGGTATCGCGCAGATCAAGATTTGCCTTCAGGGACCCTGCCTGGACCAGGGAAGTCACATCGCGCGGCAGCGGTTCTCCGGTGATATTCACATAAAACCGCATGTTCTGGGTTGCCGGGTCAATGGCTGTACTCAGACTGAAAGCCCTCCCGCCGTCGACTATCGGCGTTCCGCCGATCAAAATACTGTACCTGCCCTGATTATCTTCAAAAGCCGTCACCCTAACAATCTGATTCAGATTCTCAAGCAGCATGTCCCGCTGGTCTTTGAGATCAAGCGAACCGGGATTTGACGCAATTTTCTCATTGAGATCGGCAATGCGGTTCAAGATAGCATTGGCCTCGATAACCAATGTCTGACTTTCTTGAAATATCCGGCTCCGTTCATCATCAAGAGCGATTGCCGAGCGGTTGATGCGGGTTGCAAGATACTCAGCCTTATTGATAAGCAGCGTCCGCTGCGCGTATGCTTCCGGATACTGGGAAACCTCCTGCCACGCGTTAAAGAAATCCGCGATTGCCGGATAAATGCCGGTGTCGGAGGCTTCATTAAACATATTCTCGACATTGATCATGCCTGACTGATACGTTTGCCAATAGGAGAGATTCGCCTTTTCGGTAATCAGCTGGAGACTGGTAAACGAGTCATACATGCGTTGTACTCCCGCGATGGAGACCCCACGACCGCTCGATCCGCTCGCTACCACAAATCCCCCGCTCGGAATGCTCTCAAGCATAACGTTCTGCCGGTTATAACCGGCAGTGGCGGAATTTGCCACGTTATGCGCCGTTGCATCGAGAGCGCGGCGTGTTGCAAGCAGGGACGTTCTTCCGATATCGA
Organism: Nitrospirota bacterium; assembly: GCA_037442225.1. Lineage (GTDB taxonomy): Bacteria > Nitrospirota > Thermodesulfovibrionia > Thermodesulfovibrionales > Dissulfurispiraceae > JAAYUK01. Next base: position 16,124 of record JBBIQQ010000001.1, read on the forward strand.
AAAGACCAAGTATCGACATTTAGGCCTCCACGGAAAGCTGCCGCTTGGGCTGAATACCGAACGAATCCAGAAAATTATAGGAAGTCTTGACGTACTGCAGGGATTTTTCAATCAGCACGCTGTTGAAACGGTTCAGTTCGGCGATACTGCTCACAATCGCCTTGAACTTGGAGGCAATGCTGGAAAGTCGGTCACGGTAATCGATTTCAGCAAGCTGTGCAATGTCTGATATGGTTCTGCCGGAGAAGCCGAGCGAAGAAAGAGCCCGCTCCCGGGATTCATCGCAGAGGCGGATGCCGGTAATAATAATTTCCTTTTCGCGCAGCAACAGTTCCAGAGCCGCCGGATCGAGACCGACAATTACCTCTCGTTCTTTCTGTAACAGAACGACCAGTTGGGCGCAGAGTTCAAACTCCTTCTCCAGAATCCTCAGCAATTCTTCATATAATGGAATCAACAATAACCTCCTTCAACAGCTTGTCCGCAACCATCTCTGCCCGAACCGAATACGTACCGGATTCAACGGATTTCCTGATGGTTTCTACTTTTTCGGTCCGGACCTCCGACAGGGCGTTCACTGCCGCAATCAGACGACTCATCTCCCCTGCCCCGCGCGAAAGCGTTATCTGGTCTCCGCTTGCCGGAATCTCCCCCGTCTCCGCCGGCTTTTTCCGGAAAATCGCAGGCTCCGGCTTGTTGATTTCGGGGCTTTTCAGTCCGTCGGTTTTTCTGACATCCATTGCGGCACCTCCTGAATAAGTTCACTAATGCTCTCTACATATATCGGAGGAATGCCGCCAAACCTTAACCAAACGTTCCCAGAATTCCAGCCGGGTCAACCGCCACACCATCCTTACGCACTTCAAAGTGAACGTGCGGGCCGGTAGCTCGTCCGGATGATCCTGATAATGCAATTGCAGTGCCAGGTTTGATAATGTCGCCGAGTTTTACGAGGTTGCGCGCATTGTGACCATACAGCGTGGTGAGCCCGTCGCCATGATCAATGACAACACAATTACCATATCCATTTGAATAGCCGCTGAAAACAACCTTTCCTTCCGCAACTGTCCGCACGGGCGAATTTTCTGCGACGGCAATATCTATACCTGCATGGTGACGCATTTTTCCGTCTATCGGATCCAGCCTGAGGCCGAATCCGGAGGTAATTCTTCCCTGCGTTTGCGACAGCAAAGTTGCCGGATCAGGCAATTGTCCCGAAACAGGAGGTCTGACCGGGAAATCACGTCTTTTTTCAATAACAGATTGGTTTTTCATCATTATGTCACCAAATCCAACCCCGCGTTCGGCAAGAGAGTCCGCAATATGAGCAGTTATGGTCGGCAGAAAGCTCCCGATAGTCTTGTTTTTGGCAAAGGATGTCTGTTCAAACATAACCTTCAAAAATTCATTCAAAAAAACCGTCTCAACCTTTTTTGCCACTGCAGCAGGATCCTGCCCGGCAGATTTTGTCTGTGCCTGAATACCCATAATGGCTTGCGGTTTCATTAAATGATCACCAGATCAGCCTTAAGGCTTCCCGCTGCCTTGATTGCCTGCAGTATGGCAACCAGATCCTTCGGGCTAACTCCCAGGGTATTCAGAGCCTTCACCAGCTCTCCTATGGTCGGTCCTTTCACCTCAGTCAGAAAAGCCTTCTTCTCTTCGCTCTTAACCTCGCTCTGCGTCACAGCAACCGTGGCTGCTCCGCGAGGCGCCAGCGGTCCCGGCTGCGATACCTGTATTTCGGTTTTGATTTCAATTGTCAGACCACCATGCGCCAGAGCAACCGGCGATATGGCAACCCGCTCTCCTATCACCACAGTGCCAGTCCGCTCGTTGACAACCACCCTCGCAGGGACATCAACATCAACCGTCAGTTGTTCAATAGAAGCCATAAACTCCAATGCGCGGTCACGATACGTCAAGGGCACAGTTATGCCTACAGAAGATGGGCTTTCTACCTTGGCTACTGACTTTCCAAATTGAGCGTTAATTTTTTCGGCGACCCTCTGCGCGGTGGTAGTATCCTGCGCAGCGAGTATCAGCATCAATTTTTCCTTATTATTCAATTGAACAGGAACTTCTTTCTCAACAAGAGCTCCGTTGGGAATCATCCCGACATTCGGGTGATTTTTGATGGTCGTACCCCCCCCAGCGACAAAGCCGCCGATGGAGACCGGACCCTGTGCTACGGCATAGACTGTTTCATCGACGCCGGTCAGGGGGGTCATGATAAGTGTTCCGCCCTGCAAACTTTTTGCGTCGCCTATCGATGAGACGGTAACATCCACTCTGGATCCCGGCTTAATGTTCGTCTGAAGTTTTGCTGTCACCAGCACAGCTGCGATGTTCTTGGTTTTACCTTTCACATCGGCAAGGTTTACCGCGACACCCATGCGCCGCATCATGTTGACAAACGGCTGATAAATGTAGGTCCCGTCCTTGTCGCCCGTCCCGTTCAAACCGACAATAATGCCATAGCCGACGAGTTCATTTTCCCGAACGCCGGAAAAGGTGGAAATGTCCTTAATACGTTCAGCTGATGCGTAATATGGTGCGATGCAGGTAAAAAGAGCCACCGCGAAAAAAAACCGGAAAATTGTGCCGCATCGGTGGGAATTTTTTTCAGATTGCCGGGAGAACATGCTTTTATTCCTCAATACGAAAATGTTCAGAACGGCCATATGTTGTCCAGCAAACGTACGAGCCATCCCTGAGACTGCTTGTCGCCAATGACGCCGTCACCGACCATATAAATTTGTGCATCGCCGACATTTTGCGACAGCACGGTATTACCAGGGGTGATATCATCGGGCCTGACGATACCTCTCAGCACGATGATTTCCTTTTCATTGTTGACAATGAGTTCCTTGCGGGACTCCAGAACCATATTCCCGTTCGGCAGCACTTCAACGACCTTTGCTGTTATACGCGCCGTAAGAGTTCCCTGTCTTGCGGTATCGCCCGTCCCCTTGTAGCTCGATGTATTGGATCCTTTAGCGTGCGGTGAAAAGACGGCACCTGGCGCATATTGTCCCGCAAGAATAGGCAGCTTGTGGATGCCGAAATCCTTCTTCATGCCAAAAATATCGTCTATGGAGTACTCTGCGGATGAGTTGCCGCTCGTATTCGTAGTCGCCTTTTTTGAAGCCGAAGTTGCCTCGGTTATCAGAATAGTGACAAGGTCATTCACCTGGCGTGCGCGCCGGTCGCTGAACAGCGATTTGTTGTCGCGCCAGAGAGAGCCCTCAGTGCTTGCCGGAGATGGTTCCTTCACATCGACATACCTAGGCGGCATGGGAGCCTCTCTGATTTCCCGAGCATCTTTGAGTCCGTTGCATCCTTGAAGCAATAAAGCAACAAATATAGCATAAGTTATTGTTTTGTTTGATTTCATCATATCTTTACCCTCACGGTATCGCTCGACATCAAAACTCCCATTATCTCCTTTTTTGACGCTTCGCAGTAAACGCGAACGGTGCTGCCGACGGTTCCTTCAGAACGCAAAACACCCTTGGTCGTGATAAACACGGAACCGCTGTCAATCTCAACCCTGACCTTCTGTCCGCGCTTCACCAAACCCGCTATCGCAAAAAAATCCCTCTTCAGCACAAGACCCTCGGTAAGATTGATTCTGAGGGGTTTGTCCAGCAGGTCGTTTTTGTTCATCACGGCCCCGACCGGAAGGCGGGAGGCTCTCTGCCGGATTAAATAGAAATCGCTATCGCCAAGAATTGTACCCTTCGGAAGCGGCTTGGCAGTAATGAAAACATCTACCAGCGATTCATAGAGCACCTCAACGCCTAGTTTGCGAACAGTGTCCCGCTTGTCGAGGAGTTCAACGTTGTAATTTATGCGGTTTCTTCCCCCATACCCATCAAAAGAGACGGCTCCAATCCGGTACATGCCTTCTGCGGCAAGCAGTTCCTCCCCATAAAGCACGCGGATGTCCTGCAATTCGACATCACCAGGGACAGCATCTCGAATTTCCTGCGCGAGACGGGAACGCAGTTGATCGACAAGCGGCGTCGCGCCTGCCAATCCCGTAAAGATAAGACTCCAGAGAATCACCGCCAGCGTGATGAAAACAATATGAATGTTTCGCCTCATGTCATTTACCGTTTAAGTCCAATTGTTGTCTGCAGCATTTCGTCGGATGTCTGGACCGACTTGGAATTCGTGTCAAACGCACGTTGCGCGATAATCAGATTCGCAAGTTCTTCAACGACGTTAACGTTGGAATGTTCAAGAAATCCCTGATTCAGCGTGCCGCGGCCCTCAAGCCCAGGCTGTCCAGTAATGGGGTCTCCTGACGCATCAGTCTGGAGAAAAAGGTTTTTCCCGACCGCAAGAAGTCCTGCAGGGTTAATGAAGCGTGATATTTCGATGGTTCCCACCTGAGTTGGCGTCGTGGAGCCACCCTGTAAAATGGATACCACACCGTCCTGACTTATCGTAATGCTCACGGTATCGCTCGGAAGAGTAATTGCCGGCTCAAGCGGCAAACCGTCGGCATTGACGATGCGGCCGGTATTGTCCAGCTTGAAGGCACCCGCCCGGGAATATGCAACGGTGCCATCGGGACGGTTGATCTGGAAAAAACCCTCCCCTTCGATGACGATATCGAGCGAGTTCCCGGTTGGAATGAAGTCGCCCTGGGTAAAGTGCTTTACGATTGCGGCAGGTTTTACCCCAAGACCGACCTGCAAGCCGACCGGGAACTGATTGCCTTCCGATGATGTTCCGCCCGGTGTTCTGAGCGTCTGGTAGAGCAAATCCTGAAACTCAGCCCTGCCTTTTTTATATCCGGTTGTATTGATGTTGGCAATGTTATTCGAAATGACATCAACATTCAGTGACTGTGCCTGCATTCCGGTAGCAGCGGTAAACAATGAACGAATCATGAAATCCTCCTAAGCCCCTGGCTTTCCGATATCGGTAACAGCTCTCTGGGCAAGATCGTTGAAATTCTGAATGACTTTATGAGACATTTCATACTGCCGAAGCGCCGAAATCATATTTACGAGCTCATTAACCGGATTTACATTGGAACGCTCAAGAACTCCCTGGGAAACTTCAAAATCGACAGCATCAGTTTCTGTGCCGGTAAAAAGGGAGCCGCCGGCATGGCGGATATCGGACAGCTTTGAAACTTTCAGTTCAGCAATAAGAGTATTGGACTTCTGCTGCACATTGAGCAAATAGATATTGCCATCCGATGATACGCTTAACGTCCCCTCGGTGTTGTCAATCACAACAGGCTGATTGCCCCTGTCCATGACCCGGTAGCCATCCGGCGTTGAGAGAAATCCGTCGCGGCTCAGCACAAATGCCCCATTCCGCGTGTAGAACTGCTGACCATTCTTCTCGACAACAAAAAAAGCGTCTGCGCTCAGGGCGAAATCAAGAGGATTGCCCGTTGTCTGAAACGCCCCGGCGGTCGAGTCAATCGCAAATTTGCCGGTGGATGTCATTGTTCTGGCATTTGGGTAAACCGAAGGAGGAGCCTGCTGAATTCCTTCTAACGCAGGATAGAAGCGGGATGACAGAATAGTTCTCTTAAAACCGCTCGTATTGACATTCGCCAAATTATTGGCGACGTTGTCCATCTCGTTGCTTCGCTGAATGGCTCCCGTTGCCGCAATATACATGCCCTTATACATTCTGTCGGCCCCCGTTGTAAAGAGATTATTTATATCAAGCAATTAAAGTGCCAGGCCGTGTCAACGAACGACTGGAAAATGCAAGTATTTGAATAAACAAGATTTATAATGATAAGCCGAGGAGAAATACTAAAGCGGCAGGCAGCGGCAGCGGAAAATTATGCCTTGATGTTTATGTGTTTTTTTCCGTCAGAGGATTCAGCGGAGTCCTGGTGGCGCGATTCGTGCTCCGCCTCAGGCTCCTGCGGTATTCCTTCACGCCTGGCGGCTTTTCGCCTGACACGAAGTCCGGCATAAACATATCCAGAGGCGGTTCTTGATATACCGCTTACCCGGTAGGGTTCCCGAATGCCGTCTTCCAGTGCCATGATGCCTTGTTATCGGCGCAGAACGCAACTTCTTGACTAATCGAGCAACTGCGCTTTCTGCTCCTGATAGGTATTTTTGAACAATGCTTCAACTGCGAAAAACTGCTTGTCACTCAGCCCAAGCACTTCAAAGGGAACCTTATGATTGGACATTGGCATGCGCAGCCCAACGCCGAGATTTACACAGATTGAGTCTGCAACGCTTGTTATCCGACAGAGAGATTCGAGAGTCTTATCGTTCAGCACGCTGAAGTCAGAGGCATGATGGTATTCCACCACAGCCTCAAGGTTTCTGGGCAGTTTCCACTTGCGGGCTATCAGCCCCCCGACCTGACAGTGATTGAAGCCAAGCATTTCATATTCAACCTCGGCAAATGACATCCCTGCCTCATAAACCTTTTCGACAATGACTGAATACGATTCGGGCATTGCGTTGTTCAGGATGGTCTTGCCGACATCATGAATGAGCCCCCCGATCATCGCTTCTTCGGGGGAAAGCAGTTTTGTTTCGAGAGCGAGAAGCGATGCCGCGATAGAGACACCGAGACTGTGCTCCCAAAGACGCTGCTCAAAAAGACCGAATTTCCGATGCAGGTCTTTCAGCGATGCCGCAACAACGAGGGACTTCATGGTGTTAAACCCGATGAGCAGAATTCCGGTTGATATAGTGTCAATGCTGCGATCACGTCCGTAATACGGCGAGTTTGCGATACGGAGCAGACGGGCGGAAAACGCCTGATCGCGTCCAATGATCCTTTCCAGCTCCTTTATGGAGGAATAATCGTCATTAATCAGCTGAAGCACCTTCATCGCGATAGGCGGAAGGCTTGGAATGTCGACTGTCTCCAGAATAATTTTTTCGAGGATTTCTTCTTTCATGCATGCCTCCATAAGCCAGTGTCTGACAGTTGATTGTAGCGCAATCGAAGATGAAATACCATACAGATCAAGCCGAATTCACAATTTCCCCCGCTATTTCTTCCAGCGAGAGAATCTTGTCGGCAATCCCTGCGTCTACAACTGCCTTTGGCATGCCGTACACGACACAGGATTCCTCATTTTGGGCAAAAATGCGACCGCCGGTTCTCTTCAACTCAGTCATGCCTTTTGCCCCGTCGTTTCCCATCCCCGTCAGAATGACTCCCAGAGCCCTTCCGGGGAAAGTCTCCGCAACGGAAAGCATAAGAGCGTCGACAGAAGGGCGATAGATGAAATTTTCGCGATCATCTGAAATTGTCACCACAGTCTCGATTCCCCGTTTGCGGATGACCCGCATATGCCCGCCTCCGGGAGATACCAAGGCAAGACCGGGGCGAAGCGCATCGCCCTCTTTTGCCTCACGCACCTCTATTTTGCTGAGCTGGTTCAGCCGCTCGGCAAACGGGCCGGTAAAATTCGGAGGCATGTGCTGCGCGATGACAATGGGGAGCGGGAACTCTTTTGGAAGATTCGGCAATATTTCCTGAAGAGCCTTGGGGCCGCCGGTCGATGTTCCAATGGCAACCACCCCAGCACGGCGATCTCCTGTCGTCCTCATAACCGGCGAAGCGGAAGTTCGAGCCTGCGAAGCACTTGGTGGGCGCACCGCCGGACGGAAGGCACGACGGGTGACTCCCTGCTTGGCAAGCTGCTTGATTTTATCGATCAACACTTCCTTCAGGCGGAGAATATTCAGCGACAGATCCGAAAGATTTTTTGGAATGAAATCAACAGCCCCGATTTCTAGCGCTTCCAGCGTCGCATGAGCGCCTTCGGTTGTCAGAGAGCTTACCATGATGACAGGAACCGGCGTATTCGTCATGATATGCCGCAACGCTGAAATGCCGTCCATGCGGGGCATTTCAATATCCATTGTCACAATATCAGGCTTCAGCTGCACGATTTTTTCAATCGCCTCAAGCCCGTCCCGGGCCACTCCGACAATCTGAATTTCGGGATCCGACTGCAGCATGTTTGAGAGAGCGCTCCGCATGAACGCGGAATCATCAACAACAAGAACTCTAACCATAAAACCCCTTGTTCATAAATTATTAGAATACCCCTCTTGCTGCAGACGCATTCTAGAAGCCGAAATCCTTGAGCAGATCGTCAACACCTTCCTGCGAGACTTTGTCCGCGCTGGTGCCAGGACCATAATAGGCCGCTTCTTTTGCCGGCTCCATCTTGACGCCAAAAGTTGCAATCAGGCGGACAAGTTCACTCTCAATCTCTCCAACCAGATTAATAACCTTCTTGATGCTCTGTCCTGTGAGATCCTGAAACTACTGGGTTGTCAGGATTTCAGTCAGATCGTCCTCAAGCGAGTTTTTGAACGATTTCATGAAGGCGACCGATTCCTCGGGTCCCGTCATCCTTCGCAAATGAGAAGAGAAGTCATCCATCGCAAGGATATATTTTTCGACGATATTCATTGTCTTGTTCGCCGCGGCTTCCGTCCGGTCGATGACGAGTTGCAGCTGATCAACAGCATTCGGCATCTCGGTGACAGCCATATCCTTCAGTTTCGGATCAAGCGCCTCCTTGAAGCTCCGGATCGAGTCATGCAGTTTGCGCGTAACCTTGCCGACCTCCTTGAACAGTCCGGCATCGCCGAAGCTCATAATCGACTGCATCGCTTCGTCAGCCTTGTCGTAGTCCTGATTCGACACTGCCGTCATGAACTCAACCAGCCGTTCGAACATCACCTGATTTGAAACGTGCCGACCACCGGACTTGCTCTCAAAATATGCCTTTGCATCCACAATTTCTTTGACAAGCACTTCACCGCCCATGGTCTGGACATGTTTGACAACTTCTACCTTCTCATCTCCCACATCACCGACATTCATCACCTGTTCTTCAAGCATGGCCACATCCTCGCCCGGCACAAGCTTTCTGGTGTCAATAAGCACCACAAGACGGTCGTTGACTCTGGCAACTCCTTGCACCTGCTCGATATTTCCCTGCAGGAAGTTCTCGGCAGGCTCAATTTGATCTTCTTCTATCGTGATGACGCCGGTGATTCCATCGATTAAAACGCCGAAGGTCATGCGTCCGCTTGAAACGACAATGACCTTCTGTCCGGGCTCGCTTTCTTCAAGCCCGACAAGCTTTTTCAAATTCACAATGGGAATAATGCGTCCGCGAAGGTTTGTAACACCATCTATGTAATTCGGCGCCTGGGGAAGTTTTGTAAGTTGCGGCCGGTTGATAATCTCCTGAACCTTCAGGATTGGAATGGTGTATTCGCAACCATTCATGATGAAACCTATATGTTGCATAAAGCCTCCGTATCGGTCATAATTTCAGGGACAAACCGGCCTATTTTCTGCCGGCGAGAAACATTCTGCGGGCGATAACCGCAAGATCGAGAATCAGCACAACGCGCCCGTCGCCGGTAATCGTGGCACCCAGTATCCCGCACTCCTCAGATTCTACGCCATTAATCGTCTTGATGACTACTTCTTCCTGACCTATGAGCTCGTCAACAGCAATACAGAAACGCCGGTCAGCCACCGAGGCCACGAGCACATAGCTGTTTTCCTGATCCTGTGCAGTCCGTGAGCGCACGCCGAGAACTTCCGACATGACAAAGAGCGGCAGGACTTTTCCCCGAATCGTCAGGACTTGTTGACCGGTAACATTTTTAATGTCGCTTCGCTTGACCCGAAGCGTCTCCTCAATCATGGATTGCGGCAAGGCGTAGCGCTCCTGCCCGATCCGTATCATCATCGCCTGAATGATGGCGAGTGTCAGCGGCAGGCTGATGCGGAAGGTGCTCCCGACATCTTTTTTTGTGACAACCTCGACATAGCCGTTCAGCTTCGCCACGTTCGTCTTGACAACATCCATGCCGACACCGCGGCCGCTCAATTCCGTCGACACCTCTTTGGTCGAAAAACCAGGAAGAAATATCAGATCAATTGCAGTTTCATCCGACATTTTTTCCGCATCCTCTTCGGAGACAAGGCCGTTCTTTATTGCCTTGCGCCTGACCGCATCGACATCAATGCCCCGGCCGTCATCGGTCACTTCAATGACAATCTGGGTTCCCTGCTGAACAGCGCTGATGATAATGCGCCCATTGCGGGACTTACCCTTTACTTCACGCTCAGCATTGTTTTCCAGTCCATGGTCAATGGAGTTGCGGATAATATGGACCATCGGGTCGCCGATGTTCTCAATGACGCTCTTATCTACTTCGGTATCTTCGCCGAAGATTTCGAGATCGATATCCTTGCCGAGCTGACGGGACATATCGCGAACCATGCGCGGAAACTTGGAAAAGACTTTTGCAATCGGCTGCATGCGTATTTTCATGACCGCAAGCTGCAGGTCGGATGTAACGCGGTCGAGAAAGCTGGTCGTCTCAAGCAGTCCCTCGATATTCTGGTCGCCGCTGTATGTCTGCTCGATCTTCACCGCCAGATTCAGCAGACGATTTCTGGCAAGAACGATCTCGCCCGCTAGATCCATCACTTTGTCGATGCGGTTCACATCAACCCGGAGCGTCTGAACAACCTCCCGCTCCCTGCTCGTCTGCTGAGGCTGTTCTTCAATGCCTGCCTGCGGCTTTGGAGGAGGCGGCATGTCATCATTCCGTGTTTCGGCAACAATGTCCTGCTCCGGAGATCTGGCGGACTCCTGCGGCTCAACCTGCGGGACAGAGGCCTCAGCGACGATAAACGCAGAGGGCGAAGCAGCATAATGCGCGGCAGTGGAAGCCTCAACAGCCATAGGGGCGTCCATTGCGGCATCAAGCCGCTGCAGCAGTTCGGAAATGTCCTCCTCCGCACCATCGCGCAACTTGACATGCCCAATCAAAACGCGAAGCATATCAACACTGTTGAGAATAGTATCCATCAGTACCGGCGAAGGAGCAATGCAGCCTTCGCGAATCCGTTTCATGATGCTTTCCGCACGATGGGCAACATCGATGATCTGCTGAAATCCCAAAAAGCCGGCGGCGCCCTTCAGCGTATGCATCCCCCTGAATATTTCATTCAGCATCTCTTTATCGTATCCGCGCGACTCCAGCTCAACGAACAGGGGATCGATACGGTCGAGCGTCTCCTCCGCCTCCGTAACGAATTCCGATATTATTTCGTCCATCTCATCGGCCATATCAGCCTCCTGCTTTCAACGACGGTTTCCTCTCCGCTATCTTCTCGAGCTTTTCCTTAAGAACTTCAGCGGTAAACGGTTTCACGACATAATTGTCGACTCCCGCCTTAATTGCTTCGATAACCTTTTCCTTTTCAGCTTCGGCTGTTACCATGAGAAACGGGACATCTTTCAGTGGAGGCGGCTCAGACCGTATAGCACGGAGCAAATCAATACCTTCCATATTCGGCATGTTCCAGTCAGAAATAACCAGGCCGAAACCACCGCCTTTCAGCCTGGACAACGCGGCAACGCCGTCTTCCGCTTCATCAATATTTTCGAATCCGAGTTGCTTCAAAAGGTTCTTGACAATACGACGCATCGTCGGAAAGTCATCAACAACCATCACCTTTATTTTGAAATCAAACACCGTCTTCCCCTCCCTGTGCAAACATCTTTTTTAGAATCTTCTTGACGCTCGATGTTATCTGTTCGGCATTGGTAGGTTTCACGAGGTAATCATCCACACCCGCGGCTGCCGCTCGCTTCTTTTCTTCTTCGTCAGCCTCCGTAGTAACCATCAGAATGGGGACATGGCTCCAGTTCGGATCAGCCTTCAGCGTCTTGGTCAATTCAATGCCGTCCATAAACGGCATGTTCATGTCGGTAACCACAAGATTGATATTTTCAGTCCCCATCTTCTCAAGCGCATCGAGGCCATTTTCGGCTGTAACAACTTCATAGCCCTTGCCTTTCAGGTAGAGGCTCAGAATTTTGCGTGTTGTCTTATCATCGTCCACCACAAGAATTTTCATTAATTTCACCTCTTGAGCAACCCTGTTCTGTATAACTAAACTTTTTGGTAAAGAACGACCCGATTAATAACCGTCGGCCGCAATGCCCTGGTAATGTTATGCAGGCTTTCCGAGGTGCCGACAATCAGTGAGCCTCCGGGCCGCAGCGCGTCGTACATAAGCGCCAGAGCCTTCTGTTTGGCTTTTTCGTCAAAATATATCAGAACGTTCCGGCAGAATATCACGTCAACGCCGCGAATGGTTTTCACGTCTTTATCGCTCATCAGATTAATCTTCATAAAACGGACATTTGTTTTGACCGATTCAGCAAGCTTGAAATTCTGGTCCTTGTTTGTGAAATATTTTGATAGATATGCCGGAGGCACGTTTCGGACGGCATATGAGCCGTACACAGCCGCTCTCGCTGAAGCGAGCACCGACTCGCTGATGTCCGACGCGAGAATATCCTTTCGGAACCCTGCCAATTCAGGACGCTCCATGAGCATCATGGCAATAGTGTATGCTTCCTCGCCGGTTGAACTCGCCGCCGACCATATCTTGATATCACGGCGGGCGGCCTTCGTGTTTTCCTCTATGATCTTTTTCAGAAGTTCTCCGCACAGCACGTCAAACTGCTGCGGCTCGCGGAAGAAGAAGGTTTCATTGGTTGTAATCAGCTCGAAGAGTTTAATCAGCTCATTCCTGTCTCCGCCGAATTTCAGCAGATAGAGGTACTCATCATACCCCTTGAGGTTCCTTTCCTGAACACGCCGTCCAAGGCGGTTCTCCAGAAAATACTTTTTATTGTCAGGGATAAAAATACCGCTCTGCTCATAGATGAAATCGCGGAGTTGCTTAAAGACATCGTCTGCCATTGACGCTATCATAGAAAAGAAAGCACCTCCTCAATTTTTGCGCGGACATCGTCGTTCTTGTGCTCACGGTGCTGCACCAGAAGTTCATACGCCTCCGGTCCGCCAATCTCCCTGATGGCATCAAGCGCGGACATGACCACCGGAATGAAAGGATCCTCAATCACGGCGCCCAGTTTCTGCAGAGCCGTTTCAGGCTCACACGCCTTGGCGATTGCTTTGACCGTATAAAACCGGACCCATGGGTCTTCATCTTTCAGGATTGCAAACAGCACTGGAGTGCAGCAATGCGCATCGCCCATGGCGACAACGGCAATCTTGCGAATATCAGGCTCAGCGTCAGTGATAAAGGAGTTCAGCCGATCAAGCGCCTCAGATGTTGCGACACGCCCCAGACCCTTGATCGCGGCAAATTTCACATCCCTGTCCTCGTCCTCAGTCAGTTTCAGCAAAATATCGACATCATCAATGGCGCCCACCGCAATCTTGCGAACCTGACCGCTGTATGAAGAAAGACCGTCCGCGAACTTTGCGGCATCAATTTTCAAAAGAGATTCAACGATTTTTTCGATAATGTCGGAGAATTTTTCGATGCGCAAAAGATCAAGCAACGGCTGGAACGCAACCGGCATGCCGATCTTTCCGAGCGCCTCAATGGCGCACTTTCTCACATGAGCGTCAACGTCCTTGAGTGAAGTCTCCAAAAGAGGCCCTACGCTCGACGGTTCTCCGATATCTCCCAAAGCTTCAGCAGAGGCGCGCCGCAGGTCGCGGCTCGTTGCGGAGAGGCTGTCCATGAGCATCGGCACTGCGAGTTTGCTGCCGAGATCTCCGAGGATCTCTATGGCAAACGCCTTGCCGCGGTACTTCATCTCCGGAGACGCGAGCAGTTTGAGCAGTTCAGTTTCTGAGTCTATCGAAAGCAGTGTTCTGCTGACGGCAGAGTGGCGTTCTTCAGTGTCAGGCATGGCCGGATCGAGAACGCCTACAATATCCACAAGCAGTGGAACCGCGCTCTTCGCGTTCAGCACTTCAACCCCCCGCAGCGCAATGAACTTGTCCTCCCAGTCGCCTTCTTTCAGCATGCGAATCAGATGCTCGGTCAGACCGACCATTGCAGGGGTGATTCCAATCTGGACAATGCTCTTTACGATTGCGCTCCGTTCATCATCCGACGCGCTGAAAAGATACGACATGAGCGTTTCGCTCACTTCGGGCGTGCCGATTTTCCCGAGCGTTTCGATTGCCGAAAAACGGACGACCTCAGACGGGCTCTTAAGCAACTCCACGATAAACGGCGCGGCCTCAGTAGCTTCAAGTTCTCCAAGAGACTGAAGAGCGTAGAAACAGACCCACTCCTCATCCCTGAGCGCCTCTTCAAGTGAAGGGATAGCGCCCTCGCAGCCGAGTTCGCCAGCCGCCTTGGCAGCAGCCGCGCGGACGTTGGCGTTTTCATCTTTAAACATGGGAAGCAGGCGCTCGTACTCCACGCCTTCCTTGATATCGCACATCAGGTCAACCGCGAATTTGCGGATATCTGGATCCTTGTCTTCGAGCAGAACAGTCAAAAACGGCACCGTAACGGCACCGAGGCGGGTCAGTATGATTAACGCAGTGTTGCGCAGGTAAGTTCCTTCCCGCAACAGCGGCAATACCATATACGCGGTCACCTCTCCGCCCACCGCGATGAGAGAACGCATTGCGGCATCCTGAACTCCAGCGCTGGGATCGCTCAGGGACTTGATCAGCGGATATATGGCTCGTTCGTCTCCCTCTGCGAGTTGTTCTGCCGCCTGACGCCGGACAGAAGGATCCTGTGCCTGCAGCTTCTGTATGACTTTTGGTAGATTTTTGAGCATCTCCCCCCCCTCGGTTAATGCTTAACGTAATAATTATAGCTAATATTTTTAAAAATAACACAAAGATCAGCCGCGAAATGCGTCAAGATGGTTCCGGAGCTTAATCAGCGCCTTGCCGTGCAGCTGGCAGACCCGTGATTCGGTAATCCCAAGAACAGCTCCGATTTCCTTCATGGTGAGTTCTTCATAATAATACAAAGTCAGAACGGTACGTTCCTTATCAGGCAGTTCCTCTATGGCATTGCCGAGTGCTTTTTTGACTTCTTTCAGGCTCAGACGTTCAATCATGTCCGGCTCATCCCGGTCCGCCAGACACTGAAGAATGTCAAGATGCTCTCCATCCTGATTCACGCCGAGAGATTCCAGGCTGATCATATTCAGGGCGTTCGCGGTGGACTGAGTCTTGTGAAGTTCCTGCAACGAAATATCGAGACGACCGGCAACTTCCTCATCGGTCGGAGGCCGTTCAAGCTTGTTCTGCAGGTCATCATAGGCACGCCGAACATCATCGAGCTTGCGGCGTGCGTCCTTGGACGCCCACTGCATCGAGCGTATTTCATCAATCATCGCTCCGCGGATGCGAAAATCAGCAAAGGTGCTCAGCGAAGCGTTCATGGCGGGGTTAAAGCGCTCTATCGCTTCAAGAAGTCCAACGATGCCGGCTGAAACGAGGTCTTCGCTGCTCAGACCAGCAGGCAGCGCAAAGGAATATTTTCCGGCGTAATATTTTATGCGCGGAAGAAATTGGCGGACCAGGTCGTTCTTCTGCTCCTGCGTAAGTGTCCACACATCAACTGTCTACCATAGGTCGCCTGCAGTTCATCCGACGCGCAGCGCGCGCCGCAGAAAGAACTGCAGGGTTCCGCCGGTATCTCCCAACGGCTGATCAATCAGGCGTTTTGCAATCTGCCCGAGCTTCTTTGCAAACAGACTGTTCGGATGCATGACAATATGGCTCTTCTGTGCGATAATTGAGTCTTTCACATTCTGATCATAGAGCAGATAGCCGAGATAATCGATAGATTGATTCAAAAACTTGTCGGCCACCAGCGACAGCTTGCTGTATGTGTCGAATGCCTCCTTTTCCGACCGCGCCGTATTGACAATGAGCCGGAAATGGCGCATGCGGAAATCATTTTTCAGCACCTTGATAAGCGCGTAGGCATCAGCAATGGAGGTCGGCTCCGGTGTTGCAATAACAACAACCTCCTGAGCGGCGCTGCAGAAAAACAGGACGTTATCCGAAATGCCGGCTCCCGTGTCTATTAGAAAAACGTCAAACTCAATATCAAAGTCTTCCAGTTCGGTCACCAGTTGCAGCCGCTGTTCGACTGAAAGACTCGTCAAATCACGAACTCCGGAACCGGCAGGAATAATACTGATGCCGAGCGGTCCGCTCACGACAATATCCTTCAGCCGCTTCTGCCCTGCCAGCACGTGGCGCAGATTAAACTTCGGCGTAATGCCGAGCATGACATCGATATTGCTTAATCCGACATCGGCATCCATGACCAGCACTTTTTTATTGATGCTGGCATAGAAGAGCGCGAGATTTGCGACAAAGTTGGTTTTACCGACGCCTCCTTTGCCGCTGGATACCGCAATGATTCTCGGATGTTCAGTTGGCACAGGCACCTCCTGCTATGAGACTCGCAACAAAGTCCGGAGACGGCATCCGGATATCATCAGGCACAGACGGACCGTTGGTAACAAATGAGACCGGACGACTGCTGAGCAGGGCAAGATTATAGAGCGAACCATATTGGGCGGCGATATCGAGTTTGGGGAACCCGATGGTATCTATCAGCCCGGCATTGATATTCTGCCATATGCGCTCCGCCGCCTGCGCATTCATGGCCGCATCCATCAATAAACAGCGAGTCAGGGGGAATCCGGATGAAAAGACATCCTCAATATCGCGGAGCAACTCCCTGTAGTTATATCCGGGAGTGTCAACGAGGACCGGGCCCCGTTCAATGTCCCGGTAAACCATCCTTGGAAGATCGCTCACCCTTTTCGTCACCTTCAGATCGCATCTGAGTTCCTGCGAAAGCTCCTTCATATGGGCAAATGAGCCGATGCGCTCAGAGTCGAGCGAGATGAGGCTCAGCCGTTTATGCTTCTGACGAAGCAGGTGGGCAACTTTGGAAAGCGTAGTGGTTTTGCCTACCCCCGGGGCGCCAAGGAAAAGAAATCCCCGTTCATCCGGCGCTGAAAAACATTGCACCTTCACATCCTGAGCAATGGCGGACTTCAGGCTCTCGACCGTTTCGTTCGATCGTTCCAGCAGAACAACAGCGAACTGCGGATCGACGCCATGCCTGATCAGAAGGTTGAAGAGGCCTTTCTTGTTTCCGCCGACACGGAGACCCGGCATGAGAGAAGAGAGTGTCTCCTTCAGATATCCCATCTCTTCGCGCATGCTGCGCAACTCGCCGATCAGTTCTTCCATCTCGGCAGAAGACGAGCGACCTGATTCATCATCTCCCGGATCATCGACGGCGGCCGTGACTTCCACCATCGGTTTTTGGAGAAGGCCGAACCCCGCGTTTTTCATGCTTCTGCTCGACAGAATCATTGCATGATCACCGAGTTCCTGCTTGACCTGTTCAAGGGCTTCCTTGAAACTGCGCCCCGTAAATTTCCTGATCATCATACAGACGTCCTCCTCCGCATCCGCCTTGCCTTCATTAATCCAGTCGTATCGTTCCGAGCGAAAGAATCTTCGTATTCGGTGATATTTCGCTGTTTGAAATTACCATAATACTATTGGAAATACGCTCAGTCAGCCGCTTTACAAAACGCCGTATCGTCTGGGAACAAAGCAGAACCGGCTGATAGCCGCGGGCCATTCCATCTTCAAAATTCTTCTTGATGCGCTCTGCAAGGCGGTCCGCCGTCATGGGATCAAGAGACAAATACGTCATTCCCTGCGGCGTTGCCTGTATCGATTCCACAATCAGCCGCTCAATTTTCGGGTCCATCAGCAGCACCGATACGGAACCGTCATAATTCTGCACCTGCCGGGTAATACTGCGCGCAAGGGCCTGCCGAACATACTCGGTGAGCACTTCAGGATCTTTCGTAACCGCGGCATAATCGGAAAGCGATTCCAGAATGGATTGCAGATCGCGAATGGAGACACGCTCTTTGAGCAGATTCTGCAAAACTCTCTGCACAACACTGAGGGTCAAAACAGCCGGCACCAAATCGTCAACCACCTTAGGATGCGTTTTGGTGAGGTTGTCGAGCAATCGCTGCACATCCTGCTTTCCTAGCAGCTCAGCCGCATTCCCCTTGAAAATCTCCGACAGATGCGTGGTAATGACGGATGGAACATCAACCACCGTATATCCTGCAACTTGGGCGCGCTCGACATCTTTTTCATCGACCCAGATCGCATCGAGCCCGAACGCAGGGTCTTTGGAGCGGATTCCATCAATCTGCTCGGTTTCAGTTCCAGGAGTAATGGCAAGGTGCCTGTTCAGGATAACCTCGCCTGACGCCACCTCGACTCCCTTGATAAGAACAGAGTAGCCGGTCGGCTTCAGCGTGAGGTTGTCCTTGATATGCACCGGCGGAACAATGAACCCCATTTCGGTGACCATCTGCTTCCGGATTGCCTTAATGCGCGCAAGCAGCGGGCCTCCTTCTTCCACCAGCGGAATAAGGCCGTATCCGATCTCAAGAGACATCGGGTCTATCGGCAACAGCGACTCTAGCGTCTCTGCCGGCTTTGCGGGCTCAGCAGCTCCGGGTCCGACAGCGAGCCTTCCAAGAGCTTCTTTCTGCTCCGCGCGGGACAGATAATAGGCTGCGGTTCCTGCGATTGCCGCAAGCGTCAGGAACGGAAGGTGGGGCAGACCGGGAATCAGCCCGAGCAGCCCGAGAATTCCGGCCGCCGTGCCGAGGGTTTTCGGATTGACCACAACCTGCCTCACGATGTCCTCGCCGAGGTTCGCGTCCGAAGCGGCCCGGGTCATGATGAGACCCGACGCCGTGGAGACAATCAGCGCGGGGATCTGCGCGACCAGTCCTTCACCAACCGTCAGAATTGTGTATGTGGTAACAGCATCACTCATGGACATGCCCTTCTGCAGCACACCTATCATGAATCCGCCAACAATGTTCACCACCATGATGAGTATCGCCGCAATGGCATCACCGCGGACAAACTTGCTCGCGCCATCCATCGCGCCGTAAAAATCGGCTTCACGGTTAATTTCCAGTCGCCGGCGTCTGGCTTCCTTGTCATCGATAAGCCCTGCGTTCAGGTCGGCGTCTATGCTCATCTGCTTGCCAGGCATTGCGTCGAGGGTAAAGCGGGCTGATACTTCGGCAATCCGGCCCGCGCCTTTTGTGATAACAACAAAGTTAATGACGACAAGAATCAGAAATACAATAAACCCGACGATAAAATTACCGCCAATGACAAACTCGCCGAAGGCCTTGATGACCTTTCCAGCGGCATCGGTTCCCGTGTCGCCATGCATCAGGATAAGGCGCGTTGCAGCGATATTCAGCGACAGGCGAAGAAGTGTCGCTATGAGCAGAATCGACGGGAATACAGAAAAATCAAGCGGTTTCTTGGTGTACATCGAAACCAGTATTACAACAATCGAAAGAGTAATGCTGAACGACAGCGCCAAGTCGAGCAGAAACGGCGGCATGGGAACAATCATAAAAATGAGAATTATGACGATGCCGACGGCAAGAACTAGGTCACTCTGTCTCAACAGACGCTGTATCATAAATTAAGAACGAACTCCTTTCCCTTTCAGCTTGTATACGTTTGCGAGGATTGCCGCAACAGCCTTGTAAAACACCTCGGGAATCTCTTCCCCTATTTGCAGCTTAAATAGAGACCTGGCAAGCGGCTTGTCCTCAAACTGCGGGACTCCGCTTGTCCGGGCGATTTCTTTAATCTTCTCTGCGATAAGGTTCTGTCCTTTCGCTACCACTTTCGGAGCGCTCATCCCTTGAGAATCGTACTTCAGGCAGATGGCGAAATGTGTCGGATTCGTAATGACAACATCCGCCTTCGGCACTTCCTGCATCATCCGCTTTCGCGCCATTTCACGCTGAAGGCTTCTGATCCTGGCTTTCACCAGCGGAGATCCCTCTATTTCCTTGTGCTCGTCCTTGATTTCCTGGCGCGTCATCTTGAGGTTTCTGCCAAAATGCCACCGCTGATAGGCAAAGTCAGCAGCAGCGAACAGAGTGATTACCACGCCAGATATCAGAAAAAGCCGGTATATCTGATGAAAAGAAAATGACTGCGCTGCGTGTATATTCATGTCCACCATAAGCGGCAGCATACCAATCTGATCCTTTAGAATCAAATACAGCACCACTCCGAGAACGGTTATTTTCAGGACTCCCTTGAGCGCTTCGACAACCATATTGAGACTGAAATACCGCTTGATTCCCTGAAGCGGATTCACGCGCGAAAACTGCGGCGACAACGGGGCTGCTGAAAAAAGAAACCCTGTCTGGAGAAAATGCACCGCAGCCGTCACCAGCATCATGCCTCCGAACAGCGGGAACATAAGCAAGCCGAACTGTATGCCGTCCGCTTTCATAACCTCGACAATAGAACTCTCCGTAATGGTAAATTCAAAACTTCTGCTCAGCCCTGTACGCATATAATTCAGCAAGGCATTCAGAACAGCACCGCCGAAAAACAGATAGAGAAACACCGACCACATGGGAATGATGGACGTAATTTCCCTGCTGCGGGGAACTTCACCCTTATCCCGCGCCTTCTGGCGTTTGCGGGGTGTCGCTTGTTCCGTGCGTTCCTGAAAGGATTCTTCAGCCATGCCTTACCTCGTGAACGCCATAACGGCATCCCGCATGTGTTCAAACGCCTTGGAAAGCACAAAGAAGGTAAGGCTCAGTGATAAGGCTATGCTTACCAATCCGGAGGTAATGAGGAGCGGAAAGCTCACAAAAAAGATATTCGCCTGCGGCATCGCCTTGGTGAGGAACCCCATGCCGAGATTAATCAGCACCTGAATGAGAAATATCGGCGCGGCAATCTTGAACGCCAGTGGGAACATGAAGGAGTTTAGCTTCAGCACCGCGTCGAACATTCCCTGATACTGAATCGAGGTGATGGCAAAGCTTCTCGCAATCCCTTCGATAAAAAAGAAGTGCATATCGAGCACAAAAAAGAGCCCCATGGCCAACATTGAATAAAAAAGGCTGAGCGGTCCGAGCACTTCGCCGAACTGCGGATTAAATACCGCCGCCACACTAAGACCCATTTGAATGCTGATCCATTGCGCAGCCATCTCGGCTGCCCCGAGTATCAGCCGTGCGCAGAGGCCGATTGCCAATCCGATGAAAAACGACTCAAACACGGCGGCTGCCGGATTGGCAGACTGAATCTGCACAATCGGGAGCAGCAGAAGCGTCAGTGCAAGCGACAACCCAATGCGCATAAATACCGGAGTCATGCGCGCTCCGAGAAATGGAATAAACGCAAGAATCGTCGCCACCCGGATAAAAATGGGGACGAATTTCTCACCGTATGTCAAAATCAGATTATAGAGTTCCATACCTTACCGCACATACAGCGGGATGCTCTCATACAGCCCCCGCGTGAAACCGACCATCACCTTGACAATAAACGGCAGCATCAGCAGAATCGTCAGCAGCACCGCTACAATCTTCGGCACAAACGTCATGGTCATCTCCTGCAGTTGAGTGACCGCCTGAAAGAGGCTGATCAGCACCCCGACAACGAGACTCACCAGGAGGATCGGTCCTCCGACAAAAAGCATCGTTTCAAATGTCTGGCGTGAAACCTGATTCAATACCTCGACCGTCATCGATACCCCGCAACCAGCGATCCGACCAGAAGCCCCCATCCGTCAACAAGCACAAAGAGCAGAAGCTTGAACGGCATCGACACCATGACCGGCGGCAGCATCATCATGCCCATGGAAAGGAGGATGCTCGCAACAACAATATCTATCACCAGAAAAGGCAAAAAAATGAGGAACCCTATCTCGAACGCCTTTTTCAGTTCGCCGATCGAAAACGCCGGGACAACCACCCGCAACGGCAGATCCATCGGCTTTGCAGGCCGTTCCATCTTGGACATCTTGAGAAACAGCGCCAGATCTTTTTCACGGGTCTGTCTCAGCATGAATTCCTTCAGCGGTTCTGACGCGCGGCTCAACGCTTCTTCCGCGTTGATCTCCTTGTTCGCGTATGGAGCATACGCCTTTGCATAAATGGCATCGACAACCGGCGACATGACAAAAAGTGTAATAAAAAGCGCGAGGCCTATGACCACCTGCGTCGGCGGAACTTGTGGAGTTCCCAGCGCCTGCCGCAAAAAAGACAACACTACAACAATTCTCGTAAAGCAGGTCATCATGACAAGAACTGCCGGAAGAAGTGACAGGAGTGTCAGGAACGCCAAAAGCTCCAGCGGACCGCTTAAACCGAACAAGCTGCCTGTCCCGGGAGCCGCTGCCTGCGGCGCGGCAGCAAAAACCGCATCCGCAAACAATAAGAGCGCGGCAAGTATGGCAAGCGCAAGCGCCATTATTTGCCCCTCCTGCCGAACAACGCGCGGATTCGTTCCAGAGGAGACTCCTGCTGTGCAGTCTGGCTTGCTTCCATGACTTTGAGCTCTTTCTCGATAAGGGAAGCTTCCAGTTTTGTCAGTAGCGATATGTTTTGTTCAGCAAGGCCGACAAGCATGTAGTCCTGCGCGACCTTCACGATAGCGAGACCGCACTTCGGCCCCAGCGGCTGGTAATGAAGCATTTCAATAATGCCCCGCTGCGGAAGCATTTTCCCCTTTACGAGCTTCAGCACAAGCACAAGCACCCCAAGCACAAACAGGAGCGCCAGCAGTGCCTTCAGCAGCTCAGATCCGAAATCCATGCTTTCCTCACATCCCTATCTCAGCTGACGAACCCGATCTGCCGGGCTGATAATATCGGTCAACCGGATACCGAACTTATCATTGACAACGACTACTTCACCGCGTCCAATCAGCTTGTCGTTGACGTAAACTTCCATCGGCTCGCCTGCCAGCTTTTCCAGGGCAACTACCGACCCCTGTCCGAGTTGAAGGAGTTCCTGGACAAGAATCTTGGTCCGGCCAATTACAACGGTCAGCTCTAACGGTATGTCCAGTATGAAATTGATATCCCGATGTCCAGCGGACGAAGACTGTGCCGGGTCCTGAAGCTCCTGAATCTCCAAATTTTTCGCCTCCTCTGTCATAATGTCCTCCAAAAACATCCAGCCCGGGCGGCCGCATCTGGTTTGTTTTTCTCCGTGTTATTCAAATGGCGCAAGAAATTTCAACGCATACGAGCCCTTATATGCGCCGAACTGCCCTAGGAATTTCGGCACACCTTCGACCAGAATACTGATGTCGTCATCCGCCCTTCTGTCGAGAAGTATGACGTCAGACTCCCTGAGATCAAGCACCCTATCAACACTGAGAGAAGCCTTGCCGAGTTCTCCGGTAATGGTGACCGCGGTTCCGCGCAACGCATCCTTCAAACGATCTATCCATTTTGTATCGAGGTCGTCACGATCAGCGGAAAAAGCGCTGTATAACTGTTCCTTGATAGGCTCCACCGACCCATAGGGGATACAAAGAAATGCCTTGCATTGTTTTCCTTCTATTTCGAGAACGTACTCGACCTTGATGATAACGTCGACCGGAGTAACAATTGTCACAAACTGCGGGTTCATTTCAGCGCGGACATAGGTCGGCACAAGGGGATATATCGGCTTCCACGCCTCTTCCATATCCTTGAAAAACATCATCACGACCTTATGAATCATTTTCTGCTCAATCGGCGTAAACTCCCGGCCCTCGGGCTTATAATGGCCCTTTCCGGTACCGCCGAAGAAATATTCTACCAGCGTGAAAATAAGCTGGGCATCAAAAACCAGGAGACCGAACCCCCGCAGAGGCTCCAGACGAAAAACATTGATGCTCGAAGGAAAAGGCACTGAGCGCATGAAGTCATAGAACTTTGTAACATTGACCGTCACATTGGTAATGTCGACAACACGCCGCAACGCGCCTGCAAGAGAAATGCGGAAGTTGCGCGCAAGCCGCTCATTTGCGATGTCAAGCGAAGGCATGCGCCCGCGTACGATTTTTTCCTGCCCGGTAAAATCGTAAGCCTTGACGCCGGAAACTTCGGTCGTCGCTGCCTCTGTTTCAACGTCTCCTTCATTTATGCCGCGTAATAAGGCATCGACTTCGTCTTGTGAAAGAATATCCTGCATTGTTCCCTTGCCGCCCTCGTTCCTCTTTTGGACCGTTACTGCATGACGAAATCGGTCAGGTATACATTCTTAACCGAATTCGGACCGAGAATCTGATTCGCCCGGACATTGATTTCGTCCTTTAGTTGCAATTTACCATCCGGATTCATAAGAGAATCGGATGACTTGCTCGTCAGAAGCGAAATAACCGCATCGCGCAACTGCGGGATCTTGGCCTTTGCTTTTTCCTGAACTGCTGCATTTGCAAGCTCAAGCTGAACTGATATCTTCAAAAATTTATTTGCTCCCTGATCTGTCAGATTAACCACGAACGGATCAAGGGCGAAGTTGACTCCTTCCTCCTGCTTTGTCTCTTTCTTCTCCACGTTTTCATTCTTGGGCTTGCTCAGAACCAGAAAATACGCAGCAGCGCCGCCGCCAATCAAAAGCACCACAACTGCAGCAATGATAATCAGGAGCTTCTTGCTGCCTTTTTTCTTGCCCCCTTCAGACTCATCACCTTCTGCGGGTTTTTCTTCTTTCTCTTTTTCCTTGGCCATGTAGTCTCCCTTTTCGTAGGTCCTGGAAGTAGCACTCACAACCCTGCTCAGCCTGACATAAGTAGAGATATGAATCTCACATAGGAGAAAGCACGGGACATGCCAACCACTATCTAATTGATTTATCGGAGGTTTTGAGGAAGATATGGTCAAGAAAATGACGGTTAACTCCCGTTCAAAGGAGCTAACCGTCAAACGGTTAACTATAGTATAAGCTAATTAGGCCAGCACTATCGCTTAATCGCGAGAAGCTCGTTCAAAAGTTCATCTGTCGTTGTGATAACTTTCGTATTTGCCTGAAAGCCTCTCTGTGCCGCAATGAGGCGCACAAACTCCTCGGCAAGATCAACGTTTCCTGCTTCCAGCGAACTGGAAGAAATACTGCCGCGCCCTGATGTCCCCGGTTCACCGATCAGCGGCTGACCGGAGCCGTTTGATTCCGCAAAGAGGTTTTTGCCCATTTTCGATAATTCGGTCGGCGCGGTAAACCTGGCCAATACAACCTGCGCTATGTCTCGCACCTGCCCATTCGTGAACACACCGGACATGATACCGTTGTCGCTTACCGTCAGCGCGCGCAATGAACCTGACGTGTAGCCGTCCTGCGTCTGGAAAATCGTGCTCGACGGCGAACCATACTGAGTAGTAAAGTTGGAATTATAGCCGAAATTGAAGCCAATCGACTGGGCTGCCGTTGCGCCCCACGCGCTGAAATCAAAAGTGCCGTTGGTTGCCAGAAGAGGCGCTGTCAGCTGTCCGGCTGTGTTGAACGTCAGTGTTGTGAGCGCGCTTCCGGCTGGGACCTGTACATAGTTCGTGCCGGTAGCGGAATCGTTGTATGTAGCGTAAACATTCCATGAATTGGGAGCAGTTTTGCGGTAATAAATATTCGTAAGGTGGCTGTTTCCAAGAGTATCGTAAACAGTAATCGCCGAGGCAAAATTATACGATCCAGCTGCAGGGCCGGTGGTCGTGCTGAGCGACCATGGAACTAACGGAACCGTCTCGCGTGAATCGAGGTTCGCCTGAATCGAAAGTCCGGTAGATGCATTGGGGGGACTGTTTACTGTGGCCACATTGATGCGGTCAATATTGGCCGTAATGTTGCCCGCACCATCAGCCTGAAAGCCAAGAAGAAAGTTTCTGCTCGGATTTATGATAAAGCCGTTGCGGTCAACAGAAAACTGGCCTGCCCGGGTATAGAACTGGGCTCCTCCTGGTTCCAGAACCGTGAAAAATCCGTCCCCGTCGATAGCCAGATCAAGCGGGTTACCGGTCGTCTCAACCGTTCCCTGCCCGAAAAGCTGCTGAATAGAGCCGACGCGTGAGCCGCGCCCGACCTGCAGATTGCCGCCCCCGCCGAGCGACTGGCTCAGGATATCGCCGAAATTTGCCCGGCTCCCCTTGAATCCCGATGTGTTTACGTTGGCGATGTTGTCGCCGATAACGGAAAGTGCCTGTCCGTTTGATCCGAGTCCGCTAACCGCGGTAAAAAGTGACGTAAGCATCGTCATGGTTCTATCCTCCTTTAGTTCTACGGGTTCCGCACTTCGCGGACATCCGCATATGCGATCTCTTTGCCGTTCACAACCAGCTTGACTCCGTCATCAGCCATGATGATGCCGGTTACCAGTCCCTTATTGCCGCTGACATCAGTAATTTCGCGACCAAGCATCGAGACGGCGGCGGTGTTCTGTTTTTGCTGTTCCGAGAGAAATTTTCCTAGATTTGCATTCATCGAAGAAATCTGCTCAAGAGAGCTGAAGTTGGCAAGCTGAGCTATGAATTCCGTGTCCTTAACGGGGTTCAGCGGATCCTGATTCCTGAGTTGCGTTATCAGAAGATTCATGAAGTCCTGTTGATCAAGGGTTTTTTTCGCTTTCGTGAAACTTGCCCCCGTTGATGTTCCGGTATATGCCGGATTGCTTAATATAGGTGCTGCTGCGCTTGTTGCCGCCATGTGTCACTCCTCCTTTATGCCAGATACTCGAAAAAGTTTTCGCCGGTCTGTCTATCCTGCCGGTTCTGACGCCCTTGACCGTGCTCTCTTGCCGATCCCTGATCTGCAAGATAATCGTCGTGCAGATCAACCTGAACATCCCCAACCCGTATGCCCGAGATCTCCAGCTGATGACGAATCTGCGGCAGGGCAGATACAAAAAGCTCTTTGGTAATGCCGGAGTCTACTTTCAGTTCAGCACTCAGAACACCCTGATGTATCCGCAGGCGAATCTGAACATCTCCGAGTCCGGGCGGGTCGAGGCGCAGAACCATATGTTTCGTTCCTGCTTCTGCGGCGGTACGAATCGGTTCATAAATATCACGAATCGATGTTATAGACACATCGCTATTGACGTTCCTGCCGGTAAATACCTCCGCCATCCGATCCCCCCCACCTGTCGCCGAATACACCGAAGATTGCCGTGATGCCGACACCTCGGCAGCAGGAGCCTCGACATCCTCCAGCTTTGCAGAAATGCTGTCAGATGATTCCGTCACGAATGCCGCAACAACGGTCTTTGCAGAGTCCGTATGTGATTTGAGTGCAGCAGCGTCTGCTGATATAAGCTCACCAGCATCCCGAACAGTCTGAAGAGAATGAGCCGCTTCAGCCACCGCCTGAGCAGGCGGCTTCTGAAAGCTCGCTGCTCCAGATGAATTTTTCATATCCTGAAGGTGTTTCGCTGCATTCCCGATTGTCATTTCTTGCGGAATTACGCCTTTCTCTGACTGCTGAAGGAGCAGTGAACCAAGAATCCCGGCGGCAGCTGACTGCACCTGTTCAGGAGTCATCCGGACAGCTACAGGAAGGTTCGCGAACATCTGCTGAATCATGCTCAGCATAACCGCATCCCCATGAACGGAAAGATTTATGCAGGCATCGGGCAATAATTCATCTGGTGAAGGAAGAAGATCGCCAATTTTGTCCTGCTGGTTTGCTTCTGCAACCCGCTGAAGAACCGACCGCATGACCGCAGGAAATCCCTGTCCGGACTGCGCATTGCGATCAGCAGACACATCTACCGCAGAACGTCCGGCTTGAACCGACGCAATCTGCGCAAAACCCGGAAGTGGTGCTGCAGTCATAGAATACCTCCGCACACAAGATAGCTGAGTAAAAAGCAATGAACATGCCACCGTTCCTCATACACACGCTATGCTAAAATTGTTGATATTTATCAGCGAATTGCAAGCTCTGCCTGGAAACGAATGACATCCGGCCGGCAAGTGAACTCATCAGGAGAATGGCAGTTTTTGCCTGAACGGCAGTTTTTGCCGAGGAGATGAAGCTATGAAGCAATGAAACTGAGAACAAACAGGCAGGCGCTCCTGCCTTTATCACAGCACGATATTTTCCGGTCTATTTCTTCTGGATAAGTTTTTTCGAAAGAGCAGCGGCTTTTTCGGTATCGACCTGTGCCAGGATCTTTCCAGCAGTCTTCGGCTTCAGAGTCGAAAGTATTTTCAGAGCGGAATCGTCGTCAAGCATCTCGATTCTGCGGGCAGCGTCTTCCGGCTGCATGGCTTCATACATTTTGGAGACTTTCAGGAGCTGTTCCTGACGCTCCTTGTCAAGAACTTTCTTTGCCTCATCAAACTCCCGTTTCAGTTTCTTGAATTCTTCGATTTCCTTCTGGATATCTGCTTTCAGAATAGACATGCGCTCTTCTTCCAGCAACTTCGCCGACACCTGCCCGGAAGGCTGTATCGCCGCTTTCCGGCTTTCCTGCTGCGCATGTATCGTGAGCGAAATCGGAAGCAATACGGCACAGACAAGAGCAACCGTCAGAACAAGACGTCCGGTCCGGCGCCGCGCAGACTTCCGCTGAGCATCCTGATCAATGTTCTTCGCGTTTTTGTCCGTAGGTGATGACTGCCCGTTCATCAGCATCATTCTGCTCCTTTCTCTGCTTCTCCTGCTCCGCGGCCTGCCGCTGTTTTTCATCAAGCCGTTCGAACGTCTTGCGTTCCTTTGACGCTTCCAGCAACAATGCACGTGTCTCATCAACCTGCCTTTGCTTTTCAGCAATGACCGACTGCTGCCGCCGTATCTGCAGAATCAGATGCTCAGCATAATCCTGCGTCGTGCGAATCTCTGCGATATCCATCAGTTCATCGCCCCCACCCGCAAGCTTCGCGCCGATAAGGGCATGTTGCGATTCAAGCGTTTCAAGAGTCTCCTGCTCCGCATGCAGTTCCTTGGAAAGCAGCCCGAACAGACTTTTTAGTTCGTCTTCCTTCCATCGCTTGAGGCCAAGCAGGCTCTGAATGGAAGTGCTCATTGTGCTCCTTCAAAAAGCGCCGCAAGCTGGAAAATCCCCTGCTCCAACGGCACTCGTTCATCTATTTTCTGTTTCAGAAAGCTCCTGATATGTTCCGTCATGCGGATGGCATAATCAACGTTCGGATTCGTCCCTTCCTTGTACGCGCCAATGGTAATAACATCTTCATATTTCTTATAGGTGGCCATGATTTCGAGTACGCGCTCCACATGATTTCGATGCTCCTCAGCAATTATGTCCTTCATGATTCTGCTGATGCTCTGGAGTATGTCAATTGCGGGATACTGGTTCTGGTTTGCAAGGTCCCGGGAGAGTACGATATGGCCGTCAAGCACCGACCGGGCCGCATCTGCGATAGGTTCATTCATGTCGTCGCCTTCGACCAGCACGGTATAGAGGCCTGTGATTGCCCCCTTCTGCTGCCATGTTCCAGCACTTTCAACAAGCTTCGGCAAAAGCTTGAAAACCGACGGGGTATATCCCTTTGTGGTAGGCGGTTCTCCGGCTGCGAGGCCTACTTCACGCTGGGCCATCGCAAAACGGGTCAGCGAGTCCATCATAAAGAGAACATCCTTGCCTTCCGAGCGGAAGTACTCCGCAATTGCAGCCGCAACGAACGCACCCCGTATGCGTATCAGCGGGGACGTGTCGGATGTTGCGATAATCAGAACCGAGCGCCGCAAGCCCTCTTCGCCGAGATCGCGCTCGACAAACTCCCGAACCTCTCTCCCCCGCTCGCCGATGAGTGCGATTACATTCACGTCAGCTGCGCTATGGCGGGCCATCATACCAAGCAGAACGCTTTTCCCAACGCCGCTGCCCGCCATTATGCCCACACGCTGCCCCTTGCCGCAGGTCAGCATGGTATTGATTGCGCGGATGCCAAGATCAAGCGGCTCCGATATGCGCCGGCGCAGCATGGGATTGACCGGTTCGTTATAGATAGGGAAAAGCCTGCCGCCCACAGCACCCCGGCCGTCAATCGGATTGCCGAGACCGTCGAGAACCCGTCCGAGCAGTTCTTCGCTTGTCTTTACATAGCGCTGACGCCCGCGCGCAACAATGCGGGCTCCAGAGCCGATCCCCATCAACTCGCCGAGCGGCATCAGCAGGATTTTGTCATCCCTGAAGCCGATCACTTCGGCTTCAACATATTCCTCACCGTTCAGTCCACTCTGCTGGATTTGACAGACATCGCCGATATTTGTCCTTGGGCCGTCGCCTTCAACCACAAGGCCGACACCCTTGCTGACCCGCCCGTATACTTTGACAGGATCAACATCACGGACGAATTCGCGGCATTTAGCTATCAAGAGCTGTCCGGATTGCACCACTGACCTCTTGGATCTGCTCGTCGATGCGGGCATCCACGGAGCCCGACGCAGCTTCGATATAGCAGCCGCCCGGGAGAATTGACTCACTAGGCTCAAGGAGGATATGTTTCAGGCCGGAAGATTCTCTCAGATAAGTCAGTTTGTCCTGAATGGTGGCAAAGTCTTCGGGATTAATCCGCACCGTCACCTTTTCCTCAGCATTCGCAATTCGCGAGAGCGCGTCCTGAGCAACGGCAATAATAATTGCCTTATCTACTTTGAGAGCTTTATGGATAACTTTCTCGGCAATGTCTATCGAAAGGGCTATCAGATCAGGCAGCAGCTCCTCGCCTTTCCGATGCACTGCTTTTTCAAGCTCTGTCAGCATCAGAAACAACCTGTCAACCACCGGATCCATTTGCGCCCGCGCTTCAGCCATTCCCTTTTCAAAGCCGTCATTGTACCCGCGTTCCGCCGCGTCGTTTTCACGGCGCTTCAGCGCCGCTTCAGGCGCTTCAGTTTTGCTCACAATCACCTTTTCAGCAGGTGTCTCGTCGAAGCGCCTCAACGCATACGGACGCAACACGGAGCCCGTCTCCTCAGCCGATGAGTTCTTCGCCACCCTTGCCTCCGATAATAATCTTGCCCTCTTCTTCCAGACGCTTTGCAACGCGGACAATATTCATCTGCGCCTTCTCGACGTCGGTAATGCGGACCGCGCCTTTTGCGTCGATCTCATCTTTGAGAATCTGAACGGCACGTTGCGACATATTGCGGAACACCTTATCCTTGAGTTCATCAGAAGTCGCCTTGAGCGCAAGAGCAAGGTCGTCAGTCGTGATCTCCTTCAGAATCATCTGGATGCCGCGATCGTCGATAGTGTTGAGGTCATCAAAGGTAAACATGAGCTTGCGAATCTCGTCGGCGAGAATCTGATCCTTTTCTTCAATATTCTTCAGAATGAGATCTTCCGACGAACGGTCAAGCTGATTGAGAATCTCGGCAACCGTGCGGATGCCGCCAATCTTCCGGCCGCGAGTATAGGTCTGAAGTTGCGTCTGAAGCACGTCCTCAAGCTCCTCGAGCACTGACGGCGATATCTGATCGAGGCTCGCGATGCGAAGCGATACATCGATTTTCAGATGTTCCGGCAGCTTGCCCAGCACTTCAGCTGCCTGAACCGGCTCGAGGTGCGCAAGGATAATGGCAATGGTCTGGGGGTGTTCGCGGGTGAGCATTGTTGCAATTGCGCTTGAGTCGAGCCAGCGCAGCACATCAAATGCACTTGCCCCGCTCTCAATCTTTTCAATCAGCTTCTTGGCCTGCTCGTCACCGAACGCCTTATTGAGAATCTTCTTGATATATTCATCATCGACAGACATCAGGGCAGTGCCGGTCTTGTCCTGAAATTCCTCCAGCACCGTTGCGAGCATTTCAGGCGAGACCTTGACCCGTGACATCATCGGAATTATCCGGCCAAGCTCAATCGGATCAAGATGCTTGAATATTTCCGTTGCAGCGTCTTCACCGACAATAGAAAGGAGTGTCGCGGCCTTTTCGACCCCAGTCAGCTTCTTCACCATAGGGGATTACTCCGCCATCCAGTCCTTGAGGACCGTTGCCGCTTTTTTCGGATCCTGCTTGACAGCGCCCCGCACCTGCTCCTTGAGCACATCTTCCGCCGCAACCTCAGGCACGCCGGCCGCCTGCTGATACCCTGCTATTTCAGGCGACATTACCCGAACAGGACGCTTGAGAATTTCAATCAGAGGCTTCAGAACGAAGAGCACAAGCAGAACAACAGCAATGGTTGGGACAAGATAGCGCAGCGCCGTAAAGATTATTCCCTTCCAGTCTGTCTCTGCCTTCAAATCCTCTACCGTCGTCTCAAACGGCACATTCTCGATAATGACCAGATCTCCTCGATCCTTGTTAAACCCTATCGCGGCACGAACGAGATCGTTATACTTTTTCATGTCGGCTTCCGTGCGAGGCACAAAAACATTCTTCTCGCCTTCTTTCTTATAGGTCCCGTCAACCAGCACCGCAACCGATACGCTCTTCAGTTCGCCGCGCGGCTGGATAATTTTACTGACGCTCCGGCTCACTTCGTACTGAATGCTCTCATTCTGCTTCTGCGAGCCGCCGGTTCCGGCCGCGGCACCGCCCGGCTGAGAACCGGGCTGATTCGAAAGAACCCCCGGTATGCCTGCTGTTGCCGACCCTCCGGACTTCTCCGAACTTCTCTGTTCATTCCGGACAGCAGTGGTATCCGGATCAAACTTTTCTTCAGTTCTTTCGATCTTCGCAAAGTCAAGCTTCGTCGAGACCCGGACAACTGCCTTGCCCTTTCCGACCACACTTTCAAGCATGCTCTGGAGCTTCTGCTGATATTCCTGATCAACGGATTTCTGATACTCAAGCTGCTTGGCATCGGCCGCTGAGTCCGTTTCAGATGGCTTTGACAAAAGCGTTCCCATACTGTCAATAACAGAGATATGACTCGGGGACAAGCCCTCCACCCCGCTGGAGACAAGATGCACGATACCGCCGACCTGAGAGCGGCTCAGCGTTCTGCCCGCTCTCAGTTTGAGTACAACTGAGGCTGTTGGCTTTTCTTCTTTGTCGGTAAAGATGGTCTTTTCAGGAATGGCAATATGCACACGCGCCTGCTCAACCTCGTTCATCTGGCGAATTGTCCTCGCAAGCTCTCCCTGCAGCGCCCGGACATAATTCAGCCGCTGCACAAATTCAGTAACCCCTATCTGGTTCTTGTCGAAAAGTTCAAACCCAACCCCGCCACCCTGAGGCATGCCGAGAGCCGCCAGTTCGAGCCGGAGTTCGTACACTTTGGCGGCGGGAACATAAATGGTATTCCCTTCAACGCGATACGGAACCTTCATCTCCCTGAGCTTGCCGATGACCTGCCCGGCGTCTTCCTGACCAAGATTGCTGTAGAGTACCTGAATGTCTTCCCGCTGGCTCCAGAACATAATCGCGGCCATCAGCGCGATGCTCAACGCAAGGACGCCGCCCAGAGCGAGTTTCTGCTTCAGCGGCCAGAGACGAAACCGTTCTATGAGGTCATTCAGTGCCATTCACGTTATACCTGCATTCTTGAGATTTCTTCATACGCAGTGAGCAGCTTATTACGAACCTGCATGAGCGTCTGTAGCGACATGTCGGCCTTTTCCATTGCGATAACAACGGTGTGGATATCCTTGACCTCGCCGTTGGCAAACGCCTGAATTGCCTTTTCAGCGTTGTTCTGCACATCCTGCGCTTCCCGCAACGCATCGCTGATAGCCTCGGCAAAAGACGGCCCCGTGGTTGTATGCTTCTGCTGAAGCGGCTCAGCAATTGGCTGACCACTCAGCCCGCTTATTTTTTGAATTTCGTTCATATGCGCCTCCCCATGCACTTCCAGAAACTAAACCTTTGTAATATCCAGTGTTTTCAGAAACATATCCTTATATGTGCTGATGAGCGTCAGATTTGCTTCGTATGCCCGAGACGCCGCCAGCATATTCACCATTTCCTCAATAATATTCACGTTCGGCATGCTGACATAGCCCGACGCATCAGCATCCGGATGTGCCGGATCAAAAACCAGGCGCGGCGGGCGATCATCCTCAACAACCCGCGGGATATCGACTCCGATCGAGCTTTCATCATACATGAATGAACGGAAAACCACGTCTTTCCGTTTATAGGGGACTCCCTCCGGAGTTTTTGTCGAATTCACATTCGCCACATTTGATGCAATAACATTGAGGCGGACTTTCTGGGCCTCAAGGGCGGTGGCGCTCACTTTGAGCGAAAGAAACATCTCTCTCATCATGCTCCTCCGCGGAGAACGCTCTTCAGCATACGCACTTTCATCGTCAGAAGCTGCGTTGCGGCATTGTAAATCAGACTGTTCTCGGCAACTTTTGCCATCTCCACATCAATATTGACGGTATTTCCGTCCCGGTTGGGTAACGTTGTCATAGGTTCATAAATTACCATGCCACCCTTGAGACTTCCTCCTGCGAGCGCTTTATCCAGTTCTCCCTGGAAGTCAATATCACGCGCCCGATACCCCGGGGTGTCAGCATTCGCTATATTGGATGTCAAAATTCTCTGCCTGTAGGCGGAGATGTCGAGCATCGTTGCGAGGGTTTTCATACTGGAATCAGCCATTTATATTCTCCTTGGTGCAGGATTGGCATTGAACTATGCTCATTAATTAAGCAATTCCCGTGCCTGTTAACCGACAATTTCCGACTCTGAAATCGCATATTCCCTGATCTTGTTCCTGATGGTGCGGACGCTCAGCCCCAGCTGTTCAGCCGTGCGAGTGCGGTTTCCTCCTGTTTCGCGGAGCGTCCTGACAATCATTTCGCGCTCCATATCCTTTATCGTCCCGCACGGCTGGGGTCTTGAGACGTCCTCTGCCGGCAGAAGTGTCGCAACCGGCACGGACTGAGAAGACGGCGGCTGCAGCTCATCAGATCCGGAAACTACCGCGGTCCGGTAAATAAAATTCTCCAGTTCACGCACGTTTCCTTCCCAAGTCTGGATGAATAAATATTCAGCGAGCCCCGGGGAAATTCGAAAAGCCCTGCCCATTTTTTGCGCCAGTCTCTTCAGGAAGAACCCGGCAAGCGGGAGGATATCGTCCTTTCGGTCACGCAAAGGCGGGATGACTATCGGGAAAACATTGAGCCGATAATATAAATCCTCCCGGAATCTGCCCTGCTTGACCTCAGCAAGCAGATCCCGGTTTGTGGTCGAGATAACCCTCACATCCAGCGGGATCGGTGACTTGCCGCCGACGCGATCAATCTCACGTTCCTGAACGGCACGAAGCAGTTTCGCTTGCAACGTCGGTGCCATTTCACTGATTTCATCCAGCAGAAGCGTTCCGTGATTGGCAAGTTCGAATTTGCCGGTTCGACGATCAACCGCTCCAGTGAAAGCCCCCTTTTCATGCCCGAAAAGCTCTGATTCGAGCAGGCTTTCCGAAATTGCCGCGCAATTTACCGCGACAAAGGGCTGCCGGAATCGAGTGCTGTGGCGATGCATGGCACGCGCAACGACCTCCTTGCCGGTGCCGCTTTCCCCCGTAAGGAGCACGGTAATATAACTTTTGGCAACTTCCCGCACAAGCGTGAGGATGGCCTTCATGGACTGCGACACAGCGATGATGTCAGTCTCATCGGGAGGCATAATGCGTTCAATCGTCGCGCACAGCGCGTCGAATGAAAAAGGCTTCATAACATAATCGGTCGCTCCAAGCTTCATCGCCTCCACCGCATTCTGAACGGTTCCGAATCCCGTTATCACTATGACCGGCACAAAAATGCCGCGCCGACGGATTTCCTGCAAAAATTCGATGCCATTCATTTTTGGCATTTTCATGTCCGTGATAATCAACGAAAAGTCTGCAAGATTGGCCTTTTGAAGGACATCTGCCGCATTATGAAACACCGTCGGCTGAAAACCAACCCGCTTGAGCGACTCCTCGAGCGCAACCGCCATATCGATTTCGTCGTCAACTATCAATACTGTTTTTGTCATCGGCTAGTCATGCCTTTCCAACGGAAAAACAATAGTAAATATCGTGCCTGCGCCCGGAGCGCTCTGCACCTGAATGCGTCCTGCATGGGCCGCGACAATGCTCGCGGCAATCGACATGCCGAGCCCGGTTCCGCGATCTTTTGTCGAAAAAAACGGCTCAAAAAGCCGCGCTGACGTTTCCTCATCCATGCCGGCGCCGGTGTCGCTGAAAAGTATATGGACCTCTCCACCGGCACTCGTCATGCTAATTTCTATCTTACCGCCATCCGGCATCGCCTGAAAAGCATTCAGCAGAAGGTTGATAAAAGCCTGCCTGAGCAGGCTTCGGTCTGCCAGCATTGCCAAGGGCTCCGATGCTATGAGCGAAAGCACTATCCTGCTGCCAAGAAAAACGCCCCGGAAATCTTCAACAAGTTCGCTGACTACTTCGCGCAGATCCAGCGCGGCAAAGGACGGGCGGACTCCTCCCGAAAACCGCAGCATATTATCGAGAGTGTTCACCAGATGCCGCACCGAGTTCGATATTCGCCCGGCGTACGACGCGGTCGGCGTTCCTTCAAGGTCTTTGGTGAGCAAACTCGCAAAAAGCTCGATACTCCCGAGCGGATTCCGGATTTCGTGGGCAATCTTGGTGACCAGTTCACCCATTGCGGTCATGCGCCGGTTCCGTTCATTTTCAGCTTCAAGCTCTTTCAGGCGGGTAATGTCCTGAAAAAAAAGCACGCTGCCATCCGTATCTCCATGCTGATTTTTTACGTCTGCGCGGGAAATGATTGCGGGAAATTCTTTTCCGCCCGCGCACACGACCGTCTGCTCTGAAAAAACCGCAGGCAGAGAAACAGATCCTACTAGGGTGCTCGCCGGGGCATCCAGCAGACACTCCGCCGTTTTGTTCACCAACTGAACCACGCCGTTGCCGTCGAAATAGACGACGCCGACATCAATACTGTCGAGAATGCTGTTGAGCAGCTGTTTTTTATGCTCCACCTCGTCGGTCAGAAGGCGCACACGCTCTTCCAGCGTCTGATAATATGCCATGACCGCGGAAGACGCCGAATTGAAACGCTCTATAGCCTGACCGAGGAGTGTTATATCCTGTGGATTTTCAGCCATACGACATTACCTGTTCAAATACATCTGCGCTGCTTCACCGATTTCTCCCCCGCCGGCAGCGGCCTTTTCCAGAAACTCGCGATTCTTCGCAAGTTTCCCGTATTGATAGTGCAGCCACTGCTTTTGCCGGTCGTCATCCAGTTTGCTGTCAAGCGCTTTCCTGTAATATTTCTCGGCCGACCTGCTTTGTCCGCTCAGATACAGGGCATCTGCCGCCTTGATCATGGCATCGGCGTTACCTTGATCAGCTGCCGAGGCATAATGCTTCAGCGCTGCCTTCTTATCTCCCATCTTCCAGTACAGATCGCCAAGACGTGCTTCGATATGCGGCTGCTTTCCCTGCTTGATTGTTTTCAGAAACAGCTCGATTGCCCCTTTGACATCACCCTTTTTTTCGGCAATATCTCCCATCACCAGAAGAGCGCTCTGGCCATGCTGTTTACTCGCGAGAAGGGGTTGCAGCAACTTCATGGCTTCATCATAC
>JBBIQQ010000001.1:53359-63405 GCA_037442225.1 Nitrospirota bacterium
GCGAGGGAAATCGATGCCTCAGACGGAGCTCCGCTCCGTACCGCCTTCTGGAGCAGTCCTCTTGCCTCAACCTGCCTGCCGCTTTTTGCAAGATAGGCAGCAGCTTCAGCCAGGACCGGACTTTCGGCATTCAGGTACATGGCATACCGCAGAAGCAGGTCGGTCGTTTTCTCCCCTCCCGTTATCAGGATCCTCTTCAGCCGCCGTTCAACCTCGAGACTTCTTAATCCCTTGTCTCTCAGCTGGGCGCTGTGCTTCAGAGCGTTTTCCGCATCATCCTTCATATCGTACAAGGCAACAAGTTTTCTACGCACTTCGTCAGTCGAGTCATGGGAAAGCAGTTCCTGAGCAAGAGCGAAGGCTTCCTCGGTTTTCCCCTGGCGTTCAAATGCCTGCAACAGAACCCGACGGGCCCTCACCTGTTCGCTGCCGCTTATCGGACTCGCGATAAGAGAACGAAGAAGACCTTCAGCCTCTTTCATTTTACCGGAAAGGAGGTATATTTCAGCTTTATCAACCCGGATATCTTCATCACGCAGGACAGGAAGCGGAATCTTGTCGATAAGTGCGAGTGCCTCACTGCCTGCTCCCTTCTTCGCCAGAAAAAGCGCCTTCACAAAAAGAGCCCGGTTGTTGCTCTCCAGAAATGATGCAGGAACCCCGGCAAGCAGCGCTTCCGCAGATTTCAGCTGCCCTGTCTGCAATGCAATTTCGGTCCGACCAATCAGCGAGTGTGGCGCGAATTCACCTCCGACCGCTTCAAATGCCTTCTGCGCTTCCGCAGATCTTCGCTGAAAAAAATACGAATACCCTAGCATCATCCGTGCCTCATCGCGCCGGCTGGCAGCCGGCAGTGCGACGTAACGCTGCATGTTCAGAATGGATTCGCTGAAATTCTTCAGGAGAAAATCAGACTTCGCGAGGCCAAACAGCGCTCGCTCTGAAAAAGAACTGTCTTTAGCAGCAATGAAAATCTCCCGGAACTCTTCTTTCGCCTTGAGGTAATTTTTCAACTGCAGGCTTTTATCTGCTTTCTGCAGAAGTTCTTCCGATGCGAACGCCGGAAGGACGGCTGAAAACAGCAGGCAGAAACAGACAGCGACGAAACCTCGCGCTATGATGGTGAAAGACAGCATATGTTCGTGTATGAAAGAAACGTGCCATGCTTTGCAATGGATAGCATTTTCACCATTCTTTCAAGAAGATAGGACATTTTCAGAGATAGTGTTTTTCGATAGTGAAGGAATGAAGTCAATTTTCTGACCTGGCGGCAACATTCCGGCATGTTAAATGGCAAGGCGTTTCATCTTTTCAATCAGCGTAGTTCGATTGATATTCAGATACTTCGCGGCTTGACTCTTGACCCCGTTATGCAGCTTTAATGCATGTTGAATCAAACGCTTTTCATACTCTTCGAGCGCGGCATTCAGATCAATACCCTCCACAAACGGATTGCTGTCCGCATCAGAAACATCAGGAACAGACGGAAGCTTTTTGCCTGTCATCTTTTCCGACAGGTCATGGGGAGAGACAACATCTCCGTCGCTCAGCACGAGCAGGCGTTCCAGCGTATTTTCGAGTTCACGGACATTGCCGGGCCATGCGTATGCCTTAAAGATTTCGACAACTTCAGCAGAGAGGGCAAGCGGTTGACGATCAAAACGGGCTGCGTGCCGGCGGATGAAAAACTCCGCAAGCGCTATCACATCTTCAGAACGATCCCGGAGCGGCGGCAATGTTATGGGAATAACATTCAACCGGTAAAAGAGATCTTCACGGAAACTGCCTTCTTGCACGGCATCTTCCAGGTTTTTGTTGGTCGCCGCAATAATGCGTACATCAGAATGCACCGTCTTTGTCCCGCCGATTCGTTCAAAGGAACGCTCCTGCAGAACGCGCAGCAACTTTACCTGCAGGATGGGAGGCATTTCGCCGATTTCATCGAGAAAAATCGTGCCGCCGTCGGCAAGTTCAAAACGACCGACTCGCAGAGCAACAGCGCCGGTGAAAGCTCCTTTTTCATGACCGAACAACTCAGATTCCAGCAGTTCCATGGGGATGGCTCCGCAATTCACCGGAATGAATGGTTTTCCGGTGCGCTTGCTGTTGGCATGAATGGTTTTGGCAACCAGTTCCTTCCCGGTTCCGCTCTCACCGAGCACTAAAACGGTACTGTCTGACCGCGCGACTTTTGCAATCAGGTCGTAAACCCGGCGAATTGCCAGCGAAGATCCCACCAGTTCCTGTAACTGCCCGTTTCTCGTGGATCCGAAATACATGTCATAAATATGACATAGCAAACATCAAAAGTCAATGATTACTTTTCGATTCCGGCTGAGGAATCCGGCTGATTCTCCTTCTCCCCAAGCGCATCAAGGAGAATCACAAAGTTCTTGGCAAGGATCGGGTGGAACTCAGTTCCGGCGAGAGTCATCATCGCGATACCGATGTTTTCCTTCTTCACCGACGCGCGATAGGATCGCGTAGTCCGCATGGCGTCAAAAAAATCGGAAATCGTTGTCATATGACTGCAGATGTTTTGCCGCCAGGCAGGTGCAACCGTCGGATACCCGGAAAGGTTGTATTTCAGATGATGCTCAAATGCGACCGCCACAGCGAGACGCGGAACGCCGGAACTGTCCATCAGGTAGCGCGCCCCTTTATTCGGATGCTGCCGGACAATCTGCCACTCATTCTGCGTCAGTGCTTCAGATTTTGTAAGGATTTCTTCGGGAATGAAAAGCTTGCCGATGTCATGCAATAGAGCTGCGACACCAACATCGTGCAACAATTGTCCCTCAATGCCAAGCGAGATTGCCTGCGCAAGATTGAGTACGCATACGTTTGTGGAATGCGTATAGGTATATTCGTCCAACAGTCGCAGCGGCGCGAGAGCCCGAAGCGC
Source organism: Nitrospirota bacterium (assembly GCA_037442225.1). GTDB lineage: Bacteria > Nitrospirota > Thermodesulfovibrionia > Thermodesulfovibrionales > Dissulfurispiraceae > JAAYUK01. The sequence continues at coordinate 56,265 of JBBIQQ010000001.1, forward strand.
AGGCTGCTCCTGACGGAATGCGTGAATGAATCCGCCGACAACATTGTAGAGGCCGGAAACATTTATCCGTTTTCCTGCCTGAATCGTTTCCTGAATCTCACGGAATTGTCCAAGTTCGGCTTGGGGCAAATCTTTCAGCAAGGGAAGCAATATTTCTTCATTATCTTTATCATGTATCTTTTCCCCTTCCCCCTCGGACAAAGATATGGTGCCCAATACAATAGACGGCAGGTTCTCCGGAAGTGGCTTTTTCGGCACAGCCATGACATCAACCAGCGCGCTGAGTTCCTGCGCGGTAATCGCGCTTGAAACCGTGACATGGCTGCAGCCCCGCTCCCGGAACACTTCTGCAAAACGCCTGGTGTAAAGGCTGTCGGGAAGACGCACTTCATCAATGACAACATGGTCATCGAGCAGCATAAATGGCAGCCGGCTGTTCTGCTCAAGGGCTGCGGAAAGAGACTCGTACGCTTTTACAAGCATTCTGGATGCCTGGGGATGCCCAATCGAGTACATACGGGCATTGGAAAGAGCTATGATAAAAAAGCGCAGAAATGACAGGACATTCGTCTGTGAATCAGGCTTCATGGCGCTGCTCCATATCGTCTGCTATCGCCCTGGCCTTTCGGGCAAGCTCCTTGCTGCCGAATTCAGGAACTCTTTGCAGAAGTTCCAGCGCAGCAGGAGCCGAAAATCTGCCCAAAGACGCAACAATCTCATCCTTGATCCGGTTCAGAACGCCCTGTCGAAAAAAGTTCCTGCTCCTGAGCACCCGTTCAAACGACGGAATGCATGCAGCATCTCTTATTTCGGAAAGTGTGCGAACAGCGGTCAGCTTCAGCTCAAGATCTTCAGTTGAGAATCCCCCTGTTTCGACAATGTCAGCAAGCTTTCTGATTATGTCCGGGGTGTGATGTTTCACCGTCAGACGAATCGCTCCCATCCTGACTTCAAAGTTACTGCTCGCGAGATCGGACAACAGCATGGCAATCGCCCCAGGATCATGAAACTGCAGCAATGTTTTCTCAACATCCTGCCTCACCTTTGGGTGCGGATGATGCTGCAAAGTCCGGAGAAAAGGCAGTATGGCAGGATTGCCGGTGTTGCGGAGAATAACGACAAGATTCCGAACGAAATACCAGCGGGGATCGGACAATCGTGCGCCTATATTCGCTATCGCCACAAGGCCGCATTCTGAAAGACGGTCGATGTAAAAACGGCGTAACGACATATTGTTTTCTTCGGCAAGACGATCCAATATAGGATCGATAAACGGCTCTCCGACACGATGGATGAGCGTAGCGATTTCCTCAAACTTCGGTTTTCCCCAGATAACAGGGGCCTGCAATATTTCCTCAATAAAATCAGACTGAAGAAAAGCCTGCCTCAGCCTTTGATGCTGGATACCCGAATGCTCCAGTCGCTGTGAGCGTTCATAGATAGTGGTGAGCGCGGCCAAATCGCCCATTCTGACAAAATAGCCGCAGAGATCCAGAAGATTCTGCCCGAGCAACTCGCTGTTGTCGTCAGTGTCTGAAGGCGCATCAATCAGTTCAAGAAGAATATGGGACATCTTAACTTCTACTCCATGATCCTCAAGCGTATTTCTGAGCCGCTGAATATCCTGTTCTTCTGACTTGCTCAGCGTCCGGCTGTCAAGGAGTGAGTGCAGGGTAGCATTATATTCTTCTGGGACAAACTTTTCATGCTGCTCTTCCTGAAAAATAACCTGCAGTTTTTGTTTGAGAGCTTCATCGGCAAGAACCGTAGCATTTTCAGGGGCAGCATGTTCCTTCCGCTCCGCCCCCTCAGCAGCTAAAGTCTGCGAAGAACGAACATCATTCAGGCGACGCAGCAGTCCCATAATTGCCGGCGGAGCCACGCTTTTCGACTCCAGATTCTCATTCAGCATATTGGCAAGCAGATCGTTTGAGAAAGTGTCAAAAAAAGCCTCGGCAGCGACAGGACGCTCGGAAAGTGTATTTGCCGCGCTCTCGAGAAAATACCCTCGAACCTCCGGCTTCAGGGCATGCAGGAAATGGATAAATTTGCCGAAGGAATGCTTGTCGCGAGCGACTACGTTTTCATCGATCCGCTGCATAAAACGTCCGAACAGATCGAGCAGGGCGGGAACTGTTGTTCCTTTCTCACGGGAAATGCCGTCGGAGAGCATGTCCGCCAGCATTTCAGGCGCGGCCTGGGCATACTTTTCAGCTTCGGCAACATCTCCGGCGCTATGGCTAAGCGTTCCGGCAATTACCCCTTTCGCAAAAAGCTCCCAAAAATCGGTTGATTCATCAAGGGTCTCCAGCAACCCGAAACGAACCTGAATAGCTCCGTAATCGACCATACCGAGACTAATATGATCGAGCGCAAGACTATCGAATAGCTTCCGGACGGATTCTGGAGTTGCCGTATCCTGATGTTTCACCATCAGACGCTCATTGAAACGTCGCAGTTCATCAATGCGCAGCCCTTCAGAAAAGGCGAGCGATATAATGCCAAATGAAAACAATGCGCCGGCAAAGTTACGGACAGCCGGTTCCGCAGCATCCAGAACGTCGTCACCGAAAATTAGTGTATTGCGTGCAACGCCAATCGTCAGGGTGCCTCCTTGTGAAAGAAGATCGCTGATGGTCACGTATGCCTTGGCGAGCGCCTGTTCTACCAGAGGGTGTCCCTGCGGGTAAGAAATGATGTGACGACGGAGGATATTCAGTTCGAACACAAGCTTGCGCAGATGTGAAACGTTTCCGTGGCGCTTCCGATCGGTCAAAAAATTCTCCTCCAGCTAAGGCATAATTGATTTAAGTATATTTTATCACACTATTATCAGCATCAGAAAATGGGGATTAACTGTCCCAAAATTGTCATTAGAGCCTGCAACCGGACTATAAGTTTCTGTATTGCTGGCTTTTTTCATTATTCGGGAGCTTATCCTGCAATAAAGACAAAAGCTAATGACATTTCCGGGATTATATATTCAGCAGGTAGTGACCGGGAACATCGCGTGACAAGCGACAAGCAAATAAAGATGCCAGATCCAAACTTCTCTGATAATGGCAGGCTGAGGGCTACACCATTCTGCGACTGATCAACGGCTCCAGAGTTGCAAGGATTCGTCCCCGCTGAAAAAGCGTCACCCTTCCAGTGCTCTCCGAAACGACAACGGCAACAGAATCCGTCTTTCTCGTAATGCCGGCTGCCGAACGGTGACGAGCTCCCAGCCCGCCGAATTTTTTTGCTGCAACCGGTGAACCTTCAAGATGCCGACCTGCGGCTTCCACAACACCGTCATCGGAAATAACGATAGCGCCATCGAGCTTTGCAAGCTCCTTAAGGTTTTCGACCACATGGGGAACTGATATCAGTCGTTCTTTTTTTGGATATCCCCGGAACGGATTGAACACAACCTGCCGGGATGACTTCATGACGGCATCCGTGTCACCAATCACAAAAATAGTGCCGACTGATTTTCCCTCTCTCCCCAATGCTCCTATGTCCAGCGCGATGTCAACAACGGCCATTACGGTGTGAAACGCCCTGTTGTGAATCAGGGTCTCAACATCGAATGGAAAGTCATCGCTCCATGAATGTCTGAGGTCGTGAATCGTTATCGTATCGAGGTGCGGCTTGCCGTAAGGGCCAAGTACGCACACGACCTTGCACGTTGACTGGATGACGCGGTCCATGACGGCGCTGAGAAATGCGTATTTGATGCGGGAGAAGCGTGACTGATTTCCCGACCAGCTTCGTACCACTGCGCAACACGCAGATTTTAATCCGGTCTCGCGAACGTCAACATCGCGCGGAATGACAACCACAATCCGCTCTCTGTCGCTAATGGATGCGCGCGCAAACCACCAAAACTCATGGAGATCATTCAGAAACAAAAACAGTTTTTCGCAGACCGTATCCTGAACAAGATGCAGTGCGTTTTCGATGAGAAGTGTTTTTTGATCTTTCATTCAACAGGGTTCATACACAATTATTTTTTCAGTCTGTCGATAGCGTCAGCGATGCTCTTCCGGTGGCGAAAAAGTTCCTGTTTCTGCCGCATGAAGGATTTCCGCCAATCGGCGTCATTTGTTGTCAACACGTCGGGCAGACGGGAAACCAGCACGGAATTCTCGATATCGCGCGCGAGGTACAGAGCCTGATCGTGAGACATGCTACGGCTCCTCACACGTTCAATAGTGTTGAACACGCCGTGAAGCACAGTGTCGACAGACTCAGGTGTGAAGGTCATATTGACCGTGAAGAGATCCGGCTGACGATATATTGCGCTGATGAGAGAATGAAGATCGGTTATCTGAGTTCGGATATCCGCAGCAAGCTGCCGCCACATCTGCGCGTGTTCCGGATACACCTCTGAACAGGCATCATAAAACTCTGCCTTCTTCTCCTTAAATCCGATCATTGGCAAGAGAACTTTCTGAATCCGCTCCGCAAGTTGGGTGTAGACATGCTGAATAATCTGCTCCTGAGTTACGTAGCCCAACTCCAACAGAACATCGCCAAGCCGCTTGTTTGACGACATCTTGACCTTTAATGCGTGTTCAAGCTGTTCCACCGAGATGACGCCCTTGCGCGTAAGAATCTCTCCAAGCTGACCCCGCCGATTCTGCTGTATCATGACCGCCCTCCGCAATTCTTCTTCTGAAGCAGATTTCTGCAGATTTTGCCTTTTCTCAATAATCATCTGACGATAAAGCAATGTTTCATGCTTGTGAAGCCGAAGCGACTCAAGAGCATCAGCATCGGGCGTACTCAATGTACCTTGGATAGAATGATCCTTTTTGCCGATTTGTTCTTTACAGTCCGGCATAAATGCCTCTGCGGCTGTCTGCTTAGAAGCTAACAGAAAAGAACCCTGTTGTCAAACTGGCAAAATCACTGTGTACACAGAAAGACAGGGATTCCTGCATCTTGATTTTTAGATGCCGATGTTGTCGCAAGAAAGAAAAAAAGCCTCTCCGGAGAGAGGCCATAAAATTCATAACAAGCGGGCGACGAGATTCGAACTCGCGACCTTCAGCTTGGGAAGCTAACACTCTACCACTGAGTTACGCCCGCGTGCCCTGTAGCATACCACGAAAACTATTCGGCGTTCATCACCGCTCCGGAACCGGCGGATGAAACAAATTTCGCATAGCGAGACAGCCAGCCGTGCTTGATCTTCGGCTCGGGTTTTCTCCATGCTGCCTGCCGCTTTGCCAGTTCATCAGCGGAAACAAGGAGTTCCAGCGAGCGCCTGGTAATGTCAATACGGATACGGTCTCCATTTTTGACAAATGCGATCGGCCCGCCCTGCATTGCTTCAGGAGAAACATGGCCGATGCATGGCCCGCGGGTTCCGCCCGAAAACCGTCCATCGGTGATTAAGGCAACGGATTCAGCCAACCCCATACCGGCAATGGTAGAGGTCGGAGAAAGCATTTCACGCATGCCCGGTCCGCCCTTTGGCCCTTCATATCGGATTACCACGACATCTCCCGCCTTAATCTCACCGGCAAGAATTGCCTTCATCCCAGCCTCTTCTGAATCATAAACCTTCGCGGAGCCCTCAAATTTCATCATATTCTTCGACACCGCAGTCTGCTTGACCACCGAACCCTGAGGAGCAAGATTGCCCTTCAGCACCGCGATTCCGCCCTGCTTGTGGTAGGCCTTTTCCATCGGACGGATAACCTCGCTGTCCATTACGATTCCCGCCTCCGCTATGGCCAGGACGTCTTTCCCCGAAACAGTCGGGTTGGATTTCAGAAGTCTTTTCAGCTGCTTGAGAACCGCTGGGATTCCCCCGGCATTGTCCAAGTCTTCCATATAATGCGGCCCGCCCGGAATCATACTTGCAATGTGCGGAGTCGACTTGCTGATAACATCAAAGGTTTCAAGCGGCAATTTCACGCCAGCCTCATGCGCGATAGCAGGAATGTGAAGCGCGGTATTCGTCGAACCACCCAATGCCAAATCAACAGTAATGGCGTTATGAAATGCATCCGGAGTAAGGATTTTCGACGGTGTGAAGTTTTTCTTCACCAGATCAACAATCCGCACGCCGCTGGCAAACGCGATGCGACGTTTCTGCGCCATGACTGCCGGAACGCTCGCACAACCTGGCAAGCTCATACCGAGAGCTTCGGTCACACATGCCATCGTGTTTGCTGTGTACATTCCCTGACAGGAACCGGCGCCGGGGCAGGCGCAGACCTCCAGCGACTGCATTTCCTCGTCGTCAATAAGTCCTTTTCTATATTTTCCGATCGCTTCAAAGGTATCGCTTGTCAGGTTTAACCGCCGTCCTCGATGATGTCCTGAAAGCATCGGGCCCGCCGTCACCACAATGCTCGGAATGTTCAGGCGTGCGGCAGCCATCAGCATTCCGGGCGTTATTTTGTCGCAATTGGTCAGCAGAACAAGCCCGTCAAGCCGGTGTCCTTCAGCAACCGTCTCGACGACATCAGCGATAAGTTCCCGGGAGGCAAGTGAATAGTGCATGCCTTTGTGTCCCATGGCAATGCCGTCGCAGATGCCGGGTACGCCGAATAAAAATGGATATCCTCCCCCGGTATGAACGCCTTTCTCGATAAATCGCTCAAGATCCCGCATACCGATGTGCCCGGGGATCAGATCAGTAAAACTGGTCGCAATGCCGATAAACGGTTTGTTCATTTCGGTCTGCGGAATGCCGGTTGCATACAGGAGCGCACGGTGCGGAACCCGCTCCAAGCCTGATTTAATGGTCTTGCTTCTCATGGCGGTACTATCCCTTTCACGTTTTTGTCGTGGATTCAGAATGAATTGATTCTGGCTATCCGCTGATCAGGCCTGTGGCTGATGTGCCCGGTAATCCCGGATAAATGCTGCCATTTTATCTTTTTTGAAAAGCTTTTCTTTTTGCAGTCGTTTTTTTTCAATTTCTTCTTCTGGTGTCAGGTAATGTTTTGAGTGGAAATCCGTGAGCAGTGCGTCAAGATGCCGATGTTCGCTGTGCAGCTTCCTGAAATCCTCATTCTCCGACTTCAGGAATTCAATAATCTGTTCTTCATTCATGGCAGCCTCCTCAGTGTGGAAATTTACCATCTTAGGTTTCATTTTACACCAAACACGGCTAATTTGTCACAACAAGGGAAGAGTT
>JBBIQQ010000002.1:0-20448 GCA_037442225.1 Nitrospirota bacterium
GGTCAGCTATGCCGAATTCCGCTCGCCAAAAGAGCCGGCGATGACCGAACTGGCCGCTGATACCCGGAACAGCTGGATTCTGAGCAGACTCTCACGGTGCGCCGATGACGTAAGCCGTCATCTCGGCGCATATCGGTTCAATGAAGCAGCGAACAGCATTTACCAATTTGTTTGGCATGAATTCTGCGACTGGTATCTCGAACTCGTCAAACCCGACCTTTACGGTGAGGACGCGGCAAAGAAGCGCCTGGTTGTGGACTGTCTGTTTTTTGTGCTTGAGCGGGTTGTGCTGCTTCTCCACCCGTTCATGCCCTTTGTTACGGAGGAACTCTGGCGTCGTGTGTTCGACAAGAAAGATAGCATTATGTATGCTCTCTTTCCGCGCGACCTCGCGAACTATCCCGACGCTGAGCGTCGCATGAACGTGGTTCTTGATGTCATCTCCGGGATTCGCAGCATCCGCGGCGAGTTGAATATCAACCCGTCACTGGAAATTACGGTACGGATCAGGACGCTGAGCGAAGATGCACTGAATGCGCTGACGGAATGCCAGTCTTCCATTGTGAAACTGACGCGCTGCAGAGATTTGCAGACAGGAAAGGACGTATCGCGCTCAAAAGGATCGGCCATGTTTGTAACGAATTCCGTCGAAGGATACATGCCGATAGAAGGTCTTCTGGATATTGAAGCTGAAGTTGCGCGGCTTCAGAAAGAACGGGCAAAAATCGAAGAGGCAATCGTGTTCCTCAATAAAAAATTGATGAACGAGGACTTTCTCAGGAGCGCTCCAAAAAACGTTGTGGAAAAAGATCGTGCGCGATTTGAAGAACTCGTTAAGAAAAATGATAAAATAGCCGACAACCTCAATTTGCTTAAAACGATTCAATAGGGGGCGTGCATGGAGAAGGACGTTCTGGACATTGAAAGTGAAAACCTTGATATCGTCGAAGCGGAGTTTATCAATATCCGCCAGAGTACTGTCAGGGCGGTGGAGGGCGGCCATGTTGATCTACAGCAGGTTGCCGCCCTGAGCATCGACGGAGACAGGATTGAAGTTACGCAGGGAGCCTCTGTTTTCATGAAGGCTGAGTCGCTGGCTTTGAACCAGAGCGTTAGCTTGCTGACCGCGGGCACGACGGCAAGCATCAATTGTTCCTGCACGCCGGTAAGCGTTTCATCCGGGGATGCCGTTGTCAACAGCAGCGCGGTCGGCATGCTCGTTGCAAATGAAATTAACGCGGAAAACAGCACGGCGCTCCTGATGATTGGCCGTACTGTTCAGGGCAACGTCACAACTCTGTTGGACTGGCGATCTGCGGCAGCCATTGGTGCCGTTGCCGGGGGGATTTTCGGCCTTTTCTCTCTCTTTCGGCGGCGATAGCAGACCATGCCAGTAGATCCGTTCGTCGTCGAGACGATTCGACGCGCTCTGGCGGAAGATGCCGGGTGCGGCGACATAACATCGCAGCTCACCGTTCCGGAACAGTCCCGCTCGCTCGCCGCTCTGGTGGCAAAAGAGCCGTTTGTTCTCGCAGGCATGCCGTATGTGCGGGAAGTCTTTGCACAGGTTGACCCTGCCGTAAAGATAAAGATCTTCAAGAAAGAGGGCAAGCCGGTCAAATCAGGAGATACGCTTGCTGAACTGTCCGGAGCCACCCGTTCGCTCCTGCTCGGTGAGCGCGTGGCGCTCAACATTCTTCAGCGTGTTTCTGGAATAGCAACATTAACCGCTCGTTATGTCGAAAAGGTAAAATATTTTCCCGCAAAAATAACCGATACGAGGAAAACCTCTCCCGGGTTCCGCATCTGTGAAAAATACGGGGTGCGGATGGGTGGCGGGTTGAATCATCGCTTCGGCCTCTCTGACGGCGTGTTGATTAAAGACAATCATATTGCAGCTTCAGGCGGCATCGCAAAGGCGATCATGCGTGCCAGAATGGCGCATCACCTCCTGAAAATTGAAGTCGAGGTAACGACAATCGAAGAACTCCGGGAGGCTATCGCCGCCGGTGCTGATGTCATCATGCTCGACAATATGGGGATTGATGAAATGCGCCGGGCGGTCGAAGTCAGTGCCCACAGAGCGTTGCTGGAAGCCTCTGGAGGTGTTTCACTAGATACGGTTGAACAGATAGCCGCAACCGGTGTCGACATTATTTCGGTTGGAGCCCTGACGCACTCGGCAAGGGCAGTCGATATCAGCATGAAAATCAGGAAGAGAGGATAGCAGCATGAAGCCTATTACTTATAAACAGTCAGGGGTTGACATTGACGAAGGAGATCGTCTCGTCAGGCTCATCGCACCGATAGTGCAACGAACCTTTCGCAAAGAAGTCCTTGCTGGTATAGGTTCATTCGGCGCTTTGTTTCGTCTTGACTTGAAAAAGTTTCGCAAACCGGTACTGGTAAGCGGCGCTGACGGTGTCGGCACGAAGCTGAAAATAGCGTTTTTAACCGGAAAATTCGATACCGTGGGTATTGACCTTGTCGCGATGTGTGTTAACGATATCCTGACGCTCGGAGCAGAGCCTTTGTTTTTTCTGGATTATTATGCCACAGGCGCTCTTTCAGCAGAAAAGGCCCGCGACGTGGTTAAGGGAATCGCCGACGGCTGTCTTGAATCTGGCTGTTCTCTTATCGGCGGGGAAACTGCGGAAATGCCGGACTTTTATCAAGCTGGCGAATTCGATCTCGCGGGATTTGCTGTCGGCATCGTTGACAGAAAAAAGGTTGTCGACGGGAAATCCATCAGACCGGGAGACGCGGTAATAGGCGTCCTCTCGTCCGGCATACACAGCAATGGATATTCGCTTGTTCGCAAGGTGCTGTTCGAGCATCACGGAATGAGCGTTGATATGTATGTGCCGGAACTCAGCCAGACGCTCGGCGAGGCATTGCTCACTCCTACGCGGATCTATGCTAAAGGAGTGGCTGCCGTCAACAGGAAAGTGACAATAAAGGGCATGGCGCACATTACCGGAGGCGGTATTCCCGGGAATCTGCCGCGCATACTTCCCTCAGGACTCAGGGCTTCTCTCTTCAAAAATTCGTGGGAGGTTCCGGCGCTTTTTTCGCTGGTCCGGAAGCTTGGCTCCGTTCCAGAGGCCGACATGAAAAAGACCTTCAATATGGGAATCGGTTATGTTATAGTAGTGGCACCAAAAGATGCCGATGCCTCGGTAGCGCTTTTGAAAAAATCGGGATATCCTGCGTTTCAGATCGGCTTTATTGAAGAGGGAGGCAGACAGCGCGTTCGTTATGTATAAGTTCAAGCGGTTCCTGAAAAAACTTTTCACGCCGGTCAGCATTATGATGATACCGCATGACAGCAAGCGTACCATCAATTTTCGCGTGCCTTCCATTGGCATAGCGCTTTCAGTATTTCTCTGCGTTGCCGGAACTTTTTATCTCCTGGTCGCTACCGTGAACACCATAGAATATTATCAGATGAAAAGCAGGGTTGACTTCTATTCCTCGCAATTCACGGAACTGCAGAAGGCGATGAATATGATAAATCGGGCTGATTCTGAGTTTCGTCGTCTCCTGTCATTTGGCTCAAAAGAGCAAATTCTGGAGAACGTCGAAGCAAAGAAAACTGCTGACGATGCCGGTTCGCTCGACATGGAGCAGTTGCGCGAACAGATTAGAAAGACAGTTGACACTGTTGCCGTTGTCAGTGATTATCTGAAGGAGCGGAAAGATCTCTATGCCGCGATGCCGAGGGGGTGGCCGGTTGTCGGCCGGGTAACGTCGCATTACGGTCATCGTGAAGATCCGAAGTACGGCGGGCCAGAGTTTCATGCGGGCATCGATATCTCAGTGCCCAAGGGGACGCCGATTCGTGCGACGGCTGACGGAGTCGTCAGCTTTTCCGGCTGGAGTCCGGGCAATGGCAATCTCGTTGTAATCGAGCATGGCATGGGGTATTCAACTCTGTATGCCCACAATTCTGAAAACAAGGTTGCGGTTGGCAACCGGTTGAAACGGGGAGCGATAGTATCTCTTGCCGGCGCTACTGGATACACTACTGGTTCGCACCTGCACTATGAAGTATGGGTCAACGGAAAAGCGGTGAACCCGCGTGACTATATATGGGAGGATGCCAGTGTTTCTGAAAAGAAATGACAGCAGCAAGCTTGAATCGATCGTCGGTTCCCAGTCATCCGTTGAAGGCAATATCCAGGTCAGCGGTACCATTCGTGTCGATGGAACAGTTGCCGGCCAGGTGAAGGCCGATGCGGTTGTTCTCGGAGACAGCGGGGCGATTAGGGGAGATGTGAATGCCAGGAGCGTGCTCATCGGTGGCAGAATCGACGGCAATATCCATGCGGGGGAGAGCGTGGAGATTAAGCCGAAAGGAAAGTTGTTCGGCGACGTTTATACACGGAAGCTTACGGTTGCTGAAGGCGGAATTTTTGAAGGCCGCTCGTACGTTCATCGGGATGAGGATGCCGCAAATGTGATTGATTTCCCGGTCCGTGATGCTTCATCACAGTAGCCGTAAGCGCAATCTGAGTCAATAAAAAAAGCACCGTTTCTTTTCAGCGGCGCTTTTTTTATGCTGGTAATTCGTTTACTGTTTTATCTCGGCTTCCAAATCGAACACATCCAGTTTGGCGTCAGGAAGCATGCGTTTGGCGCCAATATATCGTGAAGTATAATAAGGATGATCCAAGTTGTCTATCGTAACGCGCTTTTCCCGCGATGAGGCATGAATAAAGAGATTATTCCCCATGTATATCCCGACATGCGACGGAAAAGAAGCATATGTTCTGAAGAATACCAAATCGCCGACGTTTAGCTCGGATTTGCTGACTTCCTCACCTACCGTGAACTGCTCCCTGGCACTTCTTGGCAACTGGATTCCAGCAATATGAAAAACTTTCTGTACATAGGAGGAGCAGTCAACCGCTACGATGCCATTGCCTCCGAAACGGTAGGGGAGATGAAGCATCTTCTTTGCGAACAGCAGAAGCCTGTCTTTCAGGCTCATATCCGCCACTTCTTCGGTTTTGGAAAGTTCTTTGACTTCCGCGATTTTTGCAGATGTAATTATCGGAGTAGTCTTCGGATCGTAAGCTGTGCGCTCTGGACGATCATCCTCACCCTCGTCTGAGATATTTCTTTGCGGCTCCGCCTTTTTTGCAAGGACAAGCTTCTGATTTACCTTCAGATTGCTGTCTGAAAGCCCGTTGATTGCCTTGAGTTCATCAACCTGCATATTGTGCTTTCGCGCAATAGTCCATATGTTGTCGCCCTGTTTAACCATATATATTGCCGGAGTTGACTTTTTCACCATCAACTGCCGGCCAGCCTTCAGATTTGCAGATTTCAGACCGTTTGCCGCCCTCAGCTCTTTTTCCGACATTCCATACTGCTTCGAGATTGTTGCGAGGGTCTCGCCTTTCTTGACGGTATGAACCGACTGGGCTATTGCCGCTTTTTGTGCGGCTTTTTCGGTACGGGCCGCGCCAGACTGCGAGGCTGCAGTCTTCCCTTTTTCGGGGATAACGATTTTGTCGCCGATAGCGAGTTTGACGGAGGAGAGGTTGTTTGCTGCTATCAGGTCGGGTATTGATATGTGGTATCGGTTTGAAATTTTCTGCAGCGTATCGCCTTTTTGCACAGTGTGCACGGTCTTTGCATCCGCATCGGCAAAAGAGCCAGCGCAGAGCAACGACACAAGGGATGCCGCGACGATCCAATTTCTCATCGCCACCTCCACTTCGATTTTTTACGCCGCATCGTCCCGAAGAATATCCGGAATCGACGGCAGTTCGCTCAAGCTCGAAAGCCCGAAATGCTGCAGGAAGTCTTTTGTGGTCGCATACAGATAAGGCCGGCCGGGCGCTTCCTTCTTCCCGACGATCTTAATCAAACGCTTCTCCAGAAGCGTTTTCATCGCCCCGTCAGAGTTTACCCCACGGAGTTGGTCTATTTCAACCCTTGTTGCGGGCTGCTTATATGCAATAATCGCCAGCGTCTCGAGTGCCGGCTGGGACAGCTTTGTGTTCACATTCATATTTCTGAAGCGTTTAATCCAATGACCGAACTCAGGATTGGTCACAATCTGGAAACTGTCCTCGATTTGACGGACGACCAGCCCCGCGCTCCGCTGCAGGTATTCCTCAGCAAGCTTTCGCAAGATGTCTCCGATCTGTTTTTCAGGAATATCGGCGGTTTTCGCAAGGACCGCAACAGGAACCGCTTCTCCCGCAACGAAAAGCAGGGCTTCAAGAATGGCTTTTCGTTGCGCATCAAGGATCGCATCGTCCTGCTGAGCTGTTTCTTCAGACTGAACGCGGTTTTGCTGATTGTCCATGGCCAATAGTATAGCAAACGCAATCCTTAAATGCAAAACGAAAAAATGGTATAGTTATAGCAATAATTATGCACGATACAATCTTGATAGCTCTTACTTTGTGCATCCTGCTCGTTGTGCTTGCAATCGTGCTCGTGCTGTTTCCGCGGCTTCTGAAAGAAAAGGAAAAGCCCCAGCGGGTGACCGAGATGGACGTGATGCTGGCGTCCTTTCAGACGATGGGCAATGAGCTGAAGGTAATCAAAGAACAACTGGTAATAAAGGAACGTCTCGCGGCTCTGGGTGAAGTCTCGGCTGGTATTGCCCATGAGTTTCGTAATCCTATGAGCGTGATTTCCGGTTATTCGAGACTGCTCCTCAAGAGCCTGCCTGAAGGGGATGATCGTCGGGATCTCGCGGAAGGCATCCTGCAGGAAATCGAGAGCATGAACAACGTTATGACAGAACTGCTGAGTTTTTCCCGCTCCGAGCCTATCCATAAATCCCCAATCCCGGTCCAATCCCTCCTGATTGATTCCATGCGCGGGTTTCCCGATCGGAAGCGCATTCATATTGCTGAAACCGGAGATTTACAGTGTTATGGGGATGCCACGCTTCTGCGGCAGGCGTTAAAGAATCTGGCACAAAATGCCCTGGAAGCCGGGGCGTCGGATGTCTGGCTCAATGCAGTTGAGGGGGAAATGTCCGGGAAGAAAGGGGTCTGGTTTTCTGTGCGGGACAACGGTCCCGGTCTGGACGCAACTGAGGAGAAAAAAATATTCGCTCCTTTCTATACGACTAAAGCGGATGGCAGCGGAATCGGACTTGCTTTGGTGCAAAAAATTGTGTTGGCGCACGGAGGGACGATATCAGTCGAGAGCGCTAAAGAAAGCGGCGCTCTTTTCAAGATATATTTGCCGTGCGATGGCGTTTGAACAGGAGGCGTTCTGAATACAATACTTATCGTTGATGATAAAAAAAGTATGGCAGATATGCTCAAGCGGGCTTTTGCGGGCGCGGGCTATTCCGTCTTGACCGCCCATTGCGTTTCCGATGCTTTGGAGCGGCTTCGTTCCGCAGCCGAAATTGACGGGGTGGTTACCGACCTGAAGCTGCCAGATGGCGATGGGTTGCAGGTGCTCGCCGCGACAAAAGAACGTTCTCCGCTCCTGCCGGTCGTGGTCATGACCGCACACGGCACCATAGAAAACGCGGTGAGCGCGGTGAAACAGGGGGCGTACGATTTCATCGCGAAGCCTTTCGACCCTGACCATCTCCTGCTCATTGTCGCGCGCGCTCTGAGCGAAAGCGGCTCCCGCCGAGAGAACATCGTTCTTAAGAATGAGTTTTCCCGGTATCTGCGGATGCCGGAACTTATCGGCGAAAGTCCGCAGTGGCAGGCAGTTGTGGAAAACGCAAAAAAAGTTGCTCCGCTTAAAACCACTGCTCTCATTTTGGGTGAGAGCGGAACGGGCAAGGAGCTCATCGCCCGGGCAATCCATTTCTTCAGCCAGCGCTCAAAACAGCCGTTTGTTGCCGTAAACTGCGCGGCAATCCCGAAAGACCTTATCGAAAATGAACTCCTCGGCCATGAAAAAGGCGCTTTTACCGGTGCCAGTGAGATTAAGCAGGGCAGATTCGAACTGGCGGATAAAGGCACTATCTTTCTCGATGAAATAGGCGACATGGATTTATCGCTCCAGGCGAAATTGCTGAGGGTTATACAGGAAAGCGAGTTTGAGCGGGTGGGCGGAACGCGGACTATCAAAGTTGATGTGCGCATTATTGCCGCAAGCAATAAGGACCTCCAGAAAGCGGTGTCCGACGGGACTTTCCGCGGAGATCTCTTCTATCGCCTGAATGTTTTTCCGCTTTCCATTCCGCCGCTTCGCCACCGCATGGGCGATGTTCTCCCGCTTGCCCGATATTTTTTGGAGATCCACTGCCACGAAATGAACCGGCAGCCACTCATGCTGGATGACAGCGCCGCGCAATCTCTGGAGAAGTACGAATGGAAGGGGAATGTCCGCGAGCTGAAAAACGTTCTTGAGCGAGCGGTGATTATGGCGGAGGGCATGCGAATCGAGCGCCGCCATCTTGCGCTGAATATCGAAAACCCATCGCTCTCGCCGGACAACGTTTCATTGCTGTCTATCGGCGACGCTGCCGCCCGTGCTGCGGAAAAGGCACGGATAGAGCAGGTGCTCCGGGAAACCGGCGGCAACAAGAGCCGGGCGGCTGAAATGCTTGGCGTTAGCTATAAGACGTTGCTGACGAAAATAAAGGAGTACGGGGTTTGATGGCGGCTTTCTTAATCTCGGAATTATCATTAGCTTTTGTCCCTTTGCTTTCACTCCAGCTTGTCGGGAGTCTTTTCCCGTTGGTTTTAAGCTTGTTTAAACAGGAAGGATTCCGGACGAGCCGAAATGATGAAAAAAGACAGCGATACAGAATCTTATAGACAAATTGCAGGTCCTAATGACAATCCTTAAAAAATCTGTGAAAATTGTGAAGATGAGTACATACTTCTGGGAATTATCTGACACATGCGCCGAAAGGCAATTTTTAGCAGCATTGAAAATATAAGGAAAGATATATTGAGAACAGCTTGGCACAGATATTGCAAATTCAGAACTTATGATATTTAAAAGTCAGAACGGTTTTTCTCTTGTGGAAGTTCTGGTAGTGATCGGAATTCTAAGTATCATGGTCGGGATTGGTATGACCCAACTGCATCGTTATGTCCAAAACAATAATCTGAAAGCAGCAACACGGGAAATACAGGGAGACTTTTTTGAAGCGAAAGAACGAAGCATTAGCGAAAACCGAATGCACCGCGTAGTGTTTGACGTAGCTAACAACACTTATGAAATTCAAAGATGCGCTAATGCGAGCGAGACGCCATGCTCGAATTATATAGCTGTACCAATAAAGACGAGATTCTTGTCAGACTTTGGTTCAGGCTCAAGGCTTGCGCAATCTATCGTCCAGCCGTGTTATGTCGGAGCAGGCACATCTTTCAACGTGACAGATGTTCAATTCGGGTTAAGGGGCACCATGATTCCCACAACGGGAACCATGCTTTTGGTCAATAATCGCAACTCAACGGCAACAATGGTTTATAACTTAACGGGGAAGATTCATGCATGTTTTAGAATGCAATAACTTTGGGAATCAGAATGGCTTCAGCATGATTGAGGTGATAATTGCTCTCTTTTTAACGATGGTCGGCATACTTGGCCTCATGGCCATGTTTCCGAGCGGCTGGAATTTGGCTTCACGGTCTGACCAGATAGGCAGAACATCCGCTCTGCTACACGAAGAGTTTCAAAACATAGAATCCCTCATCGCGAATCCCTGCAACAACGTGGTCTCTGCCGGCGCAAGAACTGTCAGGGCAAGTGGCCAGGGGAGCAATCAATCGGGAGACATGCTTTTTACCATGACGCCGACTATAACACATATTGCCGGTACTGATCCCCGAAGTTTTCATGTAGTGATGACCGTGACAGTACAGGGAGTCGCAAGGGGAACTCGGGAAGCCCTTATTGTAACCAGGCAAGATTCGCTCAGATTTCCAGCCGGGTGTGCCGACGGGTCGGTCAACAGGATATATTGATGGCTATGAAATTAAGGAAAAATATCGCGGGATTCACCCTTATTGAGCTGCTTATCGCCATTACGGTGGCTATGATAATCGGAGGAGCTATTTTTATAGCGGTTCAGTCCGGCTTCCGCGCTTCATCTGCAATCGATGCGAAAGTGTCGGCCCAGCAGGACGTGCGGGCAGCGATGGATTTAATGGCTTTGGAGATAAATATGACTTCTTATAATCCTTCCAACATTTCTAATAACCTTCTTTGGTCGGACCTTACCACTACAGCAGGGCAAAACTGCAGCGTATCTGTTGCAGCACCGGCAAATCCTTTGAGGAAAGGTATTCGTGAGGCGACTCCAAACTCATTGACCATAGAAGCTGATATCAATGGGGACGGGCTTACGGGAGGTGCTGGTCAGCCGAACGAAGTTATACGCTATGTTTATGTAACTGCCGGCGCCGATCAATATCTCACAAGATGTTCATGCTGCACGACATCTTCCACCGGCTCGGGCGGGCAGCCTTTTTTAGGAGATACCATCGCGTCAGGCAGGCCACGGGGGGTGAGGGTTCTCAACAATACGATGGGGTTGCCTGTCTTCAGATACTTTGATGGTTTTGGCGCCCAGATAGACACTGTTGCTCAGCCCGATCGCATCACCGAAATCCGGCGTATCGATACGACGCTTGCTGTCGAAACAGATGCGATTGACCCCAACACGGGGCAGCGGAGAAGAATGATTTATTCAACCAGTTCATTGCTCAGAAACCATTACGACGGTCAAGGGTTGCCATGATTATGATTAAAAAAATATTTGTCAGCCCTTTATCTTGGTTCCGCGATGAAAAAGGCTTTGCATTGATTACCGCACTGCTTGCGCTGGTATTAATCACCGCCCTTGGACTGCTCGTTTTTACAGTCACAACGCGCGATATCAGAATAGCTTCTCGAAGTATGGGTGAAAAAAAGGCTTTCTCAGCGGCAGAATCGGGTATCAACGATCTACTTTCCCGTGCGAATGCTCAGGCTCCTGAACTGAGACCTGATTGGTTTGTGCAATATAATGCGCCGACCGTTCAGGTTGATCCGGCTACAAACCCTGGAGCAACCCATACGAGTGTCATCATAGCAATGCCGGAAGGCCTGAAACCGAGCTATGTGCCGGGATTCACAACCACTTTTCAGGATGTGCCGATAGGCAGTCGAAGCGTTACGGGAAGAGACACATGGTATGCAACGACCGTGACGATAGAGGTGGGAATTTCGCATTTTACTGATCCGAACGAGTGATAGAAAATGAGGTGGATTATGTTCCGGAAGAGAAGTCTTATTCTGATAATATCTATGGCGACTTTAGTCCTTGCGTGTTCAGTTTATGCTGCTGACGAGAGTGTGCTTTTTACGTCGGTTCCTCCCGATGCTTTGATAGTCCTGGATTTGTCGGGAAGTATGCAGTGGAACCCGGCCGGCACCGCCCATCCATACGGATCGTCCGTTAGCTGCACCGCGAATATCACAAGCTGTTCAGGAGCAGGTTGTGTCGGAGGCTACTGCAATGCATCCAAAGCCGGGTGCAACATTGACTGCAGCCGTCTTGCCATTGCAAAGAGGGCCATTTTTTCGATGTTCGATGATACGAACGATAATATTATCACGAGTTCAGGCACCAACACTGATGACAGCAGCCTGAATATCAGAATGGGGTACATGAGGTTTTATGGAGGGGATGACACTGCCGGCAATTATGCTTCTGGCAACTGTCAGCTGGCAAATCCTATTGGCACACGGTATAGCACTATATTTTGCAATAATACCACGTCCTGCAATAATCCCGGCACAACTCCCGCCACCGGAGGCGCCGGCCAGCCGATAGCGACGACCTCTGCAACCAGCGGCACGCCGCTTTCTGCTTCGCTGAATGAGGCAAAACTCTATCTGGATGTGCACAAGGCGGCGGACCCCTACAGGACCTGCCGTGACAAATTCGTAATCCTCATAACAGACGGCGCAGACACCTATGCCTGCGGCGGCAGCGGCAGTGAAGATGTAAACGATATGTACAAAAGAAGAAGAGAAACCGTTGCGAGGGCAAAGGCGCTTGGAGATGCTGGTTATAAAGTATTTGTCATCGGCTTTGGCGGGGATATGCCTTTAGCTCTCAAACGGACATTAAACTGGGCTGCATATTATGGAAACACGGACAACCCTCTTGATACTAAGTCAGGGAACACAGCAGCATATAATATAGCAAGATGTTCATGCCCTGCGCCTCCTGCGCCATGCCCACCTTACGCGGTATGCACTAATGCGCCGCTCTTTCCTTCGGGGGTGACAAGTTGTCAAACAGCGGCAAGCACAAGCATTATTGCTAATATTGCCGGAAAAAGCGGCGGTGTCGGCGACACGATTGCAAACGCAGATGATCCCGCGACCGCTCATTTGTCAGGATATGCCTTTATTTCGGGAAGCGCCGATGAACTGACAGATGCTTTGCGGACTGTAATCAGCGTAATAAGGTCAGCAAATTACTCTTTTACGATTACTTCCGTATCGACCGCGAGAATAGTATCAGAGAATAATCTTTTCGAGGCTTCTTTTACGCCCCTTGACGATGAACCCTTTTGGCTCGGAAACCTTAAAAAATACGATATTAATCCCGACGGCACGGTGGGCGCCGTTGTATGGAATGCTGGCACCAAGCTCAACACAATATCCTCCAGAAATATCAAGACCTATAAGAGCGGCGCGCTGGTTGATTTTACGGCCTCCAACATACTTCCGGCGGATTTGGGTCTCTTGGCCGGGAATACGGCGAGAAGAAATGAGATAGTCGGCTACATTAGGGCTGAAGCAACGTGTCCTGCTACCCCCCCCGCAGTACCAGCTGGGACAGCATGCAATCCGGACAACTGGAAGCTGGGAGATATCTGGCACTCAAGCCCGCTCGTCGTATCCTCGCCTTCAGCGCAGTTCAGAGATATCTTTGATTCGAACAACGCGTTTGCGACGTTCAGGACTAATAACCAGAGGACCTCGGTCAACGGGAAGAGGGTTGTTGTCGCCGGAGCGAACGACGGTCAGTTCCATGTGTTCAGGACTTCGGACGGAGCTGAGACGTTCAGCTTCATACCGCCGAACCTGCTTCCCAAACTGGATAGCATGGCTCATCTCAGTGACCCGACAATATTGCAGCACCAGTTTTTTGTGGATGGTCCGACATCTGTAGCCAACGTATGGCTTCCCTCCGGCGCAGAAATCTGGACCAGTAAATCGTCGACCAGCTGGAGAACTCTGCTCGTATCCTCCCTTGGCAGAGGCGTTGGGCCGAACAGTCAATATCTCTGGAGTGCTTCTTCAAACTGCACGCCCACATCGGCTACAGCGCCGTACGGTTTCAGTGCAATATATACGGCCGGAACTCCGAACTATTGCGGATACTATGCTTTTGATTTTACAAATACGTTATCGCCGCAATTTATGTGGCGCATCAATCCGACAGCGGCGCAGGCGCCATATCTTGGCGACCCGTGGAGCAAAATGACCATCGGACGGGTGAAGATTGGCGGTGCCGAAAAGTGGGTCGGCTTTATCGGCGGCGGTGCATATGACTACTCCTGCGCGACAACGCCGACTGCTCCCGCCACCAGCACAAAAGGGTTCTTTGTTGTTGATTTAAGCAACGGCAATATCTTATGGAGTTACACCAAAGCCACGAATTCTTTGATGGATTTCAGCGTTGCCGCTCAGCCGTACGCTATTGATGCCGATAATGACGGATTTGTCGATACGGTTTATGTTGGAGATCTCGGCGGCAACATCTGGAGATTCAAGTTCTGCAGAAACGCTCAGGGCAATTCCTGCGGGACATCGCTCTGGAGCGGCGGGCTGTTTTACAGTGCTTCAACTGGGACAAGAAGACCGATTTATTCGGGGGTAAACGTCACTATCGATCCGTATGGAAGTTTTTGGGTCTATTGGGGCTCGGGCGACAAGCAATGTCCGGCGGGGACAACCTTGCCGGGCACGTCCACGGCCTTGCAGGAGCATTTCTACGCTCTGAAAGACGCTGATCTCTCATCTACATGGACGCCCGCAAATCTCCAGACACTTACTCCCGGTCAGACATTCAGCGGCATTTTAAATGGCTGGCGAGTTCAGCTTTTGGGTGCGGGCGAAAAAGTAATGTCTGAGCCCATCGTATTTGGCGGGGGAGTATATTTTACAACGTTTATGCCCACTACGAGCGCGAATCCTTGCGACCTGGGCGGGACAGGCAAACTTTACGGCCTGAACTATTTGACTGCCGCAGGGACATTGACAAACAACGCTACCAATTTTACGTTAGGCACCGGAATACCCACCTCACCGATCGTTTCTTTGAGGCCTGACGGAACAGCCGCGGATATGTACATTACAATCAGCGGCGGCGGGGGTATAGACGCAAAGACATTTCGCATAAAGGACGATGGCAGTGCTGACAGCATCAAAACACTTTATTTTCCGAAAGGCAGCAAGATTCGTTACTGGCGTGACAGAAGGGTTCAGTGAGTGATGACGGTATCAATCCAAGAATAGCCATGAAAGAGAAGCGTATAGTCATGGCGCACAGGCAATGCGGGCAGGCGGCGATAAGAATCATACTGTTTGTGATTCTTATCGCCGTTGGTTTACTTGCATATTTTTTGTTTTTTTCTCCCATAAAGCCAGTGGAGAATTCTCAGCCCGGCGCGTCTTCGGTTGAGACGGTGCTCGGGAAATTCAGGCAGACTGATCAAGCGAAAGAGCCTCAGCAAGCCGGAACCGAAGCTCGATTGATTCAATCGATAACTCTGAAACCTGACCATCCAACCGGCCAGGACACTCTTACTGTTCATGTGGTGCCTGTTGAAACGCGCAAAGATCTATCTTCCTTTGAATATGCATGGAAAATAAACGCGAAACCTCCGGCTGAAGCTCAGGGAGGCAGTCTGTCGCCAAAGTTTTTCAAAAAAGGCGATCGGGTATGCGTCATTGTTATACCCATTGTTGATGGGGAAAAAGGCTTTCCGTCAGAGCGTGCGTGCGCTGTTATTCTTGGCGCAGTACCCCTGCTTGAATTAAAAGCCTTGACGCGCGATGCAGGCGGTGGCGCTCAGTTGCAGCTGGTTGGCGTGGACCCTGACGGCGGTGCGCTGTTCTATGAACTTGAGCCGCCTGTTCCGGAAGGTCTTTCTATAGACAAAAAAACCGGCATGCTCCGCTGGAGTCCGGCAAAAAAAGAAAAAAGCATAGTTCAATTTAAGGCATCCGCGACAACTGCTGATCGGGTAAAGACCACCAAGACGTTTGAATTCACCGTTGACGTTAAATAGCAAGACAGCGGTATTTTTCAAGCAGATTGCCTCATCACACGCAGTGCCTTTATAATAAGGCACTGCGTTTTTATGTCGCAAAAATAAGGAGCATCAATGGCCTATAAAGACCTCCGGCACTATCTCTCTGTACTTGAACAGCGCGGAGAAATCTGTCGCATTCAAGCCGAAGTAGATCCAATTCTGGAAATATCAGCTATAACAGACCGTATATGCAAGAGCCCCGGCGGAGGCAATGCGCTCTTTTTTGAGAAGGTGAAGGGGTCGCCGTATCCGGTCGTCACCAACATATTCGGCTCGTATGCGCGCATGTGCCTGTCGCTTGAAATCAACCACCTCGATGATGTGGGCAAGCGTATCGGGGAACTGATGAATCAGTCGCCGCCCAAGTCGATTATAGAAAAGCTTGCCATGCTGCCGAAGTTGCTGGAATTTTCAAAGTACCTGCCCAAAAGTGTGAAGTCAGCTCCCTGCCAGGAAGTGATCGAAAAGGATAATCCTGATCTTTCGAAATTTCCGGTGCTGAAGACATGGCCCGGTGACGGACAGCCCACGGATGAAGGCCGTTTCATTACGTTTCCCATGGTCTTTACAAAAGACCCTGAGAACGGGCGGCCGAATTGCGGCATGTACCGCATTCACATTTATGACAAAAATACGACCGGCATGCACTGGCATATCCACAAAGACGGTGCCCGCCACTATGACAAATACAAGGCACTCGGGCAGCACATGCCGGCGGCGATAGCAGTTGGGAGCGACCCCGCGGTTATTTATTCCGCAACCGCTCCTCTGCCCGAGGCGGTTGACGAGATGATGTTTGCGGGATTTCTTCGGCGTGAGCCGGTAGAGATGGTGAAGTGCATCACCTCTGACATCGAAGTTCCCGCCAACAGCGAGCTGGTCATTGAGGGATATCTTGAACCGGGCGAGCAGCGCATTGAGGGTCCGTTCGGCGATCATACCGGCTTCTATTCATCGGCGGACAATTACCCAGTCTTTCATGTAACCTGCATTACGCACCGGAAAGACCTTATCTATCCTGCCACTATCGTCGGCAAGCCTCCGATGGAAGACTGCTATATGGCGAAGGCGACCGAGCGGATATTCCTGCCACTCATGAAGCTCGATATGCCGGAAATCCGCGATCTGAACCTCCCGATGGAAGGCGTGTTTCACAACTGCGCTATCATTTCTATCAAGAAGAGCTATCCGGGGCACGCGAAGAAGATTATCCACGGCCTTTGGGGCAAGGGGCAGATGATGTTCGCCAAGCTGATTATCATTGTCGATGATGACGTCGACGTGCAGAACCTTTCGTATACCGCATGGCGCGTGCTGAACAACGTAGACTGGAAACGCGATGTTGTCATTGCCGACGGTCCGCTTGATGACCTCGACCATGCCGCGAATTTTCCCCGCTATGGCTCGAAAATGGGAATTGACGCAACCCGGAAGACCCGCGAAGAGGGCATGATGCGTGAATGGCCTGACGAGATTTTTATGTCACCGGATGTTGTTCAGTTGGTTGAGCGGCGATCGAAGGAATACGGATTTTAGAGGCAAGGAAGAAGAACGGCCTTGGTTAATGATGTGAATTCAGATATAAATTATATGCGCCGCGCGCTTAGGCTTGCAGCAAAGGCGCACAGGCGGACAAGTCCAAACCCGATGGTCGGGGCAGTTCTGGTGAAGAATGGACATATTCTATCTGAGGATTATCATAAAAAGGCAGGTGAGCCGCATGCAGAAGCGCTCGCCATTCGGACTGCCGGAGCTGCAGCCAGCAACGCGTCTCTGTATGTTACCCTTGAGCCGTGCTGCCACACCGACAAGAGAACACCGCCCTGCACTCAAGCCATTCTTTCTGCTGGAATCAAAAAGGTCGTTGTCGCAATGGAGGACCCGAACCCGAAAGTTGCGGGCAAGGGCATCGCGAAGCTTCGCAGTCATGGCGTTGAGGTGATTGTGGGTATCGCCGGGCAGGAGGCGCGCAGACTTAACGAAGCATACATAAAGTTCGTCACGACACGTCAGCCGTTTGTCATTTTAAAATCGGCAATGACGCTGGACGGAAAAATAGCGACGCCAACCGGCGAGTCAAAATGGATAACAGGAGAGAAGGCGCGGCGATGCGTGCATCAGCTCCGCAGCAGTGTTGACGCGATCCTTACCGCCATCGGGACCGTAAAGGCCGACAACCCGCAACTGACCGCCCGCATCAGGGGAGGGCGCAACCCACTGCGTGTGGTCATCGATCCGAATCTCGAAACCCCGCTTTCATTTCATGTCTGCACCGTGCCGCCGGCATCGCTTTTCGTGGTGCGCGAGCAGGCACGGAAACAGTATGCGGACAAGGTTGGCTTGTTGGGTGCTCGCGGCATGGAAGTGATTTCGTATGCCGATGAGCGCCTTGACCTCACGTGGCTGATGGCGGTTCTGGGAGAGCGCGGCATCACCTCTGTTTTAGTTGAGGGAGGCTCTTCATTGAACGCTTCGGCGTTTCAGGCAGGCATTGTCGATAAAGTCATTTTTTTCATTGCCCCGAAAATAATAGGAGGAAAGCAATCGCTTACTCCCGTGGGCGGGGACTTCTTCCGTGACATGGGCAATCCCTATATGATTGACAACCTTCTTGTCCGCCGCATCGGCGACGATCTCATGCTTGAAGGATACCTCACCACGGAACTTAGACAGCATTCAGCAAATAGGTTGCAGCGCGTTCCATAAGCATCTCCTTGCAGACAGAAGCGCATAGAGCCGATTTTTCTCCTCTATCTGTCTGTCATCTATTGCGCATTGTAATCGCTCGATTATAATAGATCAGTGAAGACCATGCAAAAAGCTGGAGCGATTTATATTCATATTCCCTTTTGCCTGCAGAAATGCTCATACTGCAGCTTCTGTTCGGAACCAATCAGGAATCATGACCCGGAACGATTTATTCGCGGGCTCTGCAGCGAAATACGTCAAAGACGCGGGGAGATTGCTGTTGTCGATTCGCTTTTCCTCGGGGGAGGCACGCCAAGCCTGCTTTCCGAGGATGCTATCAGAGAAATTACGTGTTGCCTGAACGAAATCTCCGATTTTTCCCCTGACGCTGAAATGACCATTGAGGCAAACCCGGCAACTGTTGATGAGGAACGGCTGCGCTTGTTGCGACGGGCCGGATTCAATCGGATCAGCATCGGAATTCAGTCTGCGCATGGCAATGAATTAAAGGTTCTTGGTCGCCTTCACGATCGTGCTCAGGCAGAAGCGGCTGTTCGCGCGGCGCAGCGGGCCGGATTCAACAATATTTCGGTTGACGCCATGTATGGAATTCCCGGACAGGTTCTTGGGCAGTGGCGCGAAACGCTCTCCATGTTGCTCGAACTGCAGCCAGATCATATCTCCGCGTATGAACTGACTCCTGAGCCTGGAACACGGCTGTTTGCCGAATTGGCGTCACAAAAGTATTCGTTGCCGCCTGAGAGAAGCGTTGCTGAGATGTTTTTTTCAGCCAATGAAATACTTTCCGTTCATGGTTATGAGCAATATGAAATCTCCAACTACGCGTTGCCCGGCCGTCGCTGCCGACATAACATGGTCTATTGGGAGCGAAAGCCATATGCCGGATTTGGTCCGGCTGCGCATTCGTTTAACGGCGCGGAGCGATTTTCAAACATCGAGAACATTCACCGATACCTCGAATCGCTTGAAATCGATCAATCTGCTGTTGCCGAGAGGGCTACACTCAGTGAAGACGACGCTATAAAAGAAACCGTTTTTCTCGGGCTTCGCACGATAAACGGCGTTCGCCGCTCCGCACTTCCGGAAGATATCTTTACTGCCATTGAAAAGGTCCTGCAGAATAAATATCTGCAGGACCTTTTCGTGATGAATGCCGACAGCCTGCGCCTGACTCAGCGCGGCTGGCTGCTCAGCAATAGCGTTATCGGGACGATACTGTCAGGTATTGAGAAGCACCGCCTCGCATAATTAGAAGCAACACATCCTGATTCTTGCCGATGGCGCCCACCACCTGCGCGTAGTCGCTTTGCGTGGGTACGGCCTTCCGGTTCACTTCCAGAATAATGTCGCCTTTTTCAATCAGGCCGAGCGCCGGGCTCTCTTCACTGATAGCGGTAATCACCACGCCCTTCAGTCGGCGCTTGACGCCCTGTTTCTGAAGGTAGTCGTCCGTAACCTCTCGAACGGTAACGCCCTTCAGGTTGTTGTCAACAGCTTTCGGCGCTCCTGCCGCTGCCGGCTGTTCCTGTGCCGTGGCTGAGCCGGGGAGTTCCCCCATCACCACTTTCAGGGGGATTGTTTTGCCGTCACGGAAAACTTTCACCGGCACGGTCTTCCCCGGCGCGGTTGCGGCAACCCAGTTTTTGAGTTCAGGAAGGTTATCGATCTTCTTGCCGTCATACTCGACCATGACATCTCCGCGTTCCAGACCTGCCTTTTCAGCCGGCCCGCCTTCAGCCACATCGACCAAAAGAGCGCCGTTCTGGTCTTTCAGCCCGAACTGTCTCGCGAGATCTGCGGTGAGCGGCTGAATCGAAATACCGATGTATCCGCGAACCACTTTGCCCTTCGTGAGCATGCTTTCCATTATGGAACGGGCCATTTTCACCGGAATCGCAAATCCGATACCGAGTGAACCGCCGCTGGTTGAGAAGATGGCATTGTTGATGCCGACAAGTTCTCCTTTGGTGTTCAGCAGGGCACCGCCGGAGTTGCCGGGATTGATGGCAGCGTCAATCTGGATGTAATCTTCATACTCGGTTATCCCCATGCCGGAGCGTTTCAGTGCGCTCACAATGCCCATGGTGACGGTATGGTTCAACCCGAAGGGGTTGCCCATCGCGAGTACGATTTCGCCAGCACGAAGCTTGTCAGAGATCCCAAACGTCGCAGACGGGAGATTCTTTTCGTCGATTTTAATGATTGCGACATCAGTTTTTGCGTCAGCACCGATGACCTGCCCTCTGTATTCCTTGTTATCCGCAGTTTTCACGAGAATATCTTCCGCGCTTTCGATGACATGGTTGCAGGTTATGATGTAGCCGTCGGATGAGACAATTACGCCGGAGCCGAGACTGATCGCTTTTCTTTGAGTCGGCGACTTCGGTTCTCCAAAAAAACGCTTGAAGAACGGGTCGTCGGCAAACGGGAGCCTCGGCGCTTTCACGGTGCGCGATGTTGCGAT
>JBBIQQ010000002.1:20477-20697 GCA_037442225.1 Nitrospirota bacterium
ATAGAGGCAAGGTCGTCACTCAATTTTGCGAGCGTACCGGAATCTGCATACGCGGGCATTGTCGCGAATGCGGCAACCACGGCAAAAAGAGCGATGAAAACTGTTACTGCTAAGCCTGCTTTCCTCAACATTGCACCTCCGGATATTATATTCTCAATGGTTTGATCTGAAACTGCACCAACTGATCTGTTGCATCATCGACCGCATAGCGGCCATCGAT
>JBBIQQ010000002.1:20719-58928 GCA_037442225.1 Nitrospirota bacterium
GACCAGCAATGGAACAGTATCACGCTCATCGCGAGCAATCTTCTCGTCAACAAAAAAATCCTGAATTTTTTTGCGTTTGCCAAAGCCCATCGGATAAAAGAAATCTCCCGCGGCCCGGGAACGAATGATAAGCGGCAGCGACAGCCGGGCCGCATCGAATACTGCCGATGTGCTGCCGTCGCCGAATAAACCATCCCACTGTTGCCTCGGAATCAGGCGGGAAGTAACAACAATGCCCGTCTGCGGAATCGGGAGGCTCTGCGCGACGTCCAATGCGACGGTCTCGATGCGTTGCGGAACATCCGCCGTAATGAGCAAAGTAGCGTATTTTTTTATCGCTCTTCGCCCATCCGGCAGGTAGATGCGATCACCGGCTGTGCCTGAACGGATAAGATGAATGATTTCCCCGATATGGACAAGCCCGATTTCACGCAACCCCCGCGTTTCGTCAAGAGCCCGCCGCAGCACGCGCCGCAGAATGACGATGTCCATTGCTTCCATAGGGGCTATAAATAGCTCAATCGAGCTGTCCGTCTTGCGGGAGATCATTTTCATCAGAGCTTTCGTAACATGGACGCCGAAAAACCTCTCCTCTTCACGGCAAATCTCCGTGGTTCTGCACATCGTTTTTATCACATCACGATTCAGCTTTTTAATTGCAGGCATGACGTGATGGCGCAGCTTGTTGCGGAGATAGTCGTCGCGCTGATTTGACGAGTCAACCATAAACGCAATGCCTTCTGTGTCCAGAAACAACTCAATTTGTGTCCGCTCGATATCAATCAGCGGACGGATGATATTCTTTCTCACCGGAGGAATTCCGGCCATGCCGGACGGGCCGGTTCCGCGAAAAAGACGCATCAGAATCGTTTCGGCCTGATCATCGGCATGGTGGCCTATGGCAATCCGGTGAGCTCCTGCTTCAGCCGAGATGTCCTGCAGGGCACGGTAACGCAGATCGCGGGCGCTTTCCTGCTTGCTCAGTTTTTCTGCTTTGGAATGCTCAAGGACATTCAGCATTTTTGCGACAAACGGAATGCCGAATGACCCGCACAGATCACGGCAAAAATCGATTTCAGCCGATGTTTCGGTGGGTCTCAAGCCGTGGTCAAGATATGCTGCGGTTATGCGCAGATTCATCTCCGGCTTCAGGCGGTCGAGAATCGCAAGCAGGCAGACTGAGTCAGCGCCGCCGGAAAGTCCGACAAGCACATGTTCCCCTTCGCGAAGCATGTCGTGTTTCTGCACGGTCAGTCTGACTTTGTCTAATATATGCATTGCATGTACATTTTAGCATAGACGATGGAGGTGCGGGAAAAAGCCGCGCAGGAATCCAAAACTTTACAAGAGAGAGGGTGGGCTGATAATATAAAAAATTCTTGGAGAGGTGGCCGAGCCGGTCGAAGGCAGCCGCCTGCTAAGCGGTTGTAGGGGTAACACCCTACCCAGGGTTCGAATCCCTGCCTCTCCGCCATTTTTTCATTATTCATTCATTAAATTACTACAGGGGGCTCCCCATGAAAAAGACAGCGCATCTTTTTCTTTCATCGGCACTTCTGTTTTCTCTTGCCGCATGTTCTGATAAAAAGGAAGAGCCGATTATTCCGCGTACCACCACGATACCGCAACAGCAACCTGCTCAGCCGGAACAGCCGCCGAAGTTTCCGCCGTCTCATCCTCCGACAGAGAAGGGCGCAGCTCTGATGGGCGGTTCCCCGCACGGAGTCGCCGACAAGAGTGGAAAGAAGATAGTGGTGCCTGACGCGGTCAAAAAAAACTGGTCCAAAGTGCGCCTGTTGCTAATCGATAAGTCCAGCGGTTCAAAGAAAGATATAATTGCGCCTCTCGGCAATGAATTGAACATTGACGGCACCTCGCTCAAGGTGAAGGTTGGTGAGTTTCTGCCGGAGTTTACGATGGCCAGCGGAGAGATCACATCGCGCAGCAATGAGCCGAAACAGCCAGCGGTGCGCATCGAGATATACGAACAGGGCAGGCTTCTTCATAAGGGGTGGATCTTTGCCAACTTGCCGGATGTGCACGCGTTTGAGCACCCGAAGTATAGCTTGCTGCTCAAAGAAGGCCTGAGGTAGCTGCCATGGCTGAATACTTTGACCTCGGCAAAGCTCCGGAAACTCCTCAGGAGCGTCAGGAACTGCTCGGGAAACGGGAGTTTATGGAGAGACTTATCGAGCAGCAGGCGCTTACTCAGGTGCAGGCGGTGGTCATTAATTTTCTGCTGGGATCCAAGGGGTATTCCCACGAAGACCTGAAAGTGAACCACAACGCCGAACTTACGCTTGCGGACGGAAAAACCTTCCAGACCACTGCCGATGTCCTTGTCGTTATTGATGAAAGGCCGGTTCTTTTTGTGAAGTGCTCGATGAGTTCGCTCGCTTCGTGGGATCGGCATTCCGTAGCATTTTGCAGAGCAGGGACAGGGCGGCAGATTCCATTTGCTGTAGTTACTGATGGGGACGACATCCGGTTGATCAGCAGCCTTGACGGATCGGTCAGCGAAGGGAAGCTTGTTGATATTCCTTCACGCGAAGAGGTTCTCCGTGTACTATCCGCGATGACGGTGTTGTGTTATCCGGAAGAAAAATGTGACAAGGAACGCCGTATCCTGTACGCATTTGATGCAATCCGTTGTCCTACACTTGCAGAAGGCTATCCGAAAAAGCCGGATGTGCAATAATCCGAAGAACGTTCACTGCCGATTCCCATTAGCATAACCAGTAAAGTTGGCCATCTCTGACTGAACTGTTACTCGGCTTCGTAATAAACTCTCATTATGTCTTTAACCGCTTGGTGCAGAGGAATTTTGATAGCCTGCTTTGTCCTGCGTATTTTCAATTCGATAACATTCTCTTTCAGGCCGCGCTCGCCAATAACGATATGAACCGGAATGCCAATAAGGTCGGCATCCTTGAATTTGACGCCGGGGCGTTCTTTGCGATCATCCATCAGGACATCAAAGGATCTCTTGGAGAGGCTGTTATAAATCGCCGACAGATTCAGAAGGAGGTTTTCAGCTACTTCCATTGTCCTCGGATCGTCGACATTAAGCGGAATAATCTCGATATCAAACGGCGCGATGCTTTTCGACCAGATTATGCCGTCCGCGTCATGACTCTGTTCGATAGCCGCAGCTGCAATACGGGCAGGGCCGATGCCGTAGCTACCCATAACCATATGTTTTTCCTGACCCTCCTTGTCAAGAAAGACAGCTCGCAGAGGTTCAGAATATTTGGTGCCAAGCTTGAAAATATTGCCGATTTCAATCGCTTTCTCGACCACCAATGAGGAATCGCATGAAGAACACGCATCTCCGGGCTTTACTGTTCTGATATCATGCCATTCGGCAGAGAAATGTTTATCTGATTTAATACCTGTCTGATGATAATCATTTTTATTTGCCCCGGAGACAAAGGTTCCGACCTTGACTGAGTGATCCGCAATAATCCGGAGGTCGGCAAGCCCGATCGGTCCAATGTATCCGGGTTCAACCTTCAGGTGCTGGACAATCTCTTCCCGGCTGGCTGGCCGGAAGGCTCCGATAACCTTTGCAAGCTTTTTTTCATGCAATTCATGGTCACCCCTGAGAAGGGCAAGCACCGGACCGCTCTCTGCAATGACCAGTATGCTCTTCATAAAAGAGGATATGGAATAATTCAGATACTCAGCTACTTCCCTGACTGTCCGCTTTCCCGGGGTATGTACTTCTTCGTATGGCAGAGTTGGAGATTGAAAAGACGCATATTTTGAATGTGCAACTTCAATATTAGCCATATAACCACATGATTTACAAACAACTATTTCGTCTTCTCCAGCTGGGGTCGGAGCCATGAATTCATGCGACATTGCGCCGCCCATCATGCCAGCGTCGGACTCAACCTGATAATACGCGAGACCGCAACGTGCGAATATCCTGTGATATGCGTCAGCGTGCAGTTGATAATTTCGATCGAGTCCAGACTGGTCGACATCAAAGCTGTAGCTGTCCTTCATGATGAATTCACGGGTTCTGAGAATTCCACCGCGAGGCCGTGCCTCATCGCGCAGCTTTGTCTGAATCTGATACCAAATCTGGGGGAGGTTGCGATAAGAACGCAACTCCTTTGCCGCAACCCAGGTCATTATCTCTTCATGCGTCATGCCAAGGCACATGTCGCGGCCATTTCTGTCCTTCAGTCGGAACATCTCTTCCTTGATGGTGTACCAGCGGCCTGTTTGTTGCCAGATTTCGGCAGGGTGGAGGATTGGCATCGAAATTTCCTGCGCGCCAATGCTCTCCATTTCTTCCTTCATGATTCGGTTGATTTTATTGAGAACTCTCCACCCAAGGGGAAGAAATATATAAAGCCCGGCAGCCAGTTGGCGGACAAAGCCGGCCCTGAGACTCAGCGCGTGACAGACGGCAGTAACGTCAGATGGAGCTTCACGGGTTGTAGGGATGAAAAGTTGCGAAAATTTCATTTGCATATGGCCTCCAAGGAGTCTGCACAATTATCAAGACAAGTGTTAAGAATAGCATATGTGACGAAATAAACGACAAGATAATGTATATTATTTAACATAATATACATTATCAGACATTGAAAATAAACAGAAAATGTTAAAAAGCTGTTACGATTTGCGTGTATTGTCTCAGTAAAGTGCCGAACAGTAACGAATACCCCGAATCTGTCTAACTCATAGGCACTGGAAAAAATTATTGTCCTGAACCACTTACTCGACATTTACAAGATGCGCGGCAGCGAAGTTATGATCGGCCTTGTCAAGCGTAACGGTGGCAAGGCTTCCTAAGGCATAGCGCTCAGTGGACTGAAACACTGTCTTGATAAAATTACGTGTAGTCGCGTAGTGCTTCGTCTGGTGAATAGATTCTACCAGTACTGGCTTGGTTTTTCCGATTTGTGATGAGATGAAAGCCCTTCTTTTTAGTGTTCCAGCGTGTCTGAGTCTTTCTGATCTCATTTTTTTAATATTTTCGGGTATCTGGCCGGTCATCTTTGCCGCAGGCGTGCCATCACGTCGAGAGTATGAAAAGACATGCAGATATGACAGCGGTAACTGATCAATCAGGGCTTCTGTTTCGGCAAATGAAGCGTCCATTTCACCTGGAAATCCAACCATTACGTCTGCACCAATACATACATCAGGAATGCGCATTGTCAAAGTCTGCACGGCAGTTTTATAATCCAGAGCGGTATAGTGTCGATTCATGGCTATTAATATTTCATTACAACCACTTTGTAGAGGCAAATGAAAATGGTTGCAGATGCGTTTCTCAGAAATTACTTCAAGAATCTCATCATTTATTTCATTTACTTCGAGTGAACTGAGCCTGATTCTGGGAATGCGTGTTCTGAGGAGTAGTTCGCGGAGCAAAACCGCTAAATCAATAGTTTCATGGATGTCTTTGCCGTACATTCCCAAATGTATGCCGCTCAGGACAATCTCATTGAAACCAAATTGCTCCAGATTCACCACTTCATTTATAATGTCCTGTACCGGCCTGCTCCGCGACCGACCGCGGGCATAGGGTACGATACAGTATGAACAGAAGTTATCACATCCGTCCTGAATTTTCACGATGGGACGATGACGATAAGGAGCAGGAACAATATAATTCAAATTCTTGGATAACTGTCTAATCTCTTTGATTATGCTGTGTTTATCTGAATTGCCGAAAAGTTCAATCGAAGGAAACGTCTTGAGCAGAGTTTCCTTGTTGATTTCAGCCGAACACCCGGTGACGATAACACGCTGACCCAACTTCAATGCCTTGCTGATCATTCGGCGGCACTGCGCGTCAGCTTTTGCCGTCACAGTACATGAATTTATGACGACTATATCAGCTACATTCGGGCTGTTTACAAGCTCATGTCCGAGGTTCAGAATATCGGATTCAATCTGTGTGCTTTCCGCCTGATTCGATCGACACCCCATTGTTTGCACCGCGATTTTCATCCGTAGTGAACCAGCTCCCCTACGAGGCAATGACGATGAGCCCGCACTATACGTACTTTAATCATGGACCCAATTGGAATGGAAGCGATATTACGAAAAAGAACAATCTTGTTGCCAGATGTTCTGCCGACAACCTGATCCGGATGTGTTTTCTGGTCGGGCTCCTCCACAAGAATTTTCTGCACCGTGCCTTCCAACTTTTTGTTTTTTTTATCAGTAATACTGTTCTGCAAAGCAATAATTTCATTCAGGCGAGTTGATTTCAGCTCTTCGTCAAGATGCCCCGTGATTGTCTCAGCTTTTGTACCAGGACGGGATGAATACTTAAAAGCGAAAATCCCATCAAAACCGATTTTATTCATGGCCGTAATCGTGGCGGTGTGGTCGGAATCTGCCTCCTGAGGAAAACCTGCAATGATGTCGGACGTAATAGTGATATCAGGTATGTTTTCCCTTAATTCAAGAATTTTTGCATAGTATTCATCATACGTGTATTTGCGGTTCATCAGCTTAAGAATTCTTGTTGAACCGGACTGAAGCGGCAGATGAATATGCTCACAAACTTTTTTTAGATCCCTCATGGCGTATATCAAGGTTGAAGAAAGGTCTTTCGGATGAGACGTTATAAACCGTATGCGATTAATTCCTTCGATATCATTCGACCGTCTCAATAATTCAGGAAAATCACAATCGCTGCGGTAAGAATTGACATTTTGACCGAGCAGGGTCACCTCTTTGTAGCCTTTAGCTGCAAGTTCAATCAATTCCCGGACAATATCCGCGCTTGGTCTGCTTCGTTCGCGTCCCCGTGTATACGGGACAACGCAATAACTGCAGAAGTTATTACATCCGTACATAATGTTGACCCACGCCTTAACGGCGTCTTTTCTTATCGACGGCGTAATTTCATCAGTCAGGGACGTGTTTTCAGAGAGCATATGCTGCTGCCTGGCAGATTCTGCCGCAATTTCTTTTACATATCTGAGGTTATCCGGTCCGAAGACATAGTCTACATATGGAGCGCGAGAAGTCAGCTTCGAGCCGTCCTGCTGGGCAATACAGCCTGCAACAGCGATTTTGACGTCAGGTCGTCCAGTCTTGACTGTTTTGATTCTTCCGAGCCTGCTATAAAACTTCTGTTCAGCCTTTTCCCTGATGCTGCATGTGTTAAACACAATTAAGTCAGCAAGTTTATATTCATATGTTCGTGCATAGCCTTCACTTTCGAGAATGCCGGCCATCTTTTCAGAATCGTGAACATTCATCTGGCAGCCGAAGGTTTCGAGATAGTATTTTTTGTTATTCATTGTTTTTCATGGCGATAGTGACTGACGTACCGCTGCAAGAAAGCCTTGACAGCCAGCAACTCATCTGAGGAAGATGCGTATTGTGCTGAAATGAGCTGCCTGCATTCATCAAGCGCGTTTGCAACCTGTTCCGCCGTCAACCCCTGTTTGCCGTTCGCGATATAGATTTTTTCACGTCTGCTCGCCGAAGTGCCCTCTTCTGCCGTCAGCATTTCCTCAAAGAGTTTCTCTCCCGGTCGCATTCCGGTGAAAACGATATCAATGTCCCGATATGGCTCGACCCCGTGAATACGGATGAGTTCCTCGGCAAGCGACACAATTTTCACCGGATCTCCCATGTCCAGCACCATTACTTCGCCGCCCTGCCCTATAACCGATGCCTGCAACACAAGGGAGACCGCTTCAGGGATTGTCATAAAGTAACGCTGCATTTCCTTATGAGTCACCGTGAGCGGTCCGCCCTGTTTCAGTTGTTCCATAAAAATCGGCAGCACGCTACCCCTGCTGCCAAGTACATTACCGAAACGTACTGAAATAAAAGCTGTTTTGCCATTGTCGTTTCCAGTTCGGCAGATTTCTTCCGCAAGGCGCTTCGACGCGCCCATGACACTCGTCGGCCGTACTGCCTTGTCGGTCGATATCATAATGAATGTGCTCGTATCATAGTTTTGCGCTGTCCTTGCTAAAACACTTGTGCCAATGATGTTGACCTTCAGCGCTTCCAGCGGATTCAACTCCATCATGGGAACATGCTTATAGGCTGCTGCGTGAAAGACGATCTCCGGATGAAACCGGCTGAACACCTCCTCAACGCGTGCGGCATCCCTAACATCGCCCGTAAAATATGAAACCGGAAATCTGTCCGACGTGCCGTTTTTATCCAGTTTGCGCTGCAGATTATGTAATTCAGTTTCATCGATATCAAAAAGTACAAGACACTTTGGTCGAAAATCACACACCTGCGTTACGATTTCCGAGCCGATGGAACCTCCAGCACCGGTGATTAAGACAATTCTATCGGCAAGAAAAGCCTGAATTTCCTCCCGGTCGACTTCAACGGCCTGACGTCCAATAAGATCTTCAATGGATATTTCCTCCAGCTTCTTGAGAGAAACTCCGGGCTGCCCTAGATCCGCAACCTGCGATACGACTTTAATCGTGCTGATGCCGCTTCTGAGCGCCTGTTCATATATAGCACGCAGAGTTCGATGAGTAAGTTTTTGGTGAGCGATGATAATGGCTTCAGCATGCAGGCTCGTCACGAGAGACGAAAGTTTTGGAATATTCCCCAGCACAGGAATGCCATGTATATACTGTCCTTTGCGAGAAGGATCGTTATCAAGAATGGCAATAGGTACGAACACGGAAGATTGTCCTCGCATCAAATCCCGGATAAGCATTTCGCCGGTGACTCCGCCTCCGATGATAATCGTTCTTTTTCCTTCCTTTGCCCGGGCTTTCTGGCGGAACGCTTCGAGATATAAACGCTTCGAGAGGCGCAATGAGGCGATTCCCAACCCCGAAATGAAGAAATCCATAAGAAAAACACTTCTTGGAAACCCCGGAATATTCAAAAAAAACACTGCAGGGATTTTATCGCCGAAAGGCACAAGTACCACGACAACAAGAATAAGTTGAGCCGTCGCCATAGCGCTCATCAGATTAAAGAGATCATGAATGCCGGCATGCCGCCATGTCATGCGATAGACCCCGAACAGAGCAAAAGCGGCAATTTTTACAATAACAAAAAGCGGAAGCGCATTTGACAACACCGCGGCATAGTCTGCCGGAATCTGAAAGTCGAAACGAACAAGAAATGAAAGCACGAGTGCGGCTGATATGAGCACCATATCTCCAAACATGAAAAAAACAACCCTCTTTTCATGCGTTGGCATCAGAATTCGCTCCATCAGAGAATGAGGTTCAGTCATCAATGGCTAACCCCTTCTTTTTTCACAACTTTCAGTAAAGTGCGCAAAAGTATTTTCATATCAAAAAAGAACGAGCAGTGCTTCAGATAGTATTTATCATATGACACTTTTTCAGGAATCGGCAGCTCATCCCTGCCGTTAATCTGCGCCCAGCCGGTCAGTCCGGGAACAAGACGGTGAATTCCCTGCTCTGTTCTCAGTGCTATCAAATCGTCCTGATTGAAAAGTGCAGGCCTCGGACCGACAAAACTCATATCGCCTTTTAGTATGCTATAAAGCTGAGGTAATTCATCAAGGCTTGTTTTGCGGAGGAACCGGCCCACCGGCGTGATAAAGGCATCAGGATTACTTAGCAAATGGGTTGCAACAGCCGGTGTGTCCGTCCGCATGGTGCGAAACTTTGGCATGCGGAAAATGGAATTGTTGAGGCCGATACGGTCCGACCAGTAGAGAGCCGGGCCAGGAGAGGCAATCTTAACACAAACGGCAATCAGCAAAATCGGGCCCGCAAACAAAAGAGACAGAATCAAAGCAGAAATCATATCGAAAAGTCGCTTCACTTGCCGGATGCATTCCCTTGTTTTTCAAGAAACCACTGCACGGTCTTTCGCAGCCCTTCCTCGACAGTGTGCGGAGGAGTCCATCCGAGATGTGTTTGAATATGAGATGAGTCAATTTGCAGTGAATCTGTTATCCTGCCAATCATATCGCCTTTTCCGAGCAGTTCCCCCCCAAGTCGCAAAAGGCTGGGAGGAAGCGAAGGCAATAAGACCTGCACATCCATGGCTCTGGCAATCAGGCGAACAATATCTGCAGTAGAAAGATCTTCCCTATCGCTAACGAGAAACGTCTCATTGGCTGCCGCAGGATGTGTCAGGCATGTCATAATTGCATCGACGAGGTTGTCCAGAAAAATAAGACTTCTTTTATTGTTTACAGCTCCGAGAGGGAGCGGCACACGTCGATGAATAAGCTTCAATAACTGATAGAAATTGGCTTTCACCCCCGGCCCGTATACCAAAGGTGGCCGGACGATAACGATTTCCATTCCGCTTGAAGTCCCTACCCGTTTCAAAATATCTTCCGCTTCAGCTTTTGACCGTGAATAAAGATCCTCTGGCGCAGGCAACATCTCCTCTGAAAAAGGAACCCCTAATGTCCTCTCTCCATGGACCTTCACGGTGCTCATGAATATGAATCTTCTGACTCCGGTAGTCGCAGCGGCTTCGGCCAAACGACGAGTTCCTTCAACATTCACTTCCCAAAACGTCTTCTTGTCATCAGCCCCGGATTTCATCACATGCACATGGGCTGCAAGATGGACTACACGGTCAACAGAATGAAGTGCCTCACGCCAATCAGTTGCGGCGTTGATTGCGGGAATTTTAATCTGCTCCCAATTATTATGACGTATAATATGATTTCGGCTAACGATGCGAAGGGTTGCTCCTGAACGTGATAGCTGAAAACAAAGCGTCCTGCCTATAAACCCAGAAGAACCGGTAACAAGAATGATCATACTGACAACAACTCCTCATAGAGAGATAGAGTGTTGCGAACGACAATTTCATTGGCAAATTCAGATTCAGCTCGTTGCCGCCCTCTTCTTCCCATCTCAGCCCGAAGGGAAGGATCGGTCAGGACTTTCTGCAATGCATCAGCAAGCGCAAGTGCGTTTCGAGGCTGAACCAGAAACCCATTCACTCCGTGATCGACCGCCTCACGGCAACCAGATACATCTGTAGCAACAATTGCTCTGCCACAAGCCATTGCTTCAAGAAGAGCCTTCGGAAGTCCTTCCCGATATGACGGCAAGCAGACGATGTTGCTCTTTGCAAGAACATCAGGAATATCGGAGCGAAAGCCGCACCATTCGACAACTCGCTCAGAAGCCCAATCCTGCAACTGCTTTTCCTCCAGAGATGCAGGATTCTGAGGATCCGGATTGCCGACAAGCATAAACCGGGCATGCAGCCCTCGTCCTTTCAGAATGCGGGCAGCTTCCACAAATTCATTCAC
Organism: Nitrospirota bacterium; assembly: GCA_037442225.1. Lineage (GTDB taxonomy): Bacteria > Nitrospirota > Thermodesulfovibrionia > Thermodesulfovibrionales > Dissulfurispiraceae > JAAYUK01. The sequence goes on from JBBIQQ010000002.1 coordinate 31,953, forward strand.
GCCTTTATCCCGCAGCATGCGTGCAACCAATGAAACAACCGGGATGTCTTCTGGTTCGGGGGATACCGAAAATCGCTTCGTATCGACGCCTGCACCGCGAATTAGAGATATGTTTTTGGAGAGGGCGATTCGCTGTTCCACAAAATAATCCCGATCATCCCTGTTTTCAAGGATTACCCGGCTGCCAGGATGGTTCATAAGCCAGCGTAATGCAATCATAACCAAAGAACTTAACGCAAGAACCGATTTGCGTTGTGATGTAAAAAGATAGCCCATGCCGACCGGAGCATTCACCACAGAGCGAACATTTGCAATTTTTGCAGCTAGCGTACCATAAAGAATCGGCTTTAAAGCAACGTGATGTACAAGATCCGGCCGTTCAGTCCGATATGCGCGCAGAATATTAGCTATTGAAGCCGTTTCAGAAAAGGGATTCATGCCGCTTCGATTCATGCGCAAAGGCAGGACACGGATTCCTCTGCCTTCGATTGCGCTTTTGCATGTTTCACCACGAGTCAAAACTACAACATCATACCCGGAATCGATTGCTGCGCATGCACGATCAAAAAAATGAGAATAAAAAAACCAGTCTTCAGTGACTAAAAAAAGGATTTTTCTTTTCATGAGTGCCATTGTTCTTTCCATGCCTGAAACATGAGAACGCACCAAATCGGATACTGATGGTTTCGGGATGCTCCTATGTGTTGACTCCACAGCATCCGGACAGAATCGGGGTTAAAGAAGCCTTCCTGCCTGAGTCGTTGCTCATCCAGCAATGCTTCCGCCCATTGCCGAAGCGGTCCCCGCAACCAGTCATTGATCGGAACAGCAAACCCCATCTTGGGACGATCGATGAGCTCCGTCGGGATACAGGATGCAAGGATTTGCCGTAAAGGCCATTTCGGCGTTCTGTTCTTTATCCGCATGTGTATCGGTAGTGTCCATGCGAACTCAATAAGGGAATGATCGAGATATGGTGCACGGGATTCAAGAGCTACTGCCATTGAAGCGCGGTCGACTTTCACCATAATGTCATCGGGGAGATAATTGGTTGCATCTCTATACATCATATAGTGCAAAAGCGATGGCCAACCGTCTGAGCCTTCGGACGCCTGAGAGAGAATTGGCCTGCCGTTCAGGATCATTTCGGGACGCTTAATTTGTGAGAGAAGTTTCAGGTAGAGCTCATCAGGAGTTGAAACATCAACAAGTTCAAGAAACTTATGAAACTTGTCCCCGGCATTGCTGATACGATACCGATCAGGGAGAATGGATGTAATAGCATTGATAACGCTTGGCTTTATGTGTGACGCGACCATTCCCGCCATGCTTCTTACCGCACGCGGAACAGTGCGAATATAGCGCCAGATGTCAATTGCCCAGAAATAGCGATCATATCCTCCAAATAACTCATCTCCGCCATCACCAGAGAGACTCACTGTCACATGTTGACGCGTAAGCGCTGCAAGGAGGCACGTTGGAATCTGTGAGGAATCGGCAAACGGCTCATCATAAATAATGGGAAGCTTGGGAATAACCTGAAGAGCATCATCCGGAGTGACGAAAAATTCCGTGTGTTCTGTCCCCATGTGTCGAGCAACTGCTTTCGCATAGTGAGCTTCATTATGGCTGTTTTCATGGAACCCGATGGTAAATGTCTTTACGGGACGAGAGGCCTGACGTTGCATAAGTGCGACAATAACGCTGCTGTCAATGCCTCCAGACAGAAACGCTCCAAGCGGCACATCCGCAATCATTTGACGCCTGATCGTCAGCGCAAGAATGCGCTCAAGTTCACTCAATACATCCTTTTCACTTCCATTAAAGGGACTGAGGAGGCCTTGGTGTGCAATGGTTTGCATAGACCAGTAGGGAGCCGGATTGTCAATACTCTCAGGAGAATGTACGGCAAGCTGCATCCCAGGAGGCAATTTCCTGATGTTTCGGTATATGCTGAGCGGCGCAGGTACGTACCCATGACGAAGGAAAAGAAAGAGCGCTTCTTGATCAATATCAGCAGAAAAACCGGGGAATGCGCGCAGAGCCTTCAATTCTGAACCGAATACAAAGTGCTTACCTATCCTACCGTAATAAAGCGGCTTCTCGCCAAGACGATCGCGGATTAATGTCAGCGTCCTCTCCTGACGATCCCACAGAGCGAGTGCAAACATACCGTTCCATCTCGGAAGCGCCTGCCCAATGCCCCATTGCTCAATCGAAGCAAGCATAACTTCGGTATCCGAATGTCCGCGCCAGACACAATGTGCAGAGCGATCAAGCTCTGCACGTATGTCCGAGCAGTTATAGATTTCCCCGTTGTAGACGATAATATAGCGACCGGATGAGGACTCCATGGGCTGGTGCCCGGCTGGAGAAAGATCGAGAATAGAAAGGCGGCGATGAGCAAGGACAATTCCCGCGCTCCGATCTTCCCAGACACCGCAATTATCAGGGCCACGGTGAGCAAGCAAACCGCTCATTGCATTGATCACATCGGGCTGCTCCCCAAAAGAGGCGCTGAAATAACCGCTAATGCCGCACATGATTTAAACAATCCTCCTGAAAACAAACTCATTGCATCCCATGCGGCGTCCGCATGTTTTTTGCCGAGAGAGAAGAAAGCCGTATTTTTCTATAAATCTAACTATCTCAACAGGTTGCGCCACCTCAAATGGATATCCGCCAAGCCAGTCCATGGCATCACGCCAAAGATCCATGCCGCGTTCCAGTGGACGACCACTCATCTTTCTTGCCAACCACCGAAGACCGCAAAGATACGGCATATGTAACAGAATCATGCCAACGCGACCGAAACCGCTTCTATTGTAGATTTGCTTCACGAGGCGCCAATAATGTGAAATCCAGCCCTGGTTGTTATAAATTGCAATAAATAACTGTCCGTTTTCCGCAACCCGTGAAACAGCGTTGCCGATCGCATTCCACATGCAGCCCGTATGATGCAGCACTCCCCATGAGTAGACAATATCATACCGCCCAAGGCTTTCCAGCCAGGGCACATCAAGAGCTGAGCCTTCCTCCACAATCCAGTCAGGATCATCAGGAAAATATCGGCATTTGAGTTCAGCCGTACATGCAACCGACTGTGGATCATAATCGAATGATCGAACGCGCGCTCCAAGTCTTCGTGCGGCCAATGAGAAAAGTCCGCTTCCCGACCCAACATCAAGAAAGGAATAACCCTGCAGGTGATCCACCTGAAGCATATCCAGGAGCGACTGCTCAGCCATTGCGATTTTCCCGTCATCAAGCAGTTCAAGAAACCGCACCCAGTTGGCGCCGAATGCAAAGCGCTCACCTCTTGCAACTTCTTGGCTGTGATTACCCATAATTCTCTCTCGATGCCATCAAAACGACCATGGAGCTTTTATCTCTCTGTTGCCAATTGCTCATATATATCTCTGGCTTTCGGAACCGGTTCGAATGGTTATCCTGTCAATTGCGTGTGATTTACAAGTCATGCCGGTTTGCGGTAGTCATCCAAATCGCCATATATTTGTTCACCATGCGCTCCATGCTAAAAGACAAAACGATGCGTTCGCGACACCGCCTCTTTAGATCTGCTGCCTGAGTATCGGAGAGAAATCGTATGGCTTTGACAATAGCGTCAGCCAGTGCAACCGGATTAGCAACAGGAACTATCCATCCATCGTTGCCAATTATGAGACTCGCATCGCCTATATCGGTCGCGACGCAAGGCGTTCCACAAGCCATCGCTTCAGCGATAACATTCGGAAATGCCTCTCCGTAGAGCGACGATACTACATTGAGATCGACGGCGTTCATTATAGCCGGAATATCATCTCGAGGTCCTAGCAAGATGACATGATCAGAAATATGAAGTTGATTAATCATTTGGAGAAGCAGATGATTGTCCCGATCCATTCCTTTTCCAATCAGAACACAACGAACGTGAGGATTATGTTCAATAAGCATTGAAATTGCATGCAGTAATGTCTTATGGTCTTTTTGCGGATCCCATCTGGCGACACTTCCAATGAGAAACAAGGTTTCATCAATATTCAGGGAATCTCTCATCATAGACCGCAAAGTGCTATTTGGAAGAAAACGATCGAGATTATAACCATTTGGAATAACAAAAATTTTACGCGCTTCATATCCTTTCTGTATATGCAAAATTGCCGCTGACTCTGAACATGATACTATTGCCGCGGGAATAAGAGGCGAAAGTCGAGCACAAAGACGGGCGACAATACGGGATGAGAGCGAAGAGTTTTTGGCGTCAAGTGTGGAATTGCGAATTCCCCATACTATAGTTTTCACTCCTGCCCATCGTGCCACTAACCCGCCAATTAGGTCAGCATGGTACATCCATGTCTGCACAACTGACGGTTGCAATTCCCGCATCAGAAGCAATAATTTTTTCAGACCAGAACAAGTAATACGCCCTCTTGGCATATCGAGGGTTTCAATGCGAATGCCTAGTGCGCGCATTCTGTCTCCGTATATTCCTTTGTCTGTAAGAGAGATCACAGTATGCTGCAGAGATCTTTGAGTAGCTTCTGTCAATCGATATAGCACACCTTCGGCTCCACCTTGGCCAAGGCCTGTTATAACATGGACAATCCTCATATGTCGGTCGAGTACGCTTATGAGAGTAAATTGCGAATGCCTTTTACTCCTCTCGCGAGAAGCAATCTTGGCCGGCCAATCAGAAACTGTCTTAACCACTGTGTCCTATGGGCGATATAGGATCGAAGCGGATGGCCAATCGGGATCTTCTTGTCATCAACTTGCGCTAATACCAGAATGGAGCCCTTCAATGATTTAGACTGAATAATCTGAAATCCCTCCTGTTCTAGCACATAAACAAGTGATTCTTTTGTCGGATACCACGTATGAGCATATCCCGGACGTCCGATATTTAATGAGGAGAGCAAGTCGCTCAATATCACAAGAAATAATCCTTTTTCGGCCAGCAGTTCTCGCACACGTTGAATAAATTGCCTGGGATCTTTTACAAAATAAATTGCATGGGAGATTGAGACAATATCAAAAAATAATTGTGTTTTGAGAGTTTCTATCTGCCCGATTGTTACCTTGATGCCGAATTTTTCGTGAAATACGCTCGTATTAGGATCCGCGTCAATACCTTCAGACTGCCAACCGAGGCGTTGAAAGAGCCCCACTGAAGCACCAAGTCCGCATGCGACATCAAGATATCTCGACATGCCGGATTTGATAAATGGTCTTGCAAACTCATATGTCCTATTTGCCCATGTTTCCGCCTGATCCAATCTCTCTTTCCAGACAGCTTCTGATATTAGTTGTTTGCCAGATTCGATACGATTCCGATTCCAATATGACTGCAACTGAGCAAACTCTGGCTCTATAGAAGGGAAACCGTTTCCGCATCGAGCGCAGAGCAACCAGCAATATCCATGTTCACGCCGAATTGTCTTTTTTTGTTCGTCATCATAAAAAGATATCGTCCAGGATCCATGGTGGCCACATAACGGACACTCTCTGTGATTTTGGATCAGGCGCTCCACAGGAAAAATCAGCACACAGCTTTCTCCTGTATGCGATGGCAGTGATTAAAAAAACCATTTGCAAAACGCACAATGTTTCCCTCTCTTAGCACCGGCTCTCCCGGAATCCCTGGCGAACCCCAAATTACATTGTGATGAACATCGAAAAGACGAGCAAGAAACGACAGGATTTCATTGTCAGAAATCGTACAATTGAGCGTTGTCGCAATTCTGTCCGGCAAAGCATCAATCGGGCAGACACCTCCCAGCGAGGCTGAAACCAGCGAGCTGCCCAGTGTAATAGCGGAGCGCCCAAGCAAAAAAGCCTCCAGCGTTGCGGTCCCAGTAACCGATATGGTCAACCCCGCCTTCTTCACAATCTCAAGTCCAGGCAATGTATAATGTGCGACTACCACGCCTGAAGTATGTTGAAGACGCTTTACAAACGATCCGTTGCGGATCAAGATACATGCAGGATGTTCTTTTACAACGAGCCTGCAGTCACTCTGCATCGAATGGCGAATTGCGTCAATAGCTCTCATTTGATCCACAAAATAAGGAGCCGGTGTGTTAATTGAAGATTCAGGGGAATATTGCAATGGATAAAAAATAAATTTATCAGGCAGTTGATTAAGGGAATCAATATCGCAGTAGCGCTGATTTTTCCGGCGTCGCGCTCCCCACCATACATCTCGCAAAACAGGGAGATTATTCAGAACGCTGGCACGAAGATAGTCCCATTCGAACTGACCTGAAGAAGATGTCCAGCGACGCATTGTATTTAATATGCGTACCATAAAGGGCTTCTGGAAAGATTCCAAAATAACATCATTGCCGGCATTGGCAGCAAAGCGTGCCGGGTTCGGTACGTCGCGAAACCGTTCAAGAAACTCAGCAGCCCGGTCCATGGCTCCAGATGAATTCATATTCGCATAGGATGGAATCGACTCTTGGGCATTTGGAGAAAAAAAGATGCCTCCGATATTACGGCATGAAGTAGGAACGACAATCTCCGCGCTCAATTCATGCGCCGCTGCAATAAATGCTTTTCCATCAAATCCTTCAACCTGAGACACCAATGCATGCGTGGGACCGAAACGATTCATAAAATGACGCATCTGACGGTAGATAGCCATTGCACGATTAAACTGAACTGCTGATTTTGCATGCTTGAATGTTCTCTTTTCTGTATCGATATCACGAAAAAGGTGTCCAGGATATGGTTGCTGATATTCCGCCGATATCCCCCCTTGTTCATTACTTTTTAAAACCATTACGTTTTCCCTTCCGAGAAGAGCGATAAACTCAGCTTCATAGTGGTCGGAAGTTAAGATGATCGCCCATTGTGCTTCAGTATGGTTTTTCTTGGCATAGTTAATCATATGCCAGAATATAGCCGGGAATGCGCCAAATCCATGCAGAATGATTCTCATTGAAAAACAGCCTCCAAATGCACAAAGTTTTCTAAAGACTTATTCTTAAGCTCCTGAACTTTCCGCATATCAGGCTTAATGCTCTTCACTGCCTGAACCGCTCGCACTATATCTCCATATTCGATGGCGTCAATGCTGAGAAACGGCATCCCAAGTGTCTCACACAAGTTTCGAAGCTTGTCGTCTCGCCCTAAGCCGATAAATGGTTTGCCAATCAATGCGGCTACAACTAAACTATGAAATCGCATTCCTATAACAATATCCAGAGAAGAAAACTGCTCTGCCAATTCTTCAATATGAGATGAAGCCGATATAGTACGAATTTGTGCCGAAAAAGCTCCTCCCGTTGCTCTTTCAAACAAAGCGGTGTCGGATACTGCACTGCAATCGGTTTTGAGCTCTTGGAATGAATAAAAAATTAGATAATAGTCCGCCCTGATGAGATCATGAAGTGCCTCGGTCAGTCTTAGATAAAAGTTCCCATGTTCACGCTCAAATCCTATATCGCTTGCGGAAAGGCTGATTCCAATTCGGATTTGTTCTTTGAAACTCTCTTGTTTAGGGAGATATGCAGGCCTAATCGGCAGACTAAAAACGAGATCAGCTGTATGGCGTATGCGAGAAAATCCGATAATTCCACGACAATTTTCATATGATGAATTGTCACGAACTGCAAAATCTTCTGACAAGTAGAGAATGAAACTCATAAGCCATCTTGTCAGACCGGAAGGCAGTTTTCCAACGCCGACTCCTATCGCAAAAATTCTCATGGCCCGTAACCGAGCTAAAGCAACAGTTAGCGCGATCAGCAGGAGATTAAAAGTTGACGAGGATCGCGCATGAAATACGGTGCCTCCGCCGAAAATGAAACAACCGCATCCTTTCATTGCATTAGCTAACAGACGGACATAGCAAAGGAGACGCATTGGCTTCGACAGATCCTGACGATGAAGAATGTGTTCAATATTTGTAAAATGAATATAGGTTTTGTCAGAAAAACATTCTGAACCTTTGAAGCTCCTTACAATGAACTGAACGTTCGAGTCTTTCATTCGAATATATGATTCAATTGATGCGAGAAGAAGATCGTCGCCTACATTGCCGAATCCATAATAACCGTATAGGAAGAACTTTCGGGCCATTGCAGTCACTCAGTTGCTGCCGATAGCTTCATGAATAATAGAAAGGAATTGCCGTGCGACCGTTTCTGCGCGATATTCTTGAAGAACATCAGCGTTCCCCCAATCCCCGTCGCTCTGATTAGATCTTCTCCGTTTGGCCATTTCAATTGTAATTCTTAAGGCGACAGCAACCTCTGTTTCAGATGACGGATTCGCAACCATCCCCCCCAGTCTTTGAATAAGCTGAGCTGATGCTCCCGGAGGAACGATGCCCAGTATGGGAACGCCAGATCCCAGATAGTCCACTAGTTTGCTTGGTAAAAAAACGCTTAAATCTGCAGGACTATCAATAACGAGCAGCGTATCAGAACAGGACATTAGACTGAGCGCCTCCGAATATGTCACGGTGGGCACAATACGAACCAGACTTGGAGGCAGTGAGCGATACCACGTATTGTTCAGCATCCTTGCGGGAATGTTTCCGACGAGTTCAAAAACTACATGTTGCAAGATCTCAGGACATTCTTCATGAATTCGTGTTAAGCCCTTGAATAACGGCAGGGGAGTTCTATGTCCATAGAAATTGCCAAGATAGCGAATAACGGTTTCAGATGAGGATTTCCGCGCATTGCCGATATATAGCGCAGATTCATATCCGTGGGGGATAACTCTCGCTTTTCGTTCATACTCATTTGGATACTTTCTCATGACTAGTTCAAGCGTTTCTTGAGATGTAAATACCACCCTGTCTGCCTGATGAATAACGTCAGCCTCCATCCGTTTATTGATCAGATTTGACAGAACATAATAACGGCGAAAAGGGCTGTCCGCCCATGGATCGCTGAAATGAGCAATCCACGGGAGCCGGAGCTGTTTTTTAAGGCGGAGTCCAAGCAGATGGTCAGACATAGGCTCACCGAAGGATATCAAAACCTTCGGGTTCAGTCCTGTATCAGGAAGAAGATCGAGAATCTTTTTTTCTGCCTTTGGAATCCATCCTCTAAACTCGTCCGGACAGCGCGCATAGAAGGGGAGCAGATAGGTCGCTAATCGTTCAGCCAGACCAGACAATCTCGTTTTGTGCGGAACCGTCAGCCGAAAGGCAAGTTTCTGATTGAAATCCGGATAGCAATCAAGACCGACGGCATGGGTTCTGACCGTGCCGCTCACAACCCCAATGTTGGCTTCAAGATGATACAGCAACCTTCCGATCTGGATAGCCTGCGGATACAGATACGGCGGCAGGACATAGGAAACCGCCAAGATATCCATTAGATAACATCCCCTGAAAAAGCACGCAGACAATCTAAAATTCGGTCAGATGCATTTCCATCTCCATAGACATCAGACCCAGCAGCAGGTGCGACCCATATGCCTGACAACGCATCATGGGTATACGCCACAATCCTTTCAAAATCGGCTCCTGCCAAACGTATAAATCCCGTTTTCAAACCTTCTGTTCTCTCTGTTTCGTTTCTGAGCACGACAACACGCTTGCCAAGACTTGGTGCCTCCTCCTGAATGCCGCCGGAATCAGTAAGAATAAGCTCAGCTCTGGACATCAGGCAAACAAAGGGCAAATAATCAAGAGGATTGATTAGCTGCACATTTGCATACTGTCCCCGTCCCAGCAATGCGTGTACCGCTTGCCTTACATGCGGATTAGGATGAACAGGATATATGAAATCATAAGCTGGAAAAAGCTTTGCCAATCTCCCGATAGCCATGCAAATTGTTTCTAATCCGGGACCAAAGCTTTCACGACGGTGACATGTGATCAAAACATATGGTCTTTCAAAAGATTGAGTGCCTGCCGATCCGGTTAAAAAAGACCTCTCATGAACACAAAGAGAAGGATTGTCACTCAATTTATTCATCATCCATTTCAGCGCGTCAATGCCTGTGTTTCCGGTGACCAATAGCTTTGATTCCGGAATGCCTTCTGCGCGCAGAGCTTCAGCCGCCGACTGAGTGGGCGGAAAGTGCATTGTCGTTAATTGTGTAATTAAACGCCGGTTCATCTCTTCCGGCCAAGGGGCATAGATATTGCCAGATCGCAATCCGGCCTCAACATGGGCAACAGGAAGTTTTTCATAAAAAGCAGCAAGAGCTGCGGCAAATGCGGTAGTCGTATCTCCTTGAACGACTATCCAGTCAGGCTGATAATATTTGAAGGTTGCTTGAAGTTTGCTCAGAATACTTCCGGTAATATCGGTAAGCGTCTGGTCATCTTTCATGATATTGAGATCAACATCAGCGCGCAGATCAAACAGTTTTAGTGCTTGGTCAGACATCTGACGATGCTGCCCAGTATTGCACAATACTATCTTTAACTCCTTCCTTTGACGACCAACTAACGCCAAAGGAGCTAACTTAATTGCTTCGGGACGAGTACCAAGAACAAGAAAAATCGTTATATTTCGAGTCATGGCATATCTTTTCCTTTTATTTCTTTATCCATGCCGTCTCGTATTTTTTTCCAAGCCTGACAATAGTGACTTCTGCTGTCAATAATAAATCTCTATAATGCCTGTTTTATGCTTAATGAATCCGCCGAAGATATCCTTCCGGTGCCACGGTAATCAGCAGCTTGCGTTGAATGCTCTTGTCAATCTCGAATTCAGGATGGACCTTGAGATATTCCCAGACAGCGGTTTTGGGATTGTTTCCTGGCCCCCATGGGCGGTCGGGAAACATCGCCTTGGGCATGTCTTCGATGATTGTGTCGAACACCACGCAGTAACTCCCCACCGAGGTGAGCGGCGCATAGGCTTCGAGTTCAGCGAGTACATGGTCGTGCGTGTGGTTGGAATCCAGGCAGACAAGGATGCGCTTATACTCGGCAGCTATCTGTCGCACCTGATCCACGATCTCCGGTGCGATGCTGGAACCTTGTATCATCTGAATTCGCGAGGCCATTGGATGAGCATCGATGGCGGTACGATTATGATCACGGATATCGATATCAATCCCTATCACCTTTCGTGAAGACTGCCGAGGGTCAAAAACCACACCTGACTCTATGGCATCAACCACATCCAGAAGCGACAGAATCGATGCGCTGAATACCAGAGAACCGCCATGCGCTATGCCGGTTTCAATGATAAGATCTGGGCGAATCGTCCATATAAGCTCCTGCATGGAAACAATGTCCTGCGGATACTGGATAATCGGGCGCCCGAGCCAGTCAAACTGGTAAGAGTACTTGTGCTCCTGTGCATAATTCATCCAGGACGTTGTCATGTTCTTTCCTGGAGCATTGGTGCCGAGAAAATCCCTAATCTGCTTGCGCTCATTTTTAAACTGACTTGCCGGATCCATTTTAACTCCTTAATAAACGTCTGTAGTCATGTATATAGCGAGCAATACCATCTTCAAGGGATATCTCAGGAGTCCAACCCGATGCGCGTAGCTTTTCAACAGATCCGACCAGCATTATTGGATCATCGTCCGGAACATGGACCGAACCGAACATAATATTAGGCAGATGTTCAAAGTGTCTGGCACAAAGATGTATAATGTCCGCAAGCTTGATCGGCAAGCCTGATGCAATATTGAAAATGCCTATTTGCGCAGAGGAGGTTATGAGATGCGCAAGGGCTGAAGCCGCATCGGCAACATGGAGAAAGTCCCGGTACTGTTGGCCATGAGAACAGTTGACCGTTTCCGCCTGGTGCATTGCCCTGATGACTGACGGTATAAGTCGACCTTCCGGCTCGCCTATACCATATGGAAAAAAAATCCTCGTCCAGAACCATTCAAGCTGATTCTGTTCGCAGAAGATTTGTGTATATTGACGCAAAGCATCCTTGCTTTTTCCATAAATGGTCCGCGGAACAGCCGGAGTTTTTGCCTCACTGCAATATCCGTATGACCAATCGTATTCTGCACAGGTTCCTGCACCAATAAAGCGCCGGCCTCCGTTATCAAAAAACAATCTGAGTAGATTAGTTGAGGCATGTATCCACTGAAAGTTTTCTGATGCAGACCAGAACTTTCCATGCACTGCATACCAAGCAAGATGCACGAGACACTCAGGCTTTGACTGATCCATGAGAGCGCGGCAATTATGCTCATCAAGAAGATCCGCTCTAACCCATCGGACCTTACCGCTTTCTGAATTGATAGGGCGGGATGAGACGGCTGTAACTTCATGCCCATCCCTGACAAGAAGCGGTATCAGATAACTGCCAATAAAACCGCTTGCTCCGGTAACAAGCACGCGCATAGGTTTAAGCACCTTCTCCAAGCATCTGCAAAGACGGTACGGCTTTTACAAATCTACCGCCCCACACGCGTACTGCGGATAGCTGCTCCATAATTTCGAACTCCAGATTCCAGGGAAGAATAAGCACATAATCAGGCTTGTCAGCATATAGACGTTCTTCAGGCACAATGGGAATTCGGCTACCAGGCATGAATTTACCTTGCTTGGCCGGATTCCGGTCTACCACAAAGGCAATAAGATCCGGTCGAACTCCAGCATAGTTCAGCAGAGTATTTCCTTTTGCGGCAGCCCCATAGGCAATAACATTTTTGCCGGATCGAGCGGCATCAAGGAGAAAGACAAGAAGATCATTCTTGACCCGATTCGCCCTCATCTGAAATCCTTCATAATAAGCGCGCGTGGAGATGCCGGCCTTGGTTTCTTCGGCAAGTATAACCGAGACTTTTTCACTGCATAAGTGCAGCCCGGTATCTGAACGTTGAGCAAGCACCCGCAAGCTGCCCCCATGCGTGGAAATCTTCTCAACATCGAAGACGGTCAAGCCGTTGCGAGCAAATATTTTCTGCACAGCTGTCAACGAAAGATAAGAAAAATGTTCATGATATATTGTATCAAACTGATTCTCTGCAACAAGACGCACCAGATGGGGAAATTCAAACGACGCCACTCCGTTCGGAGACAACAGATGAGAAATTCCGGAGACAAAGCCGTTAATATCCGGCACATGTGCAAGTACATTATTAGCAACCATCAAGTCAGCTCGAATCCCTTGTGCAACAAGTTTCTCAGCAAGTTTCACTCCAAAAAGGTCCTCAATAATCTCAACTCCCTTGGCACGAGCTGCTGCCGCTGTGCTTGCAGTCGGCTCAATGCCAAGACATGGTATCTTCCGCTCACTGACATATTGAAGGAGATATCCGTCATTAGCGGCAACCTCAATAACCATTGAAGAACCGCCCAGATCAAAACGCTTTGCCATGTCTGAGACAAACTGTTGAGCATGACGAAGCCATGTTAAAGAAAAAGAACTGAAATAGGCATAATCAGCAGAGAAAAGTTCTGTTGCATGGGCATGATCCTCCGTCTGGACAAGCCAGCACTGTTCGCAGACAAGCACCCGCAGCGGATACCATTTTTCAGGTGTTTTCACCGTGTCGGCTGAAAGATATGCATTTGATGGCGGAGAGCTGCCGAGATCGACAAATGGCAGAGTAAGTTCTGCTTCGCAATGACGGCACTTCATAAAATAATCCCCTGAAAATCATTATCAATCATCCGATGACTGCGATCCTTCTCAGACATTTCGCTGATCTCAAGAGGCCAGGATATCGCAAATCGGGGGTCAGCAGCATTAACAGCGCCCTCAAATGCGGGCTCATAGGCAACGCTGTGCAGGTAGAGAAGTTCAACGTCGTTCTCCAGTGTTTGAAATCCATGTGCGAATCCCTCAGGAATTATGAGGCTTCTCTGGTTCTCGGCTGACAGCACTTCTCCATGCCATTGAAGATAGGTGGGTGAAGAGCATCGCAAATCAATGACCACATCGTACACAGTCCCACGCAAGCAACTGATGACTTTCACTTCCGCATGCGGTGGATACTGAAAATGCATACCGCGGACCGCACCCATTCGACGAGTCAGTGTCAGATTCATCTGCGCAACAAAACCGGGGAACCCGTGGGGAGCAAATTCTTTAGCACAACAAAGTCGCGAAAGATATCCTCTCTGATCTTCAATTCGGGTCCTTTGAACAACAACAACGCCCTGCAAAGGCGTATCGCCAAATTCAAACCGTACCATGCGCCTTCTCACGGACTGTCCGGACATACTCCTCAATCTGCGATAGGGAAAAAGCATGCATGTCTGATCCGGAACGCCATGCGCTATGCCACGCAAGTGTGCGGTCAAGTGCCTGCTGCAGATTCCAGCAAGGATGCCAGTTTAATATCAGACGCGCCTTGCTGCTGTCCAGCCTCAGGGCATGCGCTTCATGCGCCTGCTCGAGCTGGTCGTATCTCCATTTAAAAGATGGGGATACTGATTCAATGTAGTCGACAATCCATTGAACTGTCTTTGCATCTGAATCAGACGGCCCAAAGTTCCATGCATCAGCAAAAAGATCTCCCTGTTCGAACAAACACTTTGCAAGAAGCAGATATCCGGAAAGCGGCTCAAGCACATGTTGCCACGGCCGGGTGGCTTGCGGCGAACGAATGGCAAGTTCTTCACCGGCATCTCCAGCGCGGAGCAGATCAGGAATCAGACGATCAGCCGCCCAATCACCGCCGCCAATAACATTACCGGCACGAGCGGTTGCAATTGCTGCCGCAGAAGCATGAAGAAATGAGGCTCTATATGCTGCTGTCACCAGTTCCGAGCACGCCTTGCTTGCTGAATACGGATCATGTCCGCCCAAAGGCTCATCCTCACGATAACCCCAAAACCACTCCCGGTTGAGATAGCATTTGTCAGTTGTTACATTGACAACAGCCCGCACGCTATTTACCTGCCTCACCGCCTCCAGAAGATTTACCGTACCCATGACATTCGTCCGGAACGTATCAACCGGCTGCTGATAGGAAGCCCGAACCAACGACTGTGCAGCAAGATGAAAAACGACGTCAGGCGCAGCGCTGAGCATCATCCGTTTCAATGCGTTGCCGTCACCGATGTCGTGCAATGTGCTGGTTGCCATAATTGATGGAATACCGGCAATGGAAAACAGGTTGGGCGATGTAGGAGCAGGCAACGCATATCCATGCACTTCAGCACCAAGTGAATGAAGCCATAGACTGAGCCATCCGCCCTTGAAGCCAGTATGTCCGGTCATAAATACACGCTTGCCGCGCCAGAATTCAGTATTCATTTCCAGACCTTCCATGGCGCCTCTCCACGCTGCCAGAGTTCCTCAAGATGATTCTTGTCGCGCAGCGTATCCATGGGCTGCCAGAACCCGGTATGCTGATATGCCATAAGCTCTCCCTCGCGACCAAGCTGGGCGAGCGGCTCTGATTCCCAAGGCATAGTATCTCCGGAAATATATCTCAGACATCTCGGCGAAAGCACAAAAAAACCGCCGTTGATCCAACCTCCGTCACCCTTTGGTTTTTCGATAAAGCCTCGGACATACAATCCGGAAAGATCGAGAGCACCGTAGCGGCCGGCAGGCTGAACCGCAGTTACAGTAGCCAGCTTGCCATGTTTCTTATGAAATGCAACCAGCTTTGAAATATTGACATCAGAAACCCCGTCGCCATAGGTAAAACAAAATGCGTCCTCATGTTCGAGAAATGAGGAAACGCGTTTCAGCCGCCCTCCAGTCATGGTCTGCTCTCCGGTATCTACAAGGGTTACTTTCCATGGCTCTGCATAGCGTTGATGCACCTGCATCTCGTTGCGCTCAATATCGAACGTCACGTCGGACATATGAAGAAAATAGTTTGCGAAATACTCCTTGATTATATAACCCTTGTATCCACAGCAGACGATAAACTCATTTATCCCATGAGTTGAATACGTCTTCATAATATGCCAGAGTATTGGCTTGCCGCCGATCTCGATCATAGGCTTGGGGCGTGAAACAGTCTCTTCGCTGATGCGCGTACCAAGCCCGCCGGCAAGAATCACAGCTTTCATAGAGTTCTCCCTATTATCAAGGAATAATTATGAAGCATCAAACAGTATCAGCCTCTCGCCTGCGGAGTTCTTCCACTGCACCAGCAACATCTTTAAACATACCGACGCTGACAATATGACCGCCATCAACAACGACGATCTTATCGAACAATGGAAGCGAATCCCAATCGTGTGTTACAACAATAACCGTCTTTTCAAAAGTCGAAGCGCATAAGTTTCCAATCAATCGCGATGATATATTCGGATCAAGAGCACTCGTTGGCTCATCAAGCATAATAATATCAGGAGAATGGTACAGAGCACGAGCAATAGCTATGCGTTGACTCTCCCCGCCGGAAAGAGCTGTCCCCTCTCCTCCAAGTTTTGTTTCATAGCCGTGAGGCAATGCGCTAATGACATCATCGATAAGTGCCAATTGAGCAACTGTGCGGCATCGTTCACTATCAATAGTATCCGGTACTATGCCGAACGCGATATTTTCGGCGACTGATGCTGACAAAATCAACGGAGTCTGAGGCGCATACCCGACTGCGCGGGCTTCCCATACCAGACGTCTCTCAGAGCACTCATTGCCGTCAACAAACAACTTGCCGGATGAGGGAACAGCCAGCCCAAGCAGAATGTCCAGAAGCGTCGTCTTGCCGCTTCCTGAAATACCGACAATTGCTACCTTTTCAGATCGCTGAATACGCAGCGATACATCGGACAGAGCCGGTTTGTCACAACCGGGATACGCATAGACAACCGCGTTCAGTGTTATTCCTAATGACATTCGCGGTATTCTCATCGGTCTTTGTTTTCGTTCAGTTGCCTCACGGATATTTTTTTCAAGATATACAATTGCGGAGGCATTGAATTTCAGAATACTCAGGCTCGAAAAGACCTGTTGAATGCTTGGAAGCAAGCGATAACCGGCATATGCAAACAAGGCAATATAGGGAACTATCGAACGATAGTCAGCCCCACTCCATGAGAGATAAATTGGCACAGCTAGAAGCATGGAAAAAGCCGTAAGCTCTATGAGATACTTGGGCACCATAGGGAAAACACGAGACACTTCATCTGCCTTATGGTACTTAAAAAGCCACTCTCGGACGCCGCCGATAAAATAGGTCAGGTTCCCGCGAGTCATGACTTCCTTGGCCGATCCGAATAATTCGGCAGATGCCTGAACTGCCCGACCCGTTGCCTCAAGAATATCCTCTCCTGCCCTGTTCATGCGAGTTCTCAGGATGCGAAAGAAAATTGTATACATGATCAATGAAACAATAGCAAACGCTGCGGAAAACAACGGAGAAATAAAGACAAGAACACCCACCACCAGCAGCACCTGAAAGCTCCTGCTGACAACAAGACAAAGTTGCAGAATTCCGCCGGAAACAGCACGATCAATCTCACGAACCGTATAATTTGCCAATACCGCAGGACTTTCAGAGCGTATGAACTGGTAACCTTTGGCAAAGAAACCGGCGGAGATATCTCCCGCAAGCCGTATTCCAAGGCGGGCAGCAAAACGGATAGACAGCCACGTAGAGGCTAAGCCGAGCAGATTCCCTGCGATAAACAGCACGAGTACAACCACGCCGACCCAATGCACAGGCAGTTGCTCCAGGGGTATCGGACTGATCGTTCCGAATGCCTTGCCGATTGAGGACTTTCCGAGCGCCGAGGGATCGGACAGAAGCGCCACAAAGGGCATGATGGAGGCTACTCCGAGCATTTCAAAAACACCCAGGGCAATATACAACCCGATAAGCATGAAAAAACGACTATGCCATCCTTTCGGAAGAATACCGTATGCCAGAGCGAAAAAATGCATTTATTGCTTGAAAATAATAGCCTGCCCCGTCGGAAGCGGCAGCAGATATCCGTTTCTCCCATGCATCCACTGATGAATCATATCGCGGGTGTCTTCGTAACCCGGCCATCCGTAGTCATCCAGCAGAATTACTCCGCCGACAACCATCTTGTTCCAGAAAAAATCGAGGGCAGCAACAGTCGGTGTTGCAGAGTTCAGGTCAATATGCATCCAGACAAGATCAGACGGATTTTCTGCCCGTGCGAATAATTCAGGGATATATCCCTTATTGAAACAGACCTTCCCGGAAAATGACGAAAGGTTGGCACGGGTGTTCTCGACACTTAAATAAGCATATTCGCCGACGTTCTTTTTTTCCTTTTCTAACAACAGATCCTCTCGCATTGCATCCCATGCATCATACAGATATGCATGCCATTCGCCTCCCGACTCACTGACCGCACTCAATGCAAAAAAAGCTGTCAGTCCGTCGCAAACGCCGCACTCAACAAGATTTTTTACATCCGAGCGGGTATTTTGGGCTGCATATGAAGCAGTCCAATAGACAAGGTAGTGACGCCACATCAGCTTATCAAGAACGTCCCGGATGTTTTCATTTCTGAATTGCGTGAGATTGATCCTTTTTTTTACTGCCAGCTCAGATACCAGAGCAGCTGTTTGGGTAAATGCCTTGTTCATGGCACATAATCCGGAACCGTTGCCCCATGGCGTATTAGATACCGTAGTCATTCCCCAACCACTGAATGTAGGCGAGAAACCAACTCTCAGTACTCTTCTGAGCAGCGGTTTGTTTGCGAAAAAACGTTCGACTTTCACCTTAGACAAAGGATAATTGGAGTACAACCAATGCTTGAATTTCCGCTTTGCGCTCATCAATAAACTCCTCGTTTTGTGAAAATTATTGCGATTTCCTAATTAGAGGCACTATCATTTTCACACGGAGTGAGATAATCAGATAGAGTCTTCTGCAGAAGAAATATAACGCTGCGCATGGCGCCGCGAATGTCCCGATAATATTTCCTGTTGCGAGAGAAACCCGTATAATGCGAATAAGCATCTGCGCATGAATGAGAACATACATGATCAAAAGCTCAATGTGCTGAAAACCAAGCTTTGATGAATGATGATAAGGCGGTCTGCCGCCACAGTAATGAATTGCACGTTCACTGCTGGCATTGCAGAATCCGCCAGACGATAGCAAGCCGTACAGAAATACATAGCTGACAAAATTATATTTAAGAAATGGATATATATTAGCCATAGAAGCAGGAATAACCCAATCTCGAAGAACTGGTAAACAGCGTTTTCCCATGCGTGTTTCAAAGAGCCCGTAAAAGAAGGAATCGCTATCAATACAAACGAATGCGATCAGACTTGCAATGCCAGATTTTGTGGTCGGCATCTCCTTCGCAACAGCAGAACCATCTGGTAAAAGAACATCAACAACAACCGCCCGCCCGTACGTCAAAACAGCGCCGCTCTTTATTGCGTTCTGCAGCAAATCTTCAATAAATTCATTGCTCCAATAATCGTCATCGGCAAGCCACACAAAAAACCTTCCCGAGGCTTTTGACAAGAGCAACCGGAAATTGAAGAAAGCCCCTCTGTTAGGCGAATTGAGAAAGCATGTGACACGAGGATCGGTTTGAGCAAACTCATCAATAATATGCAGGACCTCAGTCTCTGTACTTCCATTGTCGCTGATAAGGATTTCGAGGTTCTTATACGTCTGCGCACGTATTGATTCAATCGCCCGTTTCAGCAATTGCGGACGATTGTATGATGCCAGCCCTACGGTTACGAGCGGCATATCCTCGTTCATTTTTTCATCGGCAAGAGAACTGGGCTTATCGTTCATTTATTTGTGAGCTGAAATTGCGAGATACTCAAGAGAGCACACGCCGTTTCCATAGGTGCGTGAATGTCGCTCTATTGCATCAACTTCGAATCCCTGCTGCAGATACACCTGTCGTGCCAATGAAGCACCCCAGAAAGACACGGGACCGTTACTATGTAATGGCATCGCCGAATTGAAAATATTATCAACCGTCACTGCATCGACAAAGGAGCCTCCGGAATTGAGAAACATGCAGGATCGATCCGAAAGCCGGTAGCTGAAAAATTTTCCACCCGGTTTCAGAACACGATTAATCTCTGTCAATGCGGTCTCCGAATCAGCAAGATTAAAGTGCTGCAAAGTGACGACATCCACTACCGCATCGAAATAGTCTTTTTCATAAGGCATTGCTGTGACCGATCCGCGCTGCAAGTCAGCGTCGACGCCCCATTTTTCCTGAAGGTGCTTTCTGGCAATATCGAGACCGGCCTGACTCGAGTCAAGTCCATATGCGGAAAAACCTTCTTTGGCAAGCATCCAGAGATTTGCCCCGTTGCCACACCCAACCTCCAGAATGCGCACTTTTTTTCGCAGTGAATACTCAAGCCTGAACCACAACGATGCAACAAATTGAATAAGCTGTTCATTCGGATAAGAACGTTGAGATCGCATTCCAATATTTCGATACAGACTGTCAAAGCGTTCGATTGAATCATTAAGCGTTGTCATGCCGCCACCCCTAATTTCTCTATCCTGCTGAATGCTTCAATATATAGCGAGGGAAAATATGACTTGCAAAACCCTGTTTAAAATCAGCAATCGCAAGTTCCTTGTCAGAAGGGCGAGGATTGTCTGACGGATACGGCCTCGAACCAATCTTGTACCATCGCACCCCTCGCCTTTTCATCTCTTCAATCGCGCGGTACTGAACAACATGGCCTAACGGTTTGTCGAACAGTGAACGATCATATGCACCAACAGCATAAAGCCCTTCATCACGAGTTGTTTGAAAAAAACCGCCACCGATAAGCTTATTGTCCTGATCATGCAGGCACACAAGAAAAGCATCTCCAGAACTTAGTGCGTTATGTTGTATTTCCCAGCTTTCAAAAGAACGAGTCACACGCCCCGCCACATTTGCATGCAAATTCCGAAACCCCTCCCATACAGCAGGGCATTTCTGAGAATTCATCGAAACTTTCCACAACTTTGCTCCAGAGCTAATCAGCGATTTATAACTCTTGCGGAGAGTTCGTTTGATGTCTGTTAAATCAGGAGCGAGGTCAAGGTAGAGTTCATGCTGTAAGGAAATCTCTGCTCCGTATCTTGACGCACGGTCATGCCAGTCGCTTAATCCAAAATCATCAATAAACGATTCAGCGCTCATCCATGCTGCTATTTGATAATTCCCGGCCACTGTCTTCGCACACTCCAAACACTGACCAACAAGATTCCTGATCTTCCTTTTAGCTAACCGTGGGACAAAGAGCGGAGGAAGTATTTCATATCCATTTGAACCCAAGACAATGCCAGACACAGTCTTTGAAATACTCAAAGGCCAAATGCCACAGGGACGGTTGTCATGGGAAATAATGACTGATAGATCAATAATTGAACCGTTACCCGCCCAATACTCAAGCTGATAATCAATCATGGCAGAAGAATACATTACCGGGATATATGAAAGCCCTGATAATGCCTGACTCCACAACAATGGCTCTTCGCTACGCAACCTTACCGACAGCCCTGACTGCCCAAACAACTGAAGCACATTTCTGGCTTCATCCTGCGCAGACCATAAAGTGCCCGTTGACATCAATCCAGAAGGTCCCATGAAAGTGGTGTCCCGCGCTTCACCGGAACACATACTTTTTTGCCCAATACAACATCGAGATATCGCGGAGGCAATCCAAGTCCCGGACGTATGGCCCGAACAGATGTGGCATCAAGTTTCTGACCAGCTTCAAGATCGCGTGTGATGTAGAGTGAGCGACGGAATGCAAGTGATTTTCTCTCCTGTTCAGACGACACTCCATAATGCACACAGCCTAGAGACCGCCATGCACGCTCCGCCTCAACCACCAGAGCTGCCATTTCAAGAGGCTCCATGGAAAACGCACTATCAACGCCGCCATCGGCCCTGCTCAGTGTAAAATGTTTTTCAATGACTGTTGCGCCCAAAGCTACACTCGCCACTGCAACACCAAGTCCCAAGGTGTGATCTGACAACCCAACCTGCACACCAAATCGCTCTCGCATATCGGGTATGGTAAGGAGATTGCTATTTTCAGGAGTAGCAGGATATGTGCTCGTGCATTTCAACAGGACAATATCCTTACACCCAGCCTCTCGGGCAGTTCGCACAGCCTCGTCCAGCTCCGCAATCGATGCCATTCCGGTAGATATGATCAAAGGCTTGCCTGTAGCCGCCGCTTTGCGAATCAAAGGCAGGTGATTATTTTCAAAGGATGCTATTTTGTAAGCTGGAGCCCCAAGTTCCTCCAGAAAATCGACTGCTGATTCGTCAAATGGCGTGCTGAATCCTATAAGGCCATGCTCGCGACATCTATCAAAAATTGGCTTATGCCATTCCCAGGGCGTATGTGCCTTTGCATAAAGAGCATAAAGCGAGTTCCCATCCCACAGGCTATGCGGATCGGAAATAATAAACTCCCCGTGAGAGCAATCTACCGTAATTGTGTCAGCTGTATATGTCTGCAATTTTAGAGCATGCACGCCAGCCTGTGCCGCGGCATCAACAATCTCAAGCGCACGCTGCAACGACTGGTTATGATTGCCGGACATCTCTGCGATAATAAATGGTCGTTGTCCCGCTCCAACAGTGACTCCTTCAATATTAAAGGACATCCTGGGCTCTCCTTCCGTCAGACATGATAGCTGTGCCGTATGTTTTTACCATGGTCACACCTGGCTCTGGCAAATATGGCACTATATTTTCTCCAAGCATTTCCCGCAAAAGCCAAACGACATCGGTAAATCCTGCAGCATGACGCATAAGTACCGTTGAGGAAAGCCGGGGATTGATCTCGAAAATCCGCGGACCATCAGGCGTAATTCTCAGCTGGATATTGATAGCACCCTGAACATTCAGTGCATTCGCAATACGCTCGCACATTATGTCGATACGCTTATCTCGAAAAACCTGAGCCCACCCCGTTAGACCGCCGATCAGTCGACGACGCATCTGAAGCGTACTGACTTGCCCTTCCCTTGTACGGTATACGGCACAAGTTACTTCAGATGATGCATCGGGAAGATACTCCTGCACAATGGCATCAGGAGTGCGGGTCCTGAAAAAGTTCACTTCTTCTGCAGAATTGCAGAGAAAAACCGCTTTGGAGCCAGCGCTACGTCTGAGCTTGAAAATACAAGGGAAACACGGAATAGGCTCAGATTCAGCAGCAAACGTCCATGGAACAGGAATGTCCAGCGAGCGGATAAAATCAGCGGTATGAAGCTTGTCGCACCCTATCCGGATCGCCGTTGCACCAGCCCAAATCAGTTTTGAATGTCCAATTACATTCGTGCCGTTTTCTGCAAGTACCGACAGCTCAGATTCAGACATCGGCAGGCAGTAGTCAATTTCGTTCCTGATGACAAAATCTTCCAGCCATGTCAGGTACTCAGGTGCTGACGCTGGGGGTGCTGTTGTAAATACGTCGGCATACAGACTGCCGCCATGTCGTGTTTCCATGTCAGTGCCGAATATCTGCCAATCTGGAAAATACTCACGAACAATCATGGCTGTGCCTTGCGCAATATCTCCACCGATGGCCGTGATAAGAATTTTTTTCATTGTCGTGTCAGAACTTCCTGCAGATAGGGGAGCTGCGGATCATTTAGCTGCGCTTCAGCAATCACCGACGCAATATCGTACGTTTCGATGTGATGCGTGCAGTACCGGGTTGCCGTATCAAACAAGGCCCATGAAGCCCCCTGCAGTCCATCTCTGGGTTGACCAACCGAGCCAGGGTTGAGGATCAGTGCGGAGCCGGCCTGTTTATGCATCCGATAGTGCGTATGCCCCGTGATCACGAGATCATATGAGAGGGTAGCAAAGCCGGACCACACATCTTCAGAAGCATCGGGATAAATATACTCATCCGCATCCCAGGGCGCCCCATGAACGATCAAGATTCTGCAACCATCAAAATCAATCGTCACCTGTTCAGGCAAACGCGCCAAAAAATCAAGGTGTCGGTCACTCATGCATGACAGACCTCTCTGCAGGCCACTGCCGTAGCAAAGCCCAATATCTTTCCACCGTTCCGGTGATGCGATGGCCGAAAACAGCATGTTTTCATGATTTCCACGAACCGTAAATGATTCCCACATTGACAGTTGCTCAATCACCTCATCCGGACGATAGTAATATCCCACTAAATCCCCGGTGACGAAAAGTGCCTGAACTTCATTTTTCGCAGCCTGAAGCAAGACAGCACGTAATGCCGCTGCATTGCCATGAATATCCCCGAGCAACGCTATGCTCATGAAGATACCCAGTGAAATATCTTTTGCATGATCTGTCCGGCAACGGCAGCAGGCGATTTCAATGTTCCCTGTCGATGGAATGATTTAAACTCCTCTACACGTGGAAAACTTTGCGCGTCGACCTCACGAATGGTTTCCTGCATTTTTGTATCTAGTACTCCTGGATCAAAATGATGCACTTCTAACGATATGCGAGATTCCAGAGATAACACATCAAAAAACATTTTTGCTCCTGATTTTGTAGAACAATATGCTGCCCAGCCCGCTATTGGTCGGTTTGCAGCTCCTGATGTCAAATTTATGATCATTGCCGAACATTTATGGCTACTCATCCAGGACAACATTGCATTAGATATAAGCATTGGCGCAACAATGTTAAGCGCAGTTGCCATTGTCAGGCTGCCATGACTGAAAGAGCCGACCTGTCCAATTGGTTCTATGACTCCTGCGTTGCTGATAAAAACCAAACGATCCGGCAACAAATCATCAAGGGCCGCTGTAAGCAATGTCCGCAAGCGTCTTTCATCATCGGCAAAAACAACCTTTGAAAGATCAAAGTCAATCAGTGCAATCTTTGAGCTTTGTGGAGAACTTATATCAACTATCCTGCCAAGGTCCCGGCCGATAGCGATGACAGGGAATCCATGTTGATGAGCGAGCAAAAACAACTCTCTCCCCAATCCACGCGTCGGCCCCGTTATCACGACAGTAGGCAGCATTATTATGAAACCTTACTACGAAGCATCATTCGTTTCATTACGCTTTGGTAAGAATCGCTGTCAGTTCTCGACCGATTCCGAGCTTTGCGAACGCCTGATATAAATCAACAGCTCCCTCCGGCGAGATCAAATGAAGAAAGTTTTCAATCTCAACACGTGCATTGTGACACGATTTTCCAACATCTTTCCTTTTCACATAATTGGTGATCGGATTGACAAGATTTAAATCTATCGGATAGTCAGTCATCAAGCTCCTCACCTGCCATCCCGCATCAGATGCAAGCGCAGTAAGGCCCTCGGGGCAAAAATAGGAGATATGATCGGGAGCAGCAATCCAAAACTGTTCATCGATGTGCCCGCACTGCAAGAGGTGCATTTGAAGCGGTGAAAAATCGTTTGGCACTTCAACAATTAATACACCTCCCGGACTAACCAGTTTTTGCAGATTTACCAGTAATGAAAATGGATCCAATACATGTTCCAACACATTATCAAGTAAAATAAGGTTGTATCTTTCCTGCCGATTAATCAAGAGAGCCAGATTATTATAAATATCCCCTGTTATAAGTCGCTCTGATACATTAGGATTCTGTTTTTCGCATCCGAAACCACTATAATCCAGACCTAGGCATGACCAGCCAATCTGAGCAAAAAAATTTAATGCCCACCCCTCACCGGCACCGACATCAAGAAAACGCCCATTATCCATATCGGATATGGACATAAAACGAGAAGCAGCCAAATATTTCTGCGCTATTTTATTCGCAAAATAGGTCTTCTCTGTTTCAGAATATGAAACCTCATAGCTGCCCTGAGCACTCTGGTAGTATTTTTCTGCATAATAGGCTTGCAGTGTTTCAGCAGTCGGTTTTTCGAGAAGTTCAAAGTTTCCGTATTTATTTTTATAGACTGCCGGTTTCACCTTGCAATCCTCTCGGACGCCATAATTGTTTGTGATACATACGCAGCTCCCATGTGAGATTCCAGCTCCATGAGCGCTCTTGCCCGGATGCCACAATTAAACATCACATCTGGATTATGAATAGCCCATCTCAAAGCATCTGCTATATCAATTGAACTAATATGTTCGTACCACCCAAGCAATTTAATGCAGCCACTTTCAGCAAGCGCCAGAGTTGTTTCGCGCTGATTCCTCGCTGTGATAATGACAAGTGACGGCAATGCAAGCGAACTTCTTTCCCAAATTGCGCTTCCACCCGCACCCAAAGCCAGATCTGACAATGAGCAGAGCTTTGCCATTTCAGACGTCTGACAATAGTAGTGCAAATTAGAAAACCGTTCGCATCGAGTATGGATTTCGTTGCGTTGAGGATTGTTCATTCCAACAATTACGTCATAATGAATGTTTTCAGTACCGATTGCTTGAATGGCATCAAGTGCCTTGAGCGTTTCGCCAGTCGGGTCCGTACTGCCAAAAAACACAAGAACTCTTTGTATCGTTCCTGATCGTTTTTTTAAATACGCGGCATGTTTTTCGAATTCCGGGGCAAGGAGAAGATAACGTGGCCCAAGAAGAAGCATGCATTGTGCTGGCACTCTGGCGGCATAACGCATTGCAGTTGAGGGGTAGTAATTCTGATCCAGCAGAATATCACAGTCATGATCTCTGTCAGCAAGATCGTCTATCACCATGATCCGAGCAACGTATGGCCGTTGGAACGCCTCCCACCGTCGGTCCAAAGCGTAATGATCAACAATAAGCCAATCTATAGACATGCCATCCATGACCGCTAATGTTTCCGAGGCATCAGTCTCCCATGAAACACCAAGCAATGACGCATGAGCAACATCGCCAGAAATAAGTTTATAAACTTCTGACGGCGCAGGCAACACGGTCACATCATACCCTTTCGTCTTCAGCATATCGATAAGGTTCCCAGTATGATTTCGACAAATGAATTGCACGTCTGCTTGACGAGCACGCAGAGAATCCGCAAGCGTCAGGCAGCGGATGACATGGCCGCTGCCGATCTGGACTGATGCATCGACGCGAAAGACAATTTTCATTCAGCGCACCTTGAAGAGCGGCTCTAATGGCTTGCACCGGAGCAAGTTATTCATTCTGCCGTTATCGACAGCATCTTTCAGAATGGGCAACACTTCGTCATAGGCAAGCAAAAGCATATCAACATCAGCATCC
>JBBIQQ010000003.1:0-13000 GCA_037442225.1 Nitrospirota bacterium
AACGGAATGTCGCTTATCGGAGCATCCGGATTGAAGGCTCCCGCCTGCGGCTCTTTTGCGCGGAACAGATCAAAAAATGCGCTCACCATATCATGTGTTTATAGCGTTCAATCACCAAATCCTGCACCTTGGTAATCAGGTGAAACGCCTCTTTCGCGGTCTTCTTTTCAAGATTGGTTAGTGCATCCGGGTTGAGGAAATTGTCCGGCATGTTCCCCTTAGCGACCTGGCCGAACTGATGCTGAACCCTCAGAAGCATGAGGAATTCAAACGCATGTGCAAGCTCGTCGCCATACTCGCCGATGATGGTGTGCTGGCTTTTCAATGCGCGAATGCGGCTTAGGGTAGAGGTTTCGCGCACCTGTTTTTCGAGTGCGAAGAGGCGAACCAGATCGACAATCGGGGCAAGTCCCTTTATCTTGAGGTTGAGCTTGTCTTTGTGTTCGCCGCCCTTATCCACAACAAATGTTTTCAGGAAGCCGATCGGCGGTCGGTTTTTTATCGCCATGCTTGCGATATAGCCAAGGAACATCTTGCGATCTTTCAGATACGAAGAGAGTGCTGTGCGCAGCTCTTCCGCCAGGGGGCTCTCCCCATATACCGGACGAAAATCGAAAAAGGTGACTGATTTGAGTACGGCATCGGCGGTCGGCATCGCAATCCATTGGGAAAAAAACTTTTTCCAGTTCCTGATCGGCTGGCACCATTGAGGATTGCTGGCCATAAAGTCGGCTGGGCAAAGCGGAAAACCGCATTGCGCCAAGCTGTTTCGGACGAAAGAGGTAAACCCGGAAAAGTATCGTGTCGCGGCATCCGCCTCATGCGCTGACGCCGGGTCAGCGTAGATGATTGCGTTATCCTGGTCAGTTCTGAAGGTCTGCTCCTTGCGCCCCTCGCTGCCGAATGCTATCCAGCAGTACCGGAGCGGCGGCGGCCCATACTTGCGCTCAGCCATCTCCAAAACCTTGCGGACAAGACGGTCATTTATCTCGGTTATTGCGCGGGCGATGCTGCCGGCCCGGGCGCCTTCCTTCAAAAGCATCCCGACTATCCCGTTGACCTGCCGCGATACCCCCGCAAGGCCCTCGACGCTCTGCTGCTCTTCTATGTCGCGCGCTATGGACAGCGGTGAGTTGCCCTGCAGAAGCATCAGGTCATGATTGGTCAGCATCCCGCACATTACGCCGTCCTTCACGACCAGCAGATGATGAATGTTGTAGCGAATCATCTTCAGCACCGCTTCAAAGCAAAGATCGCGCGCATCTGAACGGATTAACGGTGCGCTCATGACATATCTCACCGGTTCGTTCACATCCCGTCCGCGCGCAACCACCTTGCCGCGCAAATCACGATCCGTTACAATCCCCGAAGGCAGCCCTCCGGCATCGTTGAGTACCAGCGCGCTGACTTTGTTCTGGCACATTATCCCCGCTGCTTCCTGAATCGATATGCTCTCCGGCGCCGTTATGACATGTTTGGTGGCTATCTCGCCTACGGTCGCGGTGAACATGATCCGATCCGCTGAAGATGTGGCCAGGCTTTTGTCGTGCATTTCCTTGAATGTCTTGTCTATATAAATATTGAGAAACGATTTCAGGAAAAAGTCCCGCACTCCTTCATGGGTGTCCAGAAGCCGGCGAACCGTGGCGCGGTCTATCTGATAGCAAATGGTGTCGTCCACCGTCACCACGCTCGCCCGCGCCTTGTCCCCTCCGAAAAGCGACAGGTACCCGAACAGGTCGCCATCGCTCCGGTAGTCAAGTGTGATGTCTCCCTCATCAGGAGCGGTGCGCGATACCCGCACTGCTCCCTTTTTGATGACATACAGATAGTTGCTCGCCTTGCCGCCCTGCTTCAGAATCAGCGTGCCTTTCTGGTAAAACTCCATGCTGACGCCGTGCGCCACTGCGGTCAGCTGCTGCGTGTCCAGCAGCTGAAACGGCGGCACCTTGCCCAAAAATTCTGTCACTTCTTCGATCATCATGCCAGCTGAATAAAGCAATGTTTATGCCATTTATTTATCGAAGGTATGCATATCATGAACAAAGCCATGTTGCATCAATATGTTATATGTATCTTGCACTTGGTGTGGCGGTAATCATGCTGGCTCGAACTGTGTGAAAAAAAGTTACACCTTGCGGCTAGCAGTTACAATAAGTAGCAGGGGGTGAGCGGATGATGGTCCGCTCACCCCCTTATTCACTTATGATAACAGGCTATTTCTCTTCAGCATGCGCGAGCGCAAAGAAATTGTCGACATCGCCGCTGTCTTTCGTAAACGTCGTCACGATCAGTATTGCCAAAAATGATGCGGTAATGCTGTATATTCCTGGACTGCCGACCACCGTCAAGCCAAGAAACGACTTGACTCCGGACAGGTGCAGGATGATAAACAGCGAGGCGACCGTCAGTCCAGTCACAATCCCGGCAACCGCTGCCTGCCTGGTAAAGCGCTTCCACCAAAGGGTACAGGCAAGCGCCGGGAACAATGCGCTTGCCGCCATGCCGAACGCAAGAGTAACGAGCCATGCCACGTTTTCTCCCCTCAGAACCAGGGCAATCATTATGGCGATAACCGACATCGTCGCTGTCGTGATGCGGGCAATCCGGATCTCGTCTTTTTCACTTGCGTTTTTATTGATGAAGCTGGCGTATAGGTCGCGGGTTATGCTTGATGAAGTGGCGATAAGCAGCCCTGCTGCTGTGCTGAGCATTGCCGCAACAGCTCCTGCTGCGGCAATTCCCATCAGAAAATCACCGCCCATCAGCTTACTGGTCAGCAGCACCGGCATATTGGTGGCAAGCCCGACCTTCTTCGCAAGAATCCAGTCAAGCAGCTGCGGATAGAGCAGGTACATGGACATGAATCCCATAAAGATTGCTGCGATATAAAATAGTCCGATTGCCATCAGGACGACCGCAACGCTTTTTTTCGCATCCGCGGCCGTCGGCACGGTATAAAACCTGATAAGGATATGCGGCAATCCAGCGGTTCCGAAGACGAGAGCTAAAACCGTGCTGAGCTGTGCAATCACGGTAGGAGTCAGGATTCCGGGTGACATGGCCGAGGGAGCCTCAGGCAGCGCCCCTCTTACAGACTGAATCGCCGCAAGGCTCTCCAGCTGTGTCGCAGCCTTCACCTTCTCGCCGGCTTTCGCAGCGACATCAGGAGGAACGGTCATGCTCATTATGTCAAAGAGCTTGACAAAGCTGCCGTCGAACACGACAAAAAGAACCAGAACGACGACAAAGACCATCACGCCCCAGAGCAGAATTCCCTGAATTATCTGATTATACGTTGTTGCCCGCATGCCCCCGAGCACTATGTAGGCGCCCATGAGAACGCCGGCCGCAATAGTCACCACCTTGAAGTCCCAGCCCAGCACCAGCTCAAACAGGATGCCGGCTCCGAGAATCTGCGGAACGAGATAAAAAACGGAGATAACAATCGTTGAGAGCATAACCGCTATCTTGATTGGCGC
Source organism: Nitrospirota bacterium (assembly GCA_037442225.1). GTDB lineage: Bacteria > Nitrospirota > Thermodesulfovibrionia > Thermodesulfovibrionales > Dissulfurispiraceae > JAAYUK01. The sequence continues at coordinate 3,483 of JBBIQQ010000003.1, forward strand.
CCACTTGAACCGTTTATAGAGCGCGTCGGCCACCGTATAGGTGCCCACATTGCGCAGAGGGCCTGCTATCATCATAAGCACTGCCATATAGCCGCCGAAAAACCCTATTCCGATCCATATGCGGTCAATGCCCGCCAGTGCAATTGCGCCCGCCACCCCAAGAAAACTTGCGGCACTCAGGTAGTCGCCGACCAGCGCTATGCCATTTTGCATCCAGGATATCTTTCGACCCGCCACATAAAACTCAGCCGTGGAGGTCATCCACCGGCGGCTGTAATATGCCACAAAGATAGTGACCACGACCGACAACACAACGAGAATCAAGACTATGGGATTTGCAATCATGCCATTACCTCCACACTTTAAAGTACAAATACGCCAAGCCCCACGAAACCGGGAAGATCATCAGTGACAAGACCAGACCGAGAGGGATCCCTGCTAACGGGATTCCGGCAATTTCCTTAAACGGAGGGGTTACCAGTATCGCCACTCCGACATAAAAAACAAAAAAAACGAGAAAAAACCCAAAGCTCGTGAGGAGCCTGCTTCGATACCTGTTCGGGTCTCCTGATCCAGACATTACAACCTTTGTGCTTTCTGCCATAGTATTTCACCTCCTGCTGCATCGTTGTTATTCGACTCTGAAACGCTGCTCGACTGGCTGAACGCCGTCCTGACTGAAAAGAAAAACCGATATGCTTTCCTGAGCCGTCAGGCGCCTGACGCCCGGCATATTCAGCTTTTCCTGCCATGCTCTGATTTTCTCCCCGTCATGATCTCAAGGATCCCTGCCAGTATTTGTGTTCGAGTATCTTGTCCTGAATATTGGAGAGCAGAAGAAAGACTTCTTTCAGGCTCTTTCTCTCAAGATTGCTGAGGTCTTTCGGATTTATGAAATTGTCGGGCTGCACGCCCATATTCACCTGCTCCATCTGATGCTGAACCCTCAGAAGCATGAGGAATTCAAACGCGTAGGCGAGATTGTCGGCATAGTCTTCAACGAATCCAGGTTTTTCTCGCAACTGCGCCATCCTTTCGAGCGTCGAGGTCTCCTCAATCCCACTTTCGAGCGACCACAAGCGAATGATGTCAACAAGCGGCGCCAAGCCCCGCACCTTAATGTCAAACTTCTCCTTCTGGGCTCCGCTTTTCTCAACAACTAACGTCTTGAAAAAACCGAGCGGCGGCCTGTTCTGGGTTGCGAAGCCTGCCATATTGGCAAAAAGCGCATGTGGTTTTTCTGCAAGCAACTCGCTGATAAATGTCCTGAGCTCCACTGCCAGCGAACTGTCTCCATATATGGGCCTGAAGTCAAACAGAATTGTATATGCGAGGACAGACTCGGCTGTGGGTGAGATCGTCCATCTGGCAAAATTGTTTTTCCATTCTGAAAGCGATACCCGCCACTTGGGATTGCTGGCCATATAGTCGGCTGGGCAAAGCGGAAAACCGCATTGCATGAGGCTGTCGCGTACATACAGCGAAAATTCCTGAAAATATGCATTTGCGGCAAATGCCTGGTCAGGGGTTGATGGATCTTCATGAATGATTGCGTTATCCTGGTCAGTTCTGAAGGTCTGCTCCTTGCGCCCCTCGCTGCCGAATGCTATCCAGCAGTACCGGAGCGGCGGCGGCCCATACTTGCGCTCAGCCATCTCCAAAACCTTGCGGACAAGACGGTCATTTATCTCGGTTATTGCGCGGGCGATGCTGCCGGCCCGGGCGCCTTCCTTCAAAAGCATCCCGACTATCCCGTTGACCTGCCGCGATACCCCCGCAAGGCCCTCGACGCTCTGCTGCTCTTCTATGTCGCGCGCTATGGACAGCGGTGAGTTGCCCTGCAGAAGCATCAGGTCATGATTGGTCAGCATCCCGCACATTACGCCGTCCTTCACGACCAGCAGATGATGAATGTTGTAGCGAATCATCTTCAGCACCGCTTCAAAGCAAAGATCGCGCGCATCTGAACGGATTAACGGTGCGCTCATGACATATCTCACCGGTTCGTTCACATCCCGTCCGCGCGCAACCACCTTGCCGCGCAAATCACGATCCGTTACAATCCCCGAAGGCAGCCCTCCGGCATCGTTGAGTACCAGCGCGCTGACTTTGTTCTGGCACATTATCCCCGCTGCTTCCTGAATCGATATGCTCTCCGGCGCCGTTATGACATGTTTGGTGGCTATCTCGCCTACGGTCGCGGTGAACATGATCCGATCCGCTGAAGATGTGGCCAGGCTTTTGTCGTGCATTTCCTTGAATGTCTTGTCTATATAAATATTGAGAAACGATTTCAGGAAAAAGTCCCGCACTCCTTCATGGGTGTCCAGAAGCCGGCGAACCGTGGCGCGGTCTATCTGATAGCAAATGGTGTCGTCCACCGTCACCACGCTCGCCCGCGCCTTGTCCCCTCCGAAAAGCGACAGGTACCCGAACAGGTCGCCATCGCTCCGGTAGTCAAGTGTGATGTCTCCCTCATCAGGAGCGGTGCGCGATACCCGCACTGCTCCCTTTTTGATGACATACAGATAGTTGCTCGCCTTGCCGCCCTGCTTCAGAATCAGCGTGCCTTTCTGGTAAAACTCCATGCTGACGCCGTGCGCCACTGCGGTCAGCTGCTGCGTGTCCAGCAGCTGAAACGGCGGCACCTTGCCCAAAAATTCTGTCACTTCTTCGATCATCATGCCAGCTGAATAAGCAATGCTTATGCCAGTAGTTGTAAAATCTTATAGCGAGAATTAATTTATCTTTGTAAATCAAAAAGTTATATTGATGGGCGGCTACGGCAACGCTACTGCGAGTCATCAAGAATTGTGAATAAAGGTGACGCGCTATCGGCCGCAAGCTACGGAAAGTAACGCTCAAATACAATGCTCAGCAGGGCGGCTTCGCTCTTTCTGCCCTTGACATTTGTGCAATCGTCCTCAAAAACTGATAAAATGTGAAAATGAAGCATGTATGAACCGGCCAGGTGAAAGAGAGGAACAGCTATGCCAGCATATGATTTTCACTGCAATGATTGCGGAAAGGAATTTACAGCTTTTTTTTCTATCTCCGCATATCAGGCAAACCCGGCAATCAAGTGTCCGCACTGCGGAAGCGATAATCTTCAGAGAAAGTTTTCAGGAGTGTTTGCAAAGACGACTAAAAAATCGTAGCTTCCCGCAGCAGGTCGGCGTAGAGCGGAAAAAACCGGCAGTGGCAAAAGCTGCTGAGATTTTTGAATTACTGGCGCTTCAGTCCCCATTTCTTCCGTTTTTCCCACAGAGCCTTGCGCGTAATGCCGAGCATATCCGCAATCTGCTGCTCATTATGGCGTGGTTGGTGGAGAACGATAAAATCTTTTGTATATTCTTCAATCGACAACGGTCGGACACCGCCGGAATGGTCTTGTTTTTCAGCTGCGCGAAGCTCCTCGGGAAGATGCGCGGAAGATATAGTCTTCCCGTCAGCAAGCAATACAGCGCGCTCGATTATATTCTGCAGCTCGCGGATATTGCCGGGCCATGCGTAGCTCATGAGCAGCCGCATTGCGGCGTCATCAATAGATGCCACCTGTTTGCCCACCTCGACGGAACACCTCTGCAGAAAATGCAGCGCAAGGGTTTGCACATCGCCCGTCCTCTCTCGAAGCGCCGGCAGTCTGAGCGTCACGACGGCAATGCGGTAGTAGAGATCTTCCCTGAACCGGTTATCTTTTATCTCGCGCCCCAGGTCGCGATTTGTCGCAGCGACAATCCTCAGATCCACACGCCGCGCGTGAACACTGCCAAGCGGTCTGATTTCACGGTCATCCAGCACGCGCAGCAGTTTCGACTGAAGAGAGATCGGCAGGTCGCCTATTTCATCCAGAAAGACGGTGCCATGATCGGCTGCTTCAAGCAGGCCCCGCTTCGGACTGGTCGCCCCCGTAAACGCGCCTTTGGCATAGCCGAAGAATTCCGATTCAAGCAGATTTTCCGGAATTGCGCTACAGTTGATAGGGATAAACGGCTTGTCTTTCCGAGAACTGTTATAATGGACGGCGCGCGCAAACAGCTCTTTGCCCGTGCCGGTTTCTCCTAAAAGAAGCACGTTGCTTCTGGAATCAGAAATTTTTTTTACATCGTCCAGGAGTATCCGTATTTCGGGACTTTCCCCGATGATCTTGCCGAAGTCATAGCGCCGCTCTATTTCCTTTTTCAGAATGACGTTTTCCGTGCGAAGCGATTTTTCGCGGAGTGCATTGCGGACGCTCTGCTTGATTTCCTCATGCATGAGCGGCTTGATAAGGTAGTCGAAGGCTCCGGCCTTGAGCGCCTTGACCGCGGTGTCGAGCGACGCGAAGGCGGTCATGACGATAACACTCTGTTCATGATTCCGCTCCTTGATACGGCGAAGCAGCTCAATGCCGTCGATTCCCGGCAGAATAATATCGGTAATGACTGCGTCATACAAGCCTTCATCATACAGCCTGATGGCGGTCTCTCCGTCTGCAACCGTGTCGACAGAATAGCCTTCATCGGCAAAAACACGCTGAAGTTTGTCTCTCAGTTCATCTTCGTCTTCAACTATGAGCAGGTGCTCTGCCATTTATTCCTGCTTCTCGTCCAGGTCAAGCACCACACGAATGCTGTCCTCATCGCCTTCGACCTTCTTGAACGAGAGCTTATCAGCCAAATAAAGCATATAAGGATTCATGTGCAGGATCTCCATCCAGATGCGCTTGATGCCGACTTCCCGAGCGACCTCTATGCAATAGCCGCAGAGCGTTCTGCCGACTCCGATGCCTTGCCACGGATCACCGACCATTACCGCCATTTCGGCATTTTCCATATCAGGCTGCTTGATGACGCGGGCATCGCCGATAATCATATCACGATCTCCGTCTTTCACAACACAGACAAAGGCGAGTTCGCGTTCGTAGTCGAGTTGGCAGATGCGGACCAGTTGTTCATGCCGGAGGTCAATGACCCGCTGAAAAAAACGAAGGCTGATGGTCCGCTCCGAGAAAGTCTTGAAGAGCTCCGCAATAAGCGGCTCGTCCTCCGGCCTGATAGGCCTGATGATTGCCGGGGTGCCGTTCGTGAGCGTAACTTTCTTGACATAGCGGGCAGGATACGGTGTGATAGCAAGGTGGGGCGGACAGAATTCGCACTCAAATGAAAGAGCGGCTTCAAGAACCTCCTGCTCAAGCAGAATTTTTGCGTCAAACGCGAATCCCTCCCGGTCAGTATCGCTGATGAAGAACGGATTGATGTCTATTTCCTTGATCTGCGGGAAATCGACAATGAGCTGCGAGAAGCGCACGATTATTTCTTCCAGGTGCTTGAGCGTATGCGCGAAACTCTGCTGATTCAGCAGATACCGGTAGATACGGGTTTCGTTCATCATCCGATGCGCAAGCGCCTGATTCATCGGCGGCATCCCGATCGCATAATCCCCTAATGCTTCAACCAGTTCGCCGCCTGTGCCGAAGAGGAGTGCCGACCCGAAAGTAAGGTCTTTCTTTGCGCCGATGACGAGTTCATAGCCGTGCCGCACTATCATAGGCTGCAGAATCACCTTTGCGTCCACGTCCCCGCTCAAATCGGCGATAGCCCGAAGAGAGCGGTACGCCTCAATAACCGCACCCTTGTCACGCACGTTGAGAATGACTCCGCCCTTCTGGAGTTTATGGAAAATGGACGGGGTATCGACCTTCAGCACTACCGGATACCCGATTGCCACCGCTATCCGCACGGCGTCGTCTTCATTCAGCGCGACCTGTGTCTCAATGACCGGAATGCCGTACGCCGAGAGAATCTCCTTCACCTCAAAAAAGGTGAGCACCAGCCGCTGTCCTGCGGAGGCGGCGCGGATAATCTCTTCCGCGCGCTTCTTGTCCGGCCTGAAATTTTTCAGAATTGCTTCCGGCGTCTCAAGCAACAGGCGCAGGTTGTCATCATACCGGTACATATACACAAATGCCCGCACTGCCTGCTCTGAAGTGACAAAGGTAGGTATTCCCCGCGTGGCAAGTATTTCACGGGCCGCCTCTACCGAATGAGCTCCCATCCACGAAGTCAGCAGCGGTTTATGCGGATAGTCACGGGCGGCGGCGGCAACAGCCTCCGCAGTCTCTTCGAGGTTCGACCCCGGGGTCGGCGTTTGAATGACCAAGACCCCGTCAACACCCTTGTCATTCAGGCATGCTCGGACAGCAGTATCAAAAGCCTGCGGCGACGCGTCGGAAAGAAGATCGATCGGGTTGTTCAGCCCGGCCAGTGTAATCTTTTCGCGAATGGACTTCACGCTTTCTTCGCTCAGCCTGGCAAGTTCGCCGCCCTGCTTCACCAGCACATCGACCGCCATCACTGCCAACCCCCCTGAGTTGGAGACGATAGCCAGCCGGTTTCCTCTCGGGCGTTTTTGCTTTTCAAGCGTCTCGGCAAGATAAAAAAGATCGAGCACATCATCGACACGGACAGCCCCGGCGCGTTTGAACGCGGCATCGTAAATGCGATCTTCTCCCGCCAGAGTTCCGGAATGCGTCAGCGCTATCTGAGCTGATGCGGGATATTTGCCGGACTTGACCACCACGATAGGCTTGGAGCAGGCAAACGAGCGGACTGCCGTCATGAATCGACGGCCGCTTTCGATTGATTCGATGTAGAGAACGATCGCGCGTGTCTCGGCATCCATGCCGAGGTAGTCGATCATGTCCGAAAAGCAGATGTCGAAGCGGCTGCCGATCGCACCGAAAAAGCTGATGCCAACCTGCTTGTGAACCGCCCGCTCCAGCAGCGCCACCGAAAAAGTCGAGCTCTGCGAGACAAAAGCGATTTTCCCCTTCATCGGCATGTACGGGAAAAGGCTGGCATTCAAGCCAAGGCTCGGACGGATAAAGCCGAGAGAGTTCGGCCCAAGCACACGGAAACCATACCTTGTCGATCGCTCATTGACATACTGCTCGAACTGCTTCGGATTGTTGGTGCGGTAGTGAAAGTCAGGGCAGAGCAGAACGACGCCCTTTACATGCTTCTCGCCGCAGGCATCAAGTTGAGGAATGATATGGGCACAAGTTGTCGAGAAGATGGCAAGATCGATGTCGTGCGGGATGTCCGCAACGCTCGCAAACGACTCTACGCCGTGGACTGCCTCGACATGGGGATTGATGGGATAAGCTGCCCCCTTGAATCCGGCGCCGACCAGATTGCGGAAAACCGTGCATCCAAGCGAACCAGGTTCGTCGTTTGCGCCAAAGACAGCTATACGTTTCGGCCGAAAGACAGCTTCAAGATTCCGGATTGACATAAATGGCCTCCTGTATGAAAGGGATGAGGCAATAAGCACGAAAGGCGGAAAGAAAAAGCTTCCGCGCGCACAGCCTTCCGCGCTTGCAGCCTGTTTTAGTCTTCTGCTACGCGTCCGATGCTGACGATTTTGTCGTCGTCGCCAAGATCCATAAGTGTAACGCCCTGGGTATTTCTGCTGAGCACCGAGATGCTTGCCACCTTTGTCCGGATGAGCTTGCCGCCGTTGGTGATCATGACAACTTCATCCTCTTCCCTCACCTGGAGATGGTCTACTGCTTTGCCATTCCGCTCGGTTGTCTTAATCGAAATAACACCCTTGGCGCCACGCCTGTGGACCGGATATTCCTCAACCTTCGAGCGCTTGCCGAACCCTCGTTCCGTAACGGTAAGCAGCGTGGTGCGCTCCTCGACGACATTTGCAGAGACAACCGAATCGCCATCGGTGAGGCGAATACCGATAACCCCGCGTGCCGAGCGGCCGACGGAACGAACCCCATCTTCAGGGAAACGCGCGCACAGTCCGTTCTTCGTGCCTATGATGATATCGTTTTGTCCGGTTGTGCGCTTTACCGCAATAAGCTCGTCGCCCTCATCGAGATTCACCGCGATAATTCCCTTGCTCCGAGGGTTGCCGTGCTCCTGCAGCTCGGTCTTCTTCACAACGCCGTTGCGCGTGAACATGACGAGATAGCCTTCCTTGAAGTCCTTGACGTTCAGCGCGGTCGAGATGCGCTCGCCGTCCGCAAGCGGCAGCAGGTTGACCATCGCCTTGCCCTTCGCCGACCGTCCGGCTTCTGGAATCTCATAAATCTTCTTCCAGTAAAGTCGGCCGAAGTTGCTGAAGAAGAGCATATAGTCATGATTGGAACAAATGAAGAGCTGTTCAACCCAGTCTTCCTCCTTGGTCTCCATCCCGGTCGAGCCCTTGCCGCCGCGCCGCTGGCTGCGGTAGATCGAGAGCTGATTCCGCTTAATATAGCCAGCATGCGAGATGGTGATGACCATATCTTCGTCAGTCACAAGGTCTTCCATCGTCAATTCGCTGGTATCAAGAATGATATCGGTTTTGCGCGCATCGGCGTATTTTGTTCTGACCTCAAGCAGTTCGTCCCTGATAATCTGGTTAACAAGCGCTTCGCTGGCGAGAATCTTCTTCAAGCGCTCGATTTCCCTGATTGTTTCGTTGTAATCGCTCACAATCTTGTCGCGCTCAAGCCCGGTAAGGCGCTGCAAACGCATGTCAAGAATCGCCTGTGCCTGAAAAAGCGAGAGCGGATAGTTGGTAATGAGCCCGAGCTTCGCCTCTTCGGCATTTTTAGATTTCCTGATGAGCGCGATGACATCGTCAAGATGGTCAAGGGCTACCTTGAGGCCTTCCAGTATATGCGCCTTCTCTTCAGCCTTGCGCAGGTCGAACCTGGTCCTGCGGACGACGACATCGCGCCGATGCTGGAGGAAGTGCCAGAGCATCTTCTTCAGCGTCAGCACATGCGGCTGGCCGCCCACCAGCGCAAGCATATTGATGCCGAAGGTCGTCTCCATCTGCGTGTGCTTGTAAAGGTTGTTGAGAATTATCTGCGGAACCTCCGAGCGCTTCAGTTCCAGTACGATACGGATGCCGTCGCGGTCTGACTCGTCCCTGAGGTCAGAGATGCCTTCAAGCTTCTTTTCGCGGATCAATTCGGCAATCTTTTCGATCAGCCGCGACTTGTTGACCTGATACGGGACCTCACTGATGATGATGCTGTCGCCCCCGCGAGGCTCACGCTCGATGCGCGCCTTTGCGCGAACCTTAATCAGGCCCTTGCCGGTCTGGTATGCATCCTTGATGCCGCTGACGCCGTGGATACTGGCTCCTGTCGGGAAGTCCGGCCCCTTGATTACCTTGCCGAGATCCTCGGCATCCGCGTCGGGATTTTCCAGAAGCAGAACCAGGCCGTCGACGATTTCTCCAAGATTGTGAGGCGGAATATTCGTCGCCATGCCGACAGCAATGCCGGAAGAACCGTTGATGAGGAGGTTTGGAATGCGGGTCGGCAGAACAACAGGCTCTTGGGTTGTTTCGTCAAAGTTGGGCGTGAAGTTTACCGTCTCCTTGTCGATGTCAGCAAGCAATTCTTCCGCTACCTTTGCAATGCGTGCTTCAGTGTAGCGGTATGCGGCAGCAGGGTCGCCGTCAATCGATCCGAAGTTGCCCTGACCATCGACAAGCGGGTACCGCATGTTGAAATCCTGTGCAAG
>JBBIQQ010000003.1:13013-28763 GCA_037442225.1 Nitrospirota bacterium
ATACACAGCGGTATCGCCGTGCGGATGGTACTTCTTGAGCACTTCGCCGACAACGCCGGCGCTTTTTGAATACTTCTTGTTGGGAAGCAGCCCTTCCCGGAACATTGCGTACAGGATTCTACGCTGAACCGGCTTGAGACCGTCACGCACTTCAGGGAGCGCGCGCCCGATTATAACGCTCATGGCGTAGTCGAGATAGCTCACCTGCATTTCTTCTTCTATGCTTATTGTAGACTTGGGAATTTCAACCGTAGACATGAAATCTCTACCTCTCTCCTCTGCGAAATCTTTTTATTTTAACATATTCACGCCCGAAACAGCAGAAGAAAAACAGCCAAAACAAATTGATATAACAGCTTTTTTAGCCAATTCCTCCGGCAGCTCCGACCAAAAAATTGTTCTTTCTGCAGACATGCTCGATGACCCGGGGTTCCGCGGAGAAACCGCCCGCATCCCCTCCAGCTGGGTTCGCGGAACTGCAGGGCATCGTATAACAATCTCAATGCTTGGCGTCTATCCGATAAGAGTTCCCCTGTGGAACTGATAGCCGGCACCATTTACTGGTTGATGATTCAGGAGATTGTCCTCAGTGTCGGCAGAGACATGCTGAGCATGCTTGGCTATACTGCGCTGATGGCAAAAAGAGGTCCGGAGTCGGTTGCCGTTTTTGAGCAGACCAGGCACAGCGTTGATCCGGCCGCTCTGGACATCGTCCTTCCCGGGATGAGCGGGCCGAGATTTTCGAGAGAATCGAGGCATTTCGCACAGATGTCCGCATGCTGGTATCCGGAGGGTGCGACAAGGACGGTGAGCTCCTGAATCGAGGCTGCCGCGGCTTTATTCAGAACCGTTCAGCCTCCTTGAAATTTCCCGCGCTCTTGCCTGCCCTCAGGCAATCGTCAGCGCATTTCAGACTCCGCAGTCCGCTCCCTATTCGTACGCTCCCCCGCTACTCTGAAAAAGACGCTCTATGGAATCAATCAGCCTCATATGGATGAAGACCGTCTCTCCCCTGACACGATAGAAAACGTCAAGCACATCATCCGTGCCGAACGCCGTTCGTTCATACAGAGGGCGCACTTCGTACCCAAGAACCTCTCCGGACGCGCCTCTGATGCTGCTAATTTGCGTTTTCCAGAGTTCCGGAGTCGCCGCAAGGTATGACTGCGCCCGCCTGAGCGCCTCCTGCCCTGACAACTGCCTGATAATTTTATATTCAAATTCAGGCGCATGGGGTTCAAAACGGAAACCGTCGCCCTCTTTGTCCAGAACCGCGATGCGTTGAATTCCATTGCCAAGGGCGCTGTCGAAAAGAACTGCGGAATAGGTTCCAACTATGTCCTTTGGCTCTGCCCGCTCAAGCTGCGGCGAAAACGCTTCAGAGTGAGGGAATGCTGCCGCCACGAACATCAAGCCAACAAACAAAAACAGCCGTCGCAAAGGAGTCTGACGCATCATTGCGCCCCCTCAACTCCGGACTTGTTCGATCTGCGCCGGAGAGAGGCATAGGGCATGCATCGCTCAATGCTTCTTTCGAAACCTGCTGTATCCATCACCAAAACATAGAGAACGGATTGTGTTACAAATAGCGCGCTCTTCACATGCCCGATGCTTCTAGCAGGATCGTCTCATCGGTCCTGCCGATGAGGCGATCCATGTCGAGCAGGATGATCAACCGGTCTTCAAGCTTTGCGATGCCCTTGATGAACTCGGTGCTGATGCTTGAGGTCATCGGCGGTGCCGGTTCGACAATACTTGAAGGAACTCGAAGAACCTCAGAGACGCCGTCTACGATGAGCCCCATGGTAAGACCCTGAATATCCATGATCATAATGCGGGACTGCGTGTCGTTTTCGCGCTCTTCAAGCCCGAACTTCTTGCGCAGGCTCACCACCGGCATAACTTTTCCGCGCAGGTTGATTACGCCTTCAACGTAGTCCGGAGAGTTCGGCACGCGGGTAATTTCCTTCATGCGGTTGATTTCCTGCACTTTCAAAATATCGACAGCGTAATCCTCATTGCTGAGGGCAAAAGTCACAAGCTGAAGAATATCAGCGACTTTCGCTGCTCTGGTCAGTTCAGATGAACCTGAAACGGGCACTAATCCGGTCATAATCTGCCTCCTGAAACCATTTTTTACATTGTAGCATCCCGCTTCGAGGATGACAATATTCTGTCGATAATGGATGTGGTTGATACTCCGTCTACAAATGGCAGGCTGTATACCTCAGGAACAAGGTCGGCGCCGACTATGTCCTCTTTCTTCCAGTCGCCTCCCTTCACCAGTACGTCCGGTCTGATGAATGCAATCAGCTCATACGGCGTGTCTTCGGAAAAAACCGAGACAAAATCGACCACGGCAAGCGCGGCAAGCACCTCGGCACGGCTGGTGTCAGGATTCACGGGGCGGCCCGGCTTCAGGCGGTTTACGGACGCATCGCTGTTCAGGCCGACAACAAGCGCGTCGCCCAGCGCACGCGCTTGCGCAAGATAATGAACATGGCCGACGTGAAGAATATCGAAGCATCCGTTCGTAAAGACGATCTTCTTCCCTTCAGCTCGCAAGGCTTCAATGGCCTGCCTAAGCTGAGCGCGGTCAAGAATGGTTGCCATTTTGCTCTATGATATCTTTTGCCTTGTTGATGAGTTCCAGGTCGCTCCGGTACGAAACCAGTCTGAGCGCTTCATCAATATCAACCCAGCATGCGTCATCGACCTCGGGGCCGAATTCCTCAATTGCCCCGCCGACGCATTCCACCAGAAAATAAGAAACGCTCTTTTTGCAGCGAATGTTTTCGTTTTTCAGATAAAACCAAAAAGATTTCTCCCCAAGCGGAGTGATAATCCTGCCGACAAGGCCGGTCTCTTCCAGAATTTCACGGACTGCCGCCTGTTCAGGCAGTTCCCCCGGGTCGATCAGCCCCTTGGGCAGCGTCCATACGGATTTTGCTTTTGTGGCAATGAGGGCAATTTCGACATGTGCGCCTACGCGGCGGTAGACAACCCCGCCCGCGGATTTGAGCGTCTTTATCATTGCTGGTTTCATGCTAGGGAATCGCCTGTCCGGTAAAAACACGGAAGAGGTCGTTATACATTGCAAACGCCATAAGCGCCAACAGCATGGCTATCCCTATTTTCTGGGAAATCACCATTGTCCGTTCACTGATCGGTTTTTTGCGTATTGCCTCGATGCCCATGAAGAGCAGGTGGCCGCCGTCAAGAACGGGAATCGGCAGGAGGTTCAGAATGCCGAGATTTATACTGATGACCGCGGCAAAGACAAAGAAATTCATCGCCCCGGCCGATGCCTGTTTTTCTGCCATCTGGAAGATCATGATCGGCCCGCCGATTGAGTCGGCCGGAATGATGCGTTGAATCATTTTTATAACGCCGGTGAGTGTCAGCACCGTGATATCCCATGTTTTCACAAAGGCGTGGCGCACGGCGTCCGGAAAGTCTTCGCGCAACTCAGCCGTCTCTCCGGCGGATTTTACGCCAATAAGACCGACGACCCTATCCTCGCCGAAGATGTCCTTTACCGTCTTGCTTTCCGGCGTAATCTGCACCGCAAAGTGATCATCGCCCCGCAGGATTTTGAGCAGTATCGGTTTATTCGGGCTTTTATGGATGACTTCAGTCAGATCGGTCCACTGCTTGACGGGTGCGCCGTTTACTTCAACGACGCGGTCTCCTTTCTCCAGCCGCGCACTTTCGGCAGGGGAGCCGGTAAGCACTTCGCCGACAACCGGCAACAGCATCGGGATGCCGGTCATGTATAAAGCGCAGAAGATAGCAACCGCTGTCAGCAGATTGAAAAGGGGGCCCGAAAAAACTATCAATGCGCGCTTCCAGATGGACTGCGCCTTAAACGAGCGTTCAGGTTCTTCCAGCACGGTGTGTTCGTCGGCATCGGGATCTTCTCCGTGCATTTTCACATAGCCGCCGAGCGGCACCGCCGAAAGGGCATATTCGGTTTCTCCTATTTTTTTGCTGATAATGCTCGGTCCGAAGCCAAGCGAAAACTTCAGCACCTTGACGCCCGAGAGCTTTGCGACAAGAAAGTGGCCGAGCTCATGGACGAAGATAACGAGCCCGAAAAGAAAAATAGCGGCTAAAATGGTCATGCGGGAAGCTCCTCCTGTGCCCGGAGACGCGCCCACATATCGGCCTCGGCGACTTCGCCGACCCTCAATGCGGGCAGAATTGCATGGGCGCTCATAACCCGGCTGATAATGCGCGGGATGTCGGTAAACCGGATGCGGTCATCCAGAAAGGCATGCACCGCGATTTCATTGGCAGCGTTCATGGCCGCCGGCATGGTTCCGCCGGTCGCCATGGCCTGGCATGCCAGATCCAGGCAGGGAAAGTTCTTTGTATCAGGCTGCTCAAACGTCAGCAAAGAAAGCTGTTCCAGCCGGAGCGGTTCGACCGCACCAGGCAGGCGTTCCGGATAGGAAAGTGCAAGCGCGATCGGTCCCCGCATGTCGGGACGCGACATCTGCGCAAGATAACTGCCGTCGACATACTCGACAATCGAATGCACAATGCTCTGCGGATGGATGAGTACGCTTATCCGCTCAAGAGTCATTCCGAAGAGGTGACACGCTTCGATGACTTCCAGTCCCTTGTTCATCAGTGTTGCCGAGTCGATGGATATTTTTCTCCCCATGCTCCAGTTCGGATGGCGCAGAGCGTCTTTTGCCGTCACGTCCCGGAGCGAGGCACGTTTTCTGCCGCGGAAGGGGCCGCCTGACGCGGTCAGAATGAGCCGGCGGATGCCGTCGCGCTCCCAGCCGTGCATGCACTGAAAAAGGGCGTTGTGCTCGCTGTCGACCGGCAGAATCGCTGCGCCGCACTTCCGAGCTTCGGCCATGACGATATGCCCTGCGCTGACAAGTGCCTCCTTATTCGCCAGCGCGACCGTCTTTCCGGCTCGGATTGCGGCGAGTGTCGGCATGAGCCCGGCTGAACCGACAATCGCGGAAAGCACAATGTCGGCAGACGGGGTCGCAGCGACCTCACAAATGCCGTCAACGCCTACGAGAACGCGGGGAGACCTTTTCCCCTTGCACGCCGCTTTCAGTTCCTTGTAGCCCGCTTCGTCAGAAACCGCGACAATTTTTGGTCGAAACCGCTCAATCTGAGCTCTGAGCAGTTCAACGTTTTTGCCGGCCGCAAGGCCGACGACGTTATAGTGCCGGGGAAATGCTTCGGCAATCTGCAGGGCGCTTCTCCCTATAGATCCGGTCGAGCCGAGAATAACGATATTTTTCATGCAAATACCTGCATCAAGAAAAAAAGCGAAGGACCCGCAAAGAGCATGCTGTCAAACCGGTCCAGCACGCCGCCATGTCCCGGAATGAGCGTTCCGGAATCTTTCACACCGGCATCCCGCTTGAACATGGATTCCACGAGATCGCCGATAATCGTTATGAAACCTATCGCTGCGCCGAACAGTCCGAGCGTAACCGGCCCCCACGCGGGGAGCGCAAACACGCCGAAAAGGGCGCCGACAATCGTGCCGCCAAGCAACGATCCAATGCCCCCTTCGACCGTTTTTTTAGGGCTGATTTCCGGATAAAGCTTGCGCCTGCCGAAATTCTTGCCAATATAGTATGCAAAAGTATCGGATGTCCAGACCGCAAGGTAAAGCATGAAAATCCACTCAAGTCCCTCCAGCCGCAGAAGCCATTGAGGAATCAGGAGCGACGGGATATAGAGCAGACCGAACACGACCGGTGCAATATCGGCAAAGGCATTCTTCGGGTTTTTCACGATGAAAAGCCGGATGGTTGCAAGTGCCAGAAAAACGGCCGCAAGCAAAAGAGCCTGCTTGCCGAGCGGATCGGGCATTTCGGCAACATGAGGAACAAAGAGTATCAGCCCGCTCAGAATTCCGGGCACGGCGAGCCGTGGAGCAACTCCATACATCCGGTAAAATTCATGAAGCGCGAGGGTTCCTCCGAGCATGATCAGAAAAAGAAAACAGACCGCGGGCAGTTTTGTGACGTAGAGATACAGAAGGGGAACGGCGACCAGTGCAACCAATACCCGATGGGCATGCACCTAACGCGCTCCGCTTTTCACCGTGCCGAATCTGCGTTCGCGCATCCGGTAGTCATGAATCGCGTCGAGAAATTCCTCGCGCGTAAAATCGGGCCAGAGGGTATTGGTAAAGTAGAATTCGGCATAGGCGGACTGCCAGGTGAGGAAGTTGCTGAGCCGCAGCTCGCCGCTCGTACGAACGATAAGATCGGGGTCAGGCTGTCCTTCCGTGTCCAGCAGCGAACTGAAGAGCGCTTCGGTGAGCTGGTCCGGATTGATTTTCTCACGAAGGGCTCGCTGGACAGCCCGGATTATTTCGTCGCGCCCTCCATAACTGAGAGCGAACTGCGCCGTCAGCCGGCTGTTCCGGGATGTTGTCTGTTCGGTCATTTCAATAAGAGAAAGGATGCGCTCCGGCAGGCGCGAGCGGTTGCCAAGGACACGAAACCTGATTTTTTCGCGCATAAAAGTCTCAAGCTGATGCTTCAGGGTGTTTTCGAGGAGACCCATGATAACGCCGACTTCATCTTCCGGACGGCGCCAGTTCTCAAGCGAAAAAGCGTAAAGAGAAAGAACTTCCACCCCAAGGGAGCCGGCAGCTTCCATGATCTCCCTTACACGCTCAACACCGCGCTTGTGGCCTTCTGAGCGGGAGAGACCGCGCATCTCGGCCCACCGGCCGTTGCCGTCCATGATAATGCCGACATGTCGGGGAACGGCGCGCTTCACGCTCTGCTCCCGCAAGGAAGCATACTCTTATGCATCAGCATGAACCTATTTCCCTTTGGTCGAAAAAACGTACAGCAATGAGCCAAAAGGACTCTCGCCTTTGAGGACGTTTTTGAAGTTGATGCCGAACATCGGCCGGGCTATGACATAAATGCGATCCCCGGACAGGGCGTAGTCAAAAATTTCCCCGTTTATTTCCTCAACAAAGACACGCTCATCCAAGGAAATGCCGTTCCACCAATAGCTTCTTATCTCGGTTGCCGCATTGCCGAGACCTTTTACATAGCCCAGAAATGCCTTCCGTTTCGGCGCAAGCACTTCGGAATGCTTTGCGAGAAGCCGATCCTTGACAGCCCAGTTGCCGCGCTCGCTCATGAAAGAACCGCCTTCGCGCTTATAAGTGAAGATATTCATGCCGAACTCCTCGCGACTCGACCAGATGCGGATGCCTTTTTCATCAAACAGATTCAGGAAGCCCCGGTCGTCCCAGGAGATGACGGCTTTTGCACCATTGGCTGCGGTAAGCATCTGGAAGTCATAGATGTTGACCTGCTGCGGCAAGGCAATCGCTCTGTCCTTTACCAAAGTGGTTCCGTTATATTTCATGGCGGACACCGGCCCGCTGTATCCGTCGCGCGGATCAAATTCCTGCGAAATCAGTTCATTGCCGAGCACGCGCAGGAATATTCCCTTTCCCTCCCATATCTGCCGTACAATATTGCCCTGCAACTCATAGAGACAAGAGATGACGCTGCGCCCGAACGGTGTTTTTGAAACAAGGGCGTCGCTGCCGGCGCTGTCCCCGCTGCTGCGAACGAGCGTCAGGGCAATCACATCCCGGCCGTTCTGTTTCATGTCGAAAACGTCGGCCCAGAGAACCTCATCGTTTTTCGGGATAGAAAACTCCCAGAGCATCTTGAGATCGGTGTCGGGCTTGTAGACCCGCACGTCATGTCCGCCGATCAGAATGATTTCCGGATTCCCGTCGCCGTTCAGGTCTCCGGCTGTAAGCCGCCGCGATCCGAAAGGCAGGCGGTAAGAGACAAGTATCTCTCCGCCTCTGCCTATCATACCTGCCTTCATGCGGAGTTCCCGCACCGAAGCGACGCTGACAGAGGCGTTCTTTTGAGAAAACTCCTTGCCGTCTTTCACCCAGAAGCCCTTCTGGGTCAGTGAGACCAAATCCGCCGCGGTCTGGGATGAGAGCACAAGAGCGGCTTCGGCCCCTTTCTGTTTCGCCTCTGCAAGCACATTGGACAGATCGTTCGTCTTCAGCCCGGTATCTATGAGTTCGAACCGGTCCGAATCGAGCAGAAGCTGATAATAAGCATCACCGAGATACCAATCGACATCCCCCTGGTAAAAGAGAATCTTCCGCTTGGTAGCCGGAACCTTTACTTTTGCCCCCAAAAAGTTCTCCGGGCTGCCTTCAAGGGCAGATGCCGTTGCTGTTCCATTCGCAAACAACGAGACCTCGACCGCTCCGACCGGTATCTCTATCCGGCCCAACTGTTCTCTGGTAACCGGATGCACAAACCCGCTGCCTTCCTTGAACACCTGCAGGCGCATACCCGGCTTTGCAGCGGCCCTGGCGTCAAGCGCTATCTGGACGGTATTGCCGCGCACAGAGACAACGTTCCCCGTTACCGGGGTAAAATACCCGAGCAGGTCATCCTTGAGAACAGAGAGTTTTGTTCCGACAGCTGACTCTTTCCCGCCGGACGGTTCGGCTGCGGAGAGCGGAAGCGCGGAGGCAAGAAGCCAAAATGCCGCTATGAAATAAAATGCTGAAATTCTTCGTAATTTCACTAAATCCTCCAGGGTTGGGAATGCGGGTTCCTGCCCGATCTACAGTTTATCCGAACGGTTTTTCATAAGTCAAAGTCCTTGACTTACAAAATGAATAACAGGTTAAATACATGTCATGAAAAAATGCGTGGTTGCTCTTGCACTGATCGCTTCGTTTGGACTTTCAGCCTGCGGTTCTTCTGAAGTAAAGCGCGATGAAGCCTTTGATGCGGAGCGGTTTATCAAGAAGGCCGATCAGCTTGTTGACAAGAAGGAATTCGAGGAAGCCCGCAAAGTGCTTGTCGAGGTCAAGAACCGCGACACATCAAAAAAGCTCGCGCCTATTGCCCAACTGAAAATCGCGGACTCATACATCAAGGACGGAGACCCTGACGCGGGAGTTGCGGAATATCAGCGGTTTCTTGATCTGTATCCGGCCAACCAATATGCGTCGTATGCCCAGTATCAGATTGCCATGGCCTTCTACTCGCAGATTGAGTCGCCGGACCGCGGAGCAGGGACGGCAAAGCGCGCGCTGAAAGAGTTCTACAAACTCAAAGAACTTTATCCCAGAAATCCGTACCGAGAGTTCGTGGATCTTCGCATTGACAAGTGCAGGACCATAATCGCGGACGGTGAACTGATAATTGGCGAATTTTATTACCGGAAGAAAGCCTATGTAGCGGCTCTCGGTCGTTTTGAAGGGTTGCTGAAAGACTATCCCGATTACAAGCGTGCGGATGAAGCGCTTCTGCTGATTGGCAAGTCATATTACGCGTTAAAAAAGCCGGACAACGCGAAAGATGCGCTGAACCGGCTGATCCAGAAGTACCCTGATAGCAAAGCTGCTGCGGATGCCCGGAAAATTGCCCGCTGAAAGGGACAGAAACGCATGCGCAGAGAAGCATAAGAGCTACTATCCCGCCTTTCTTGATCTCTCGGGTAAAAAATGTGTTGTTGTCGGCGGCGGAGCTGTTGCTGAACGCAAGGCGCGCTCTCTTTGCGCTGCGGGAGCCACAGTTGCTGTCGTGAGTCCGCTTCTCTGCCGGGGGCTTGCACGTTTGGCGTCGAACGGCGCCGTCCGGCATATTGAACGCACTTATCGCAGCGGAGACCTCCGCGGGGCGTTCCTTGTGATTGCGGCTACGTCTGACGCAGCCGTGAACGAGCGGGTCGCCAGGGATGCCGTCGGGCTGGTCAATGTTGTCGACCGACCCGGACGAGGCAATTTCATTGTCCCGGCGTTGGTTGAGCGCGGGAAGCTGATGATTGCCGTCTCGACCATGGGACTGAGTCCGGCCCTTTCAAGGACGATTCGGAAGGAACTGGAGTTGCGATATCCTGCTTCCGTTGCCGCTTACCTTGCCTTTGTCGGCCGCATGCGACGGAAGGCGCAGGATGCAATATCGTCTGCCCGGAAGCGGGCGATGTTTTTCCGAGACATTGCATCAGCGGCAATGCTCGACCGGGTGCGACGGCACGGCTATCACGCGGCGGCAAAAGAAGCACGGTCAATTTTCAGGCGATACGAGCGAGGAGAATTATGACAGTCCGGGTAGCAGTTGTCGGAGTTGGATATCTTGGGCGGCACCATGCCCGCATTTATGCGGAACTGGAAGGGGTTGATCTGGTCGGGGTTGTTGACGCCAACCGGAAACAGGCCGATAATATTGCGGCTCAGTATGGCTGCGCGGCGTTCAGCGACCATCGCGATATCCTCGACAAGGTTGATGCCTTAAGTATCGTTACACCGACAACGGCACACTATGCCGTCGCGCGGGACTGTATCGCAGCCGGCAAGGATCTCCTGATAGAAAAACCCATCACTACAACAATTGACGAGGCGGACTGCCTAATTCAGCAGGCGGTGAAAAAAGGCGTGCTCATCCAGGTCGGCCACCTAGAGAGATTCAATCCCGTGCTTGAGGCGCTTGTCCCGCTTGTCCACGATCCGGTATTTCTTGAGGCTGAGCGCATTTCCCCTTTTCAGGGGCGTGGGACGGATGTCGACATAACGCTCGACCTGATGATTCATGATATCGACATTGTCCTTTCGATAATGCAGGGGAGTTCCATTTCCGGCATTAAGGCCGCAGGCATGCGGCTGATGACCAAAACCATTGATGTTGCGAAGGCCTGGCTGGACTTCGACAATGGAACGCATGCACTGCTGACCGCAAGCCGGGTTGCCTCCGGCAAGTCGCGGACGCTTACGGTTTACCAGAGAGACTGCCATCTGGTTCTTGATTACCAGGCCATGGAAATTAAAAAATTTTATGCGCAGGGCAGCGCTATCGCACATGACGTGATATCCGTCGAGCCGAGGGAGCCGCTCAAGGAAGAACTGCGGCACTTTATTGCGTGCATTCAGACACGCAGCACCCCCAGAGTGTGCGGACAGAGGGGACGTGACGCCCTGACGATTGCACTGCAGGCGGGATTCGAGATAAAGAAGAGGTGGCAGCAGGCATGAAACCAATGCTGGATTTGAAGAAACAGTATCTTTCCATCAAGGATGAAATTATCAGCAGTGTTAACGAAGTACTTGAAAGCGCTCATTATGTGCTGGGCAAGAAAGGCGCGGCGCTTGAGGAACGGATAAAGACCTACCACGGCACGCAGGAGGCGATTGGGGTTGCGTCAGGGACCGATGCGCTGCATCTGGCCATCCGCGCGCTCGGCATCGGACCGGACGATGAAGTCATTACCTCGCCGTTCTCTTTCTTTGCGACCGCAGAGGCTATCATGTATGTCGGGGCAACGCCGGTCTTTGTCGATATCGAGTCAGACACCTGCAATATGGATCCGAAGCAGATAGAGAAGAAAATCACGCATAGTACGAAGGCGATTCTTCCGGTCCATATTTTTGGGCACCCGGCGGATATGGACGAGATCGTCCGCATCGCCGGAAAGCACAATCTCCCCATTGTGGAAGACTGCGCCCAGTCGTTCGGGGCGGCTCTGCACGGCAAAAAGACCGGCAGCTTTGGCGCGGCGGGGTGCTTCAGCTTCTACCCGAGCAAGAATCTCGGCGGATACGGCGATGGCGGCATGCTGACGCTGAACAGTGCAGGCATGGCTGCCGAGATAAAGAAGCTGAGAAACCATGGCTCAAGTGGCGGCTATCGCCATGAGCGTCTCGGCTACAACAGCCGCCTCGATGAAATTCAGGCTGCGATTCTTCTCATCAAGATGAAACATGTCGATGAATATAACGCGAAGCGCCGGGAGAAGGCGGCGCTGTATTCGAAGCTGCTTTCTGACATCGTCTCCTGCCCGGTCGAAAAATCCGGCGCGTATCATGTCTACAATCAGTACACTATACAGAGCCCAAAGCGAGACCATATCCAGCAGGCATTGAAAGAGAGCGGCATCTCGTCGGTCGTCTATTATCCGTGTCCGCTTCATATGCAGGAAGCAATTCAGCCGTTCGGGTATCGCGAAGGCGATTTCCCGATCTCAGAGCGGGCTGCCCGCGAGGTGCTCTCGCTGCCGATGTACCCGGAGCTTGAGGCAGCCGATATCCAGGAGACGGCGGCGGTTATCCGGAGATGTCTCGGATAAACCGAAGCCGGAGCGCAGACGCCGAAGGTCAAACATGCCCCAATTCGCGGCAAACTGACTCCGCCTGCGCGCATGGCAAGTTGCTTCGCTGCTCATGAAGAACGGAACAATGCTTAGTCGGGTAATGATTATCACAGGCGAGAGCTCCGGTGAGCTTTACGGTTCTCTGCTTGCGGAAACTCTCCGGCTGCGCTACCCTGATATCGACATCTGCGGTATCGGCGGAGAAAAGATGGAGGCTACGGGCGTTAGGCTGCTGTCCCGCATCGCCAGTTCATTCGGCGCAATTGAAGCAATCCGCTCGATCCGCCAGCTTCGCAGAGCTTACTCGACGATTATCGAGAGCCTGAAATGCAATCCTCCGCAGGTGCTTGTCCTTATCGATTACCCTGACTTCAACATGAAAATCGCTCACTGCGCTAAAAAACTCGGCATCCCGGTCTTTTATTATGTCAGTCCGCAGGTCTGGGCGTGGCGCTCCGGACGCATCCATACGATGAAACGAATTGTCGATTTTCTTGCTGTTATTCTTCCTTTTGAAGAGCCTCTTTATAAAGCAGCCGATGTTCCCTGCGAGTTTGTCGGTCATCCGATTATGGATGAGATCCGTCATGTTCTCCGGTTCTTTGGCCTTTATGAAAGCGATATTTCAACTACTGCGCTGAAGCTGGCCGCCCGCGCGGCACTCGGAATTCCGCCGGAGCATCCGGTCATTGCCGTCATGCCGGGCAGCAGACGCCATGAAATAACGACGCTGTTGCCAGTGCTGGTCAAGACACTGCGCGGTCTGCGCGGGGCGCATCCTGAGTATGAATATGCTGTGCCGGTCGCGCCGAACCTGAACCCGTACATCCGCACCTTATTGCAGACGACACTTGAAAAAGAGTTTCCGGGACATGTCCGCATTGTCGACAATTCGCTGCATGCGCTGATGGCGGCAGACTGCGGGGTTATCGCCTCAGGCACATCAACGCTCCAGGCAGCCTTGCTGGGGGTGCCGCATGTGGTAGTTTACCGGCTTTCACCGATTACCTTCTGGCTCGGCAGGCGTATCGTCAAAGTCAGATACATCTCCCTGGCAAACATTCTGCTTGATGCCATGGGAGCGAATGCGTCGGCGTTTCGCGCGCTCGAGCTTTTGCAGAAGGATGTGAAGGCAGAGAGCATCCGGCGGGAGGTGCTGCGGCTCATGGACGACGGCGCATACCGCTCAGACTGCCTTGAACAGTTCCGCCTCATTCGCACAGCCTTTCTTCAAAAACACGCGACTGAGCGGGCGGCGGAACATATTGCCCGTCTTGCGTTAATAACCTGATGTTCGCGATCTATTCTATTATTTACCTGCTGGCGCTCTCTCTGGTGCTGCTAAGCGAATACCTCAGGCGGCCACGTCAGCTCCGGTCACGCTGGCTCCGGGAGAAGCTGGGGATTGTCGGCTACGATTCGGCTTCTGCTGGCAAGACTATCTGGATTCACGCGGTTTCTGTCGGCGAAGTGCTGGCGGCGGTTCCGTTTGTCAAAGCGCTTCGAGCACGCTATCCTGACATGCGGCTTGTCATCTCCACCATTACTGATACGGGACAAAAAATTGCTGAGGAGCGGTTTGGTGCTTTTGCACGCATTGTTTACATGCCGTTCGATCTGCCGCCGTGCGTTAGCCGCTTTCTTGATACGGTCCGACCGAAACTTTTTCTGATTATTGAGACGGAACTCTGGCCGAATACCCTCGGCATCTGTCATAAGCGCGGCATTCATGTCGCTCTCATAAACGGACGCATATCGGATCGTTCCTTCCGCGGCTACCGGAAGATTCGGTTTTTCATGCGGCGGGTCTTTCAGTGCATGGCGGCGCTGTGCGTCCAGAATGAAACCTATGCTGAACGTCTTCGTGCGCTTGGTGCTTCCCCTGATGCCGTGTATACAGCCGGAAACATAAAATTTGATCTCCACCTGTCCGGCTCGCGTCCTGCATGGACAAGCCGGTTGTCCGGACCGGTCGTTATCGCCGGCAGCACCCACCGCACTGAAGAGGAGATAATCCTTTCCGCTTATCAGAAAGTCCTGACTGCGGCACCCGGCCTGAACCTGATTCTAGCGCCCCGCCATCCCGAACGTTTCGACGAAGTGGAAGCACTGCTCAAAAGGTCGGGTCTGCTATACATACGGCGAACAGGCGCTGCGCAGGATAGCATAAAACAGCAGGGTGTGATTGTCCTGCTCGATGTGATGGGAGAACTCGGCATCACATACGCCGCGGCCGATATTGCCATCATGGGGGGTTCCTTTCTTCCTCACGGCGGACAGAATCTGCTGGAGCCTGCATATTGGGGCAAACCTATTCTCTGCGGCCCTCATATGGAGAATTTCCCGTTTGTGCGTGAGTTCTACTCGGCGGGTGCGGCAAAAAGCGTTTCGAAGGATACGCTTGCAGACGCCCTTTTGTCATTGCTCGCATCTCCGGCAACGATGCGGGAGATGGGGAAGGCAGCCCGCGCCCTGTTGGAGCAGAATGCCGGAGCCACCGGCAGGACGCTCGACAGAGTCTCCGCGCTCCTTGCACGATAGCGGCATCTCCGGCAAAATTACTTATGCCATCGGAACGATCCTATAAACGAGCGCTCGTCTGGTTCCGGCGCAATCTGCGCGTCGAGGACAACATCGCGCTGTCTCATGCGGCGCGCGAGGCACAGGAAGTTCTGCCGCTCTTTATCCTGGACGAGTCTATCTTCCGGTCGCTGCCAAAGCGGGATTCGCGCATGCGGTTTCTGGCCGAGACCCTTCAGCGGCTTGATTATGAACTTCACTCTCAGGGAGCTTCGCTCGTCGTTCTCCATGGGAACCCCCGCAAGATCATTCCGAAGCTGGTTCGCCTGCATGCTATCGAAGCGCTGTATATGGCTCGATCTCACAGTGCCGCGACGATGCAGATCGATGCGGAGATATGCCGCTTCTGCGAGGATCATGCGGTTGATATGCGTGCGTTTGAAGACACGCTGCTCGTCTCTCCGGACGCGATACTGCCCAAGAGGGTCTTTGCGCCATTCTACAAGCACTGGAGCACCGCGGAGAAACAGGCGCCGCTTTCCGGAACTCCGAAAATGCGAGGCGCAAATGTTCGAAATAACCTTCTGCAGGCAATCCTCGACCGCTATCGTCCCGATGCGACCCTGTGGCCGCCGGATGGATGGAAGCGCCGGCTGAAGCTATTTGATGTCTGCAGGTATCGAGACACCCGCGATCTTCCGGCCACCGACGGAACCTCAAAGCTCTCTCCCTATCTGCGCTTCGGCCGGATTTCCATTCGTCAGCTCTACGCCCGGATATGCAAGGAAGAGGCACCGTCATGCGTGGCCGAAACGTTTATCAGCGAGCTTGCATGGCGTGAATTCTGGCATCACATCATGCACCACTTCCCCGAAACCCGCACTCTTGAATTTCAGGAGAAGCGGCGGGGGCTGCCGTGGAGGGATGATGCTAAGCTTTTTGACGCATGGCGCGAGGGCCGGACAGGGTACCCGATTGTCGACGCCGGCATGCGGCAGCTCCGGCAGGAAGGATGGATGCATGGGCGGGTACGCATGATTGTCGCATCTTTTCTGACAAAAGACATGCTGATGGACTGGA
>JBBIQQ010000003.1:28792-38122 GCA_037442225.1 Nitrospirota bacterium
GCATTTTGCGGACTATCTATATGATTATGACGAAAACGTGAATATCGGCAACTGGCAATGGTCCGCGTCTGTTGGTGCTGACCCCAGACCGCTCCGCATATTCAGCCCTATTCTGCAGTCGCAGCGCTTCGATCCCGACACGATTTACATCAAGCGGTATGTGCCGGAGCTCAAAACTGAAGCCCCCGCGCGGATTCATGATCCGCTCAAATACAAACTTCCCTATCACAAGCCCGTTGTTGATCACCGGGAGATGACCCGTCGCGCCCGCATCTTTTATGCCGGCAAATAAAGGGCTATTTTCCGAATGTAATCGTCTCTATCTTCGTCAACACGGTTCTGGCTCCAACGCGCGGAGCGTTTTTCATGTGCCACGAGACATACTGTTCGGCAAAAATATCTTCAGCGGACATGCCGTCGACCGGCACAATAACGTCGATGCTCCGCAAGGCCGCACCGCTTGCAGTATAGAGAACTGCTCCATGAGCGGCGGTGCCGACAACGATAACTGCCTTGATGCCTTTTTCCTTCAGGATTTTTTCGAGATCCGTGCCAAGAAACTTGTCCGGTCCGGACTGCACGACCGGCTCGCCTTCGCGGGGCGCGACAATTGCGGCAATATCCTCGGGGGCGGCACCCGGGGCGATGCTGTGAACAACTGCGAGCCCGTTTGATCGTGCGGCATCGAGCAGTTTCTTCACATCAGGCAGCGTAGCGATGCAGCGCGGGCGGCGCTCCATGCTGCAGGTCTGCTTGTTGAAATCCAGCATGAGAAGCGCTGTTTTTTCAGGATCGACCTTTACCACAGACGACAGCGGAGGCGGAGGCGGTGTCTTGATGGAAGCCCAGTCCTCCATGATGGTCCTGTCGGCGGCAAAAACCACTAATCCAGCCATCACCAGACAAAAAACAATTGTGGAAATGCCAAGCATCCGTGCTGTCTTCATAAAAACCTCCTCAGGTCTTGTTGCTCAATTATACGATGCGATAGCGGTTTCCGATCCGCCTCAGAAAACCCTCACCTGCAAGGTGCCGCAGAATTGGGAGAATATCTGCGCGGGGCAAGGCGAGACGGGCAGCAATGTCACCTGCCGCACATCCCGGATAGTTGAGTATAAGCCTCAAAACAGCGCCTCTCTTCTGGCGCATCGAGCCTTCGAATTTTGACTGACGCTCATAATGGGCGCTTTTGCGGTTTGGATTGAGAACCCGCCGCTTTAATGCAACGCCATAGTCCATCAGGGCATAATACCACTCCCTCGGGCTCTTCCGATCCAGAGCTGCCATAACGAGCGGCAGAATCTCGGCATCGTGCACCTCTTGCCGATCTCCGAAGAAATGGTGAATGAAGACCCGTCGAATGTTCGTTTCGATAAACGCAACCGGCATATTGAAAGCAAACGCCGCAATTGAGCGGGCTGTTGCATGACCGATGCCGGGCAATGCCTGCAGCATATCGACAGAAGCGGGAAGCACGCCGCCATGATGTGTGACGACCAGTTCAGCTGTCCGCTTCAGGGCGATTGCCCGACGGTTATATCCCAAACCCTGCCAGAGCGCAAGCACCTGCTGAAGCGGCGCCCGCGCGAGCGAACCGAATTCAGGAAGCGCCTGAACAAAAAAGCGGTATTTTTCATGCACGCGTTCCACCTGGGTCTGCTGAAGCATTATTTCAGAAACAACAATATGATACGGATCGGCAGTTTCCCGCCACGGCATGTCACGCCGATGCTTGCGGTAAAAAGATCGCACGGTGCGGCGCAGGGAACGTATGCGCTCCGTCTGTGCCAATGATAGAGATATGGCTGATTCAGAACGCGCCATACTCAGCGTTTTTTCAGCGATACCAAGGTTGCCCCCCAGCTTCCCGCAGTCTCATCCGCGAGGCGGAAATCTAAAACAAAGGGAATCTTTCTCAGCACCGAGTGAACGGTTTCCCGAAGCGCTCCGGTTCCCTTCCCATGGACGATGCGGACAGAGAGAATGTTCCGACCACGGCATGCTTCAAGATAGGCAGGCACGAGCTCCCGGATTTCTCGGGGTCTGAATGCATGGAGATCAAGCGTTCCGTCGATAGGAATTTCAACAGACTCAGGCATGTGTGTGAGGTTTTCCATTAAGGTGTATTTTACCATGAGAAGAGTTGACACCCCCGGCGTTTCAAGCCCATACTAATTAGCAAAAAGCGACAGGGGGAATCTCATGCGGACAAAAACACTTTTGAGAATGCTGGTTGGCACGCTGCTGAGTGCCGTGCTGTTTTCGCAGATGGGATGCGTTGCAGCTGCTGTCGGAGCTGCCGCCGGAGCGGGAACGGTCGTTTACCTGAAAGGCAACCTTGAAGAAACGATGGCTACCGGGACTCCTGCTGTACATCGGGCAACGATTGCCGCGCTTCAGGATCTGAGAGTGCCGATTGTTAAAAACGAACATGACAACGTGAATGCCAAAATTGAATCGCGCTTCGCTGACAATACAACCATCTGGATTTGGATTGACGGAATTTCATCTAATGCGTCGACGCTGAAGATTCGCGTCGGCACGTTCGGTGAAGAGAGCCGATCGCGTATGATTCTTGAGAGAATTCATCGCAATCTTCCAAGGCCTTCCAAGTCTGAACAGCCCCGCTCGGCGATGTAGCCGGAGGCAAAACAGTACGGGGAGGCTGCTTCGGCCTCCCCTTTTTTTATTGAGAGAACGCGTGTCAGGAAAAAAGGTTACTGTGCCACGCCTCAAGAAAAAACTTCTGAACGGCAGAGGCGGCAAGATACAGGTCATTTCTGCTCAGCGGCGCTCCGGAACGCTCTTCAATAATGTTGCTGATGCAGCGGAACTCGCTCAGAGCGATTCCGCAAGCGAGCGCTGCGTGAGCTATGGCGGCTCCCTCCATATTTTCGCAGAGAGCATTCCACCTCCGCTCCATCAGCATGCCTTCTGCGAGGGTCCCGGTGCATGCCGAAACCGTGACGAATCCGCCGATGCGAACCTCCCGGCAGAGTTTCTCCGGAATCGAAAGAGGAAATGAATTGTAAAAGCTCTCTCCTTGAGCAAGAAGAAGCGGCAGGCCGAGGTCGGCCATATCACGGAAGCCATTTTTCAGCCTGAGGCCTTCATCCCCATAGCTTTCCCGCTCAGCAACAACGATATCGCCAATGCCCAGCCCCGATGACGGGTATGCGCCGCCCACGCCGAAGTTGACAAGTCGGCTGGGTTTGCAATATGCAATCAGCAGTGTTGCGGCCCGTGCGGCATTCGCCTTGCCCACTCCGGAAATGCATACGATGACGGGGGCGCCGGAGCTTTTGCTGAAGAGCCTGCCGGAAACAAACTGCACGCCCGCAACTGTTCTGGTGCGTCTGCGGGTTAGCGCGTCCAGGACTTCGGCGCACTCAAACAGAGTGGAGACGATGATGCCGGTGCGGCTCAATCTGTTTTAGGCCGCGGCTCTTTCTCCTCAAGCACATACGTCACCTTGACCTCCATATCCTTGCGGAGCGAATTATAGACAGAGCAGTATTTTTCATGCGAGAGCGCAACCGCGCGATCCACTTTTTTCGGATCGAGCGCCTTTCCGCCAATCTGCAGCTCCATGTCAATTTTCCGATAATACTGTGGAGGATCAGGATTTCGTTCGCCGGTTATGACAATCTTGAAGCTCGCGAGCTGCGCGCGCATTTTCTGGAGGAACATGACGACATCAATCCCCATGCAGCCCGCAAGGGCGAGAAGAAGGGCATCGGTCGGCTTGCATCCCCACTGGACATTTGCATCAAATTCGATTTCATACCCCTGCTGGGTCCGTCCGACAAAGATGAGATCCTTGTCCCATTCGAGGATTGCCTTGTTGATAGGATTGACCTTCTCCTTGTAGCCCTTCAGGGACTCTCCGAGTTGATCGTGTCCGTCTGCCATAGAATCCCTCCAAACCCGCATAAATTAATTGCTTAAGTTAAGCAGAGCGTCTCGTATTTGTCAAGAATCCTGTGGTACAATCCGCGTACGCCAAGGGCGTCCGGGGAGGATTTCAGTATGCATGACATGATAACCGACTTTCTCGTAATCGGCGGCGGCGTTGCCGGACTGCGCGCAGCGATTGAGCTTTCACGATACGGCAAAGTGGTCGTTGCAACAAAAGATATCCCGACCGAGAGCAATACCGAATACGCCCAGGGCGGAGTTGCGGTTGCGCTGAGCGATGAAGACACCGTGGGGATTCATTTTGAGGATACCCTGAATGCCGGCGATGGTCTGTGCAGGGAGGATGCCGTTGGCGTGCTTGTTCAGGAAGGCCCTGACCGCATTCTTGAGCTTATTGATTGGGGCGCTTCTTTCGATAAAGAGGGATCAAAGCTCGTTTTCTCGATGGAGGCTGCCCACTCCCGCAAACGCATACTGCATGCCCACGGCGACTCGACCGGGAAGGAACTGAGGCGCGTTCTCACCGGCAAGGTGACTTCGCTGCCAAACATTAATCGCTTTGCGTTCAGCATGGCGCTTGATCTGATAGTGGAAGACGGCGTCTGCCGCGGGGCATATATTCTTCAGGAAGGAAGCGTTTGCGCAGTGTATGCCAGGGCTGTCGTGTTGTCGACCGGCGGAGCGGGGCAGGTGTATTCCCGCACGACAAACCCGCCGGTTGCCACCGGTGACGGCATCGCTATCGCGTTTCGCGCAGGCGCGGTCCTTGAAGACTTGGAGTTTGTGCAGTTTCATCCCACAGCGCTTTTCGCTTCCGCAGCGCCGCAGTTTCTCCTGAGTGAAGCGATGCGCGGAGAAGGGGCTATCCTTCGTGACGTCAGGAAAGAGCCGTTCATGAAAGAGTATCATCCCATGGCGGAACTGGCCCCGCGCGATGTGGTATCCCGCGCGATTCTCTCCCGCATGATGCAGACCCAGAGCTCGTACGTATATCTTGATCTCACGCACCTTGACGGAAATTTTATCAAACGCCGATTCCCCCGCATCTACACAACCTGCCTGCAGTATGATATTGACATAACCAAGTATCCTACTCCGGTCTCGCCGGCTGCGCACTATTTTATGGGCGGCGTAAAAACGGACCTGAACGGAGCCACCGGCGTCCCCGGACTGTATGCCGCCGGCGAGGTTGCCTGCTCTGGAGTGCATGGGGCAAACCGCCTTGCCAGCAACAGCCTGCTCGAGGGGCTCGTTTATGGATATCGGGCCGGGCGCAAGGCTGCTGAGCATGCGGAAGATGCATTCACCCTGAAACGGCTCGGCGTGCCGGTGCGTGGCGGTGCGGAAGCGGAATATGGAAGCATTGAAGAGATCCGGACAGCCATCCGCCGGGTCATGTGGGAGCAGGTCGGCATCATTCGCTGCGGCGCGTCGCTGCGTTCCGCTTCCGATGCGCTTGAGCGCTACCGGGAAATTATGGACAAGCAGTTCATCTCGCGTCGCGGTCTGGAATTGAAGAACATGCTGACGGTCGCCTACCTGATTACCCATGCGGCACTCAGCCGCAAAGGCAGTGTGGGCGCGCACTGCAATTCAGACTTTAAGGAGCGCGGCGCCGACGGATCAAGCCATTATCAGCTTCGCAAGGATAATCACTCGGTATCGATAGTTTTACGGTGAGAGAGCAGCTTCACAGACAGACAACTTGCTGACCGCACTGATTTCCTGCCGCCCTGTCGTCCTGCCGATTCTCGAATATCTCATCAAAGACCGTTGCGCACTTCATGAAGGCATCGAGTACTGCCGGATCAAAATGGTGCGGCATTGTGCGGCTATCGCCTTTTGAGAAGATACCGACCACTTGTTCATGCGTGAAAGGCCCCTTGTACGGACGATTGCTGCGAAGGGCGTCATACTGATCGCAGATCATGACGATGCGGCCTTCCAGAGGAATCTTTTCGGCTTTCAGTCCGCTCGGATACCCGGAGCCGTCCCATCTCTCATGGTGATGCAGCGCAATCGACGCTGCCACCTGGATGTAAGGGTACGCAGAGCCGGCGAGGGCATTGCTGCCAATCTGGGTATGTGTTTTCATGATTTCAAACTCTTCGGCGGTCAACGGTCCGGGTTTCAGGAGGATGCTGTCCGATATGCCGACCTTGCCGATGTCATGCAGGGGGCTCGCGAAGGTCAGGGCCTCAATAAAGTCGGCCGGAAGGTTCATCTCCTCAGCTATTGTTTTGGCAAAGAAACCCATCCGCGAGTTGTGCAGGCCGGTGTAGGTGTCGCGATATTCCGCCACGATGGTAAGCCGGTGGATGAGCTCGCGGCTCATGTTTTTTACTTTGCTGAGCGCATCTGAAAGCGCCCTTGTTCGCTCCTGAACCGTCTGCTCGAGATTTTTTTTGTACTCTTGTTCCTGCTGGACAAGCTGCTTGTAGCGCACCGCTTTTTCGATTGAATGAATGAGCTGTTCCGAGCGGTAGGGCTTGATAATGAAGTCAAACGCTCCCTGCTTGATTGCGGAGACGGCGGTGTCGAGCTCGGCATATGCCGTCATGAGCAGAACAGGGAGTTCCGGATTCATCGCATGAATGCATTCCAGGAGCTCGATGCCGGTCATCACCGGCATTTTGATGTCCGTAAGAACTGCGTCGATGCCGCTGTTCTGCTGAATATGGTCTGCTGCCTTTTTTGCATTTCCGAACGGAAGAACCCTGTAACCATATTCGGACAGCAGCGCCGTGACGTATTCGAGCACATACGGATCGTCATCAACAACAAGCACTGCGCCGTGGCGGCGTTCTGTCATCATGGCAAAAAAATCCTTGGGCGGACACAAATCATATGGCGATTATACCAC
Source organism: Nitrospirota bacterium (assembly GCA_037442225.1). Taxonomy (GTDB): domain Bacteria; phylum Nitrospirota; class Thermodesulfovibrionia; order Thermodesulfovibrionales; family Dissulfurispiraceae; genus JAAYUK01. The sequence goes on from JBBIQQ010000003.1 coordinate 35,574, forward strand.
AACCGACGACCACGACAACCGCGGGGTTTGAAAAAAGCATTCTATTTCTGTATCATTAAAACCATGAAAAACAAGCGGAAATCGCCAAGCCTTGAGGCTATACGCGCCGAAATTGACGCCATAGATACGCAGATCCTGAAGCTGTTGAACAAGCGGGCGCAGTGCGCCATAGACATTGCCGGCGTAAAACGGATAAAGAACCTGAAGTTCCATTCGCCGGAGCGTGAGCGGGCTGTGCTCGACAGACTGGCCGGCATTAACAAAGGCCCTTTCCCGAACGATGCCATGAAGGTCATCTTCCGTGAGATTATGTCAGCGTCTCTCGCACTTGAGCAGCCGCTCATGGTGGCATTTCTGGGACCAGAGGGGACGTTTACCAATCTTGCCGCCGTTCGCCATTTCGGATCGTTTGCGCAGTATCTTCCTGTCGAAAGCATCAAGGCTGTGTTCGACGCGGTTGAATATGGCGAGTGCCACTATGGCCTCGTGCCGATTGAGAACTCCAATGAGGGCGTTGTGAGCTATACGCTTGATATGTTTATGGATTGCGAACTGAAGATTGCCGCAGAAGTGCTGCTTGAAGTATCGCACAACCTGCTCTCAAAGACGGGGGAAAAAAGCCGCATCAAGCGTATTTTTTCGCATCCGCAGGGACTCGCGCAGTGCCGAGGCTGGCTTGAAGCAAACATGCCGGGCGTGCCGCTGCTCGATGCCATCAGCACCTCGAAGGCTGCGGAAATAGCGGCGTCGGATGAGGATGCGGCAGCAATTGCGAGTGAACTTGCCGCGCGCATTTATGACCTGAAGGTGATTAAGCGCCGCATTCAGGACAGGAAAAACAACTACACACGATTTCTGGTCATCGCAAAAGAGTCGCCGCAAAAGACCGGCTCCGACAAAACGTCCATCATGTTTTCGATCAAGGACAAGCCGGGGGCGCTCTATGAGGTACTCTATCCCTTCAAGCAGACCGGCATAAATCTTACAAAAATCGAGTCGCGGCCCTCGAAGCGCCGCGCATGGGAGTATATTTTCTTTGTCGATATGCAGGGGCATACCGATGATGAGAAGATTGGCAGCGCCATTGAACAAGTGAAAAAGAACTGTCTTTACCTGACGGTTCTCGGTTCCTATCCTATAGATGCGAGGTTATACAAACGATGATCCAGCCACTTCCCTATGTTGAAAAGATTGCGCCGTACGTGCCGGGCAAGCCGGTAAAGGAGCTTGAGCGCGAGCTCGGCATCTCGTCCTGCGTAAAGCTTGCCTCCAACGAAAATCCGCTCGGACCCTCTCCAAAGGCGGTTGCAGCCATTCACTCTTTCCTCGCGGGCAGCGAAGATCTCTGCCGGTATCCGGAAGGTAGCGGGTATTATCTGAACGCGGCGCTCCGGAAGAAAATCTCAGGGGGCGGCACAGAGGTCGGGTTCGACAATCTCATCTTCGGCAACGGGTCAAATGAGCTGCTGAACCTTACCACGCGCACCTATATGGGGCCGGGCGATGAAGCGGTGATGTCGCAGATGTCGTTTGTCGTGTACAGCATGGCGGTGCAGTCGGTCGGCGGCGTCGCGCACCAGGTGCCGATGATTGACTATCGTCATGACCTCGTTGCAATGGCCGATGCCATTACTTCGAAGACTAAGATAGTCTTTGTCGCAAACCCGAACAATCCGACCGGCACCACGAATACGGCCGGAGAGTTTGATCGCTTCATGCAGCATGTTCCAGAAAATGTTCTGGTCATTGTCGATGAAGCTTACATTGAATATGTCACGCGTCAGGACTATCCGGACGCGCTGAAATATTTTGCCGGCGGCCGCGATATCCTGCTGCTTCGGACATTCTCGAAGGCGTACGGGCTTGCCTCGCTCCGCATCGGCTACGGCATAGCAAAATCCTCGATTATCTCGTCCATCAACCGGCTGCGCGAGCCGTTCAACACGAACACCCTGGCGCAGGTTGCTGCCGAGGCTGCCGTTTCGGATAATGAGCATCTGCAAAAGAGCCTTCAGAACAACGCCGCCGGCAAGTCATATCTCATGAAAGAGCTCGCGGCGATAGGGCTTCCGGCGGTACCGTCTGAAACAAACTTCATTTTTGTCCCGCTTACTGTAGAGTCGATGCCGCTGTATGACGGGCTGCTGCGCAAAGGCGTCATTGTCCGTCCTGCCGGACCAAAGGCTATCCGGGTGACAATCGGCCTTCCGCAGGAAAATGAACGATTCATAACCGCGTTAAAAGAAGTTCTGGCAGCATAGCCGGTACGAGGGAGGCACATTATGGATATTATCGTTCTGCACCCCGAAGCGTCTGACGAAGACATACGGCACATTCTCAAGAAGCTTGAAAGCAAGGGGCTGAAGTCACATGTTTCGCAGGGAACCGAACGCACGATCATCGGCGTCATCGGCGACACTTCCAAGGTGACGGAAGAGGAGGAAGACGGCATCCGCGCCATGTCCGGCGTTGAGAACGTGGTCCGGATCCTGAAGCCATACAAGCTCGCAAGCCGAGAATTCAAAAAACAGACAACCGCGATTGACGTC
>JBBIQQ010000003.1:38132-52657 GCA_037442225.1 Nitrospirota bacterium
ATGGAGTTACGGTCGGCGGCAGGAGAATCGCCGTTATGGCAGGTCCCTGCTCTGTCGAGAATCGTGCGTCGCTGCTGCTGGTTTCTGAAAAGGTGAGAGAAGCCGGCGCGTCTATTTTGCGCGGCGGCGCGTTCAAGCCCCGGACTTCCCCCTATTCCTTCCAGGGTCTCGGCGAAGAAGGGTTGCAATACCTTGCCGAAGCGCGCAAAAAAAACGGGATGCCGATTGTTACCGAACTCATGGATTCGCGGGATCTCGATGTCATCATGAAATATGCGGATATTATCCAGATCGGCACAAGGAACATGCAGAACTTCCGCCTCCTGCTTGAAGTCGGAACTGTCAACAAGCCGGTGCTCCTGAAGCGCGGGCTGTCCGCCACCATCAAAGAGTGGCTGATGTCGGCGGAGTATATCATGTCGCGCGGCAACCAGCAGGTCATGCTCTGCGAGCGGGGCATCAGGACGTTCGAGACGGCAACGCGCAACACGCTTGACCTGAGCGCGATCCCCGTGCTGAAGAAGCTTACCCATCTGCCGGTCGTCGTCGATCCGAGCCATGCCGTCGGCAAGTGGGATCTTGTCGCTCCGATGGCAAAGGCGGCCATTGCTGCGGGTGCCGACGCTTTGATGATTGAGGTGCATTGCAATCCTGAAGAGGCTCTTTCAGACGGCGAGCAATCAATTCGTCCCGACCTTTTTGCGCAGCTGATGCAGGAACTGAAGCCGATTGCCCAGGCAGTCGGCCGCGAAATATAGGAACGCAGGAACTGCAGTGCTTCCGGAGGCTTCGTCGCTTTTTTTCCCCAGAGTTGTTGTGTTCGGTGTCGGCTTGCTCGGAGGCTCTTTTGCCCGGGCGATCCGCCGGCAGAAGCTGGCATCAACCATTATCGGCTGCGGCCGTACGGAGTCGGGTCTGCGCCGGGCCAAAGATCTCGGCATCATCGACTTCTGGACAACTGAACCATCTGATGCAGTGCTTGACGCCGATCTTGTCCTGCTCGCTACTCCTGTGCCGTCTTTTTCCGCAATAGTTTCGCGGTTCCGTTCTTCCCTGAAGCCGGGATCTCTGGTTACCGATGTGGGAAGCGTCAAGGGGCCTCTGGTTGGCAGCCTTGAATCTTTGATGCCGGAAGGCGTCCACTATGTCGGCAGTCATCCGATTGCCGGAGGCGAGGCGTCAGGCTGCGAAGCAGCCAGCGCAGATCTTTTTGACGGCGCCCGATGCATTCTTACGCCGACCGCCGCGACTGACCCTGAATCGCTTGTGACTATCACCGCGCTCTGGCGGGCGCTCGGCATGGAGACAGTGCAGATGTCTCCGGAGCGGCATGATGAAATTTACGCGATGGTCAGTCACTTCCCCCATGTTGCCGCGTACGCACTGGTAAACACTGTTGCCGGCACCGATGCGTTGGCGCTCGCCTTCGCCGGCAGCGGCTTCCGGGATGCTACGCGGATTGCCCTGAGCCCCCCGGAACTCTGGCAGGGCATTGTCCTTGCCAATCGTGATTCCGTGCTGAAAAGCGCGCGCCAGTTCAGGCAGGAGCTCGATCGCATCATTGCAGCGCTTGAACTGCAGGATGCCACAGCTCTTGAGGTGCTGTTTTCGCGCGCGCAGCTTGCCCGCCGGGCACTGCCGGATCGAACTCGGGACGAGGAGTAGCTATCGTGAATAAGACTGTAACCAAAACGGCTTCACTCAAAGGCGAACTGGCGGTACCCGCGGACAAATCTATTTCACACCGGGCGATCATGCTCGGCGCTCTTGCAGCCGGTCGCAGCGTTGTACGAAACTTTCTCCGCGCTGAAGACCCTATCAGTACTATGAACGCATTTCGTTCTCTCGGCATTTCCATTGCCGACAACGGCACCGAGGTTATCATTGAAGGCAAAGGAACCCGGGGGCTGCGGGAAGCGGACAACGTCATCGACTGCGGCAACTCTGGCACAACGATGCGCCTTATATCCGGGGTGCTCGCCGGCAACCCGTTCTTATCGGTGCTGACCGGAGACGCTTCCCTGCGCTCCCGTCCTATGGGACGCGTTATCGCCCCGCTTCGCGAAATGGGAGCCGGCATTTTTGCGCGCGGCGGCGACAGGTACGCTCCGCTGGCGATTCGGGGCGGAGTGCTCAACCCGATTGACTATGCCCTTCCGGTTGCCTCCGCCCAGGTAAAGTCGTGCGTGCTGCTCGCGAGTCTTGCTGTTGAGGGATGCTCCCGGGTCATCGAGCCGGGCATATCCCGCGACCATACTGAACGGATGCTGAAGTCGATGGGGGCCGACATTGTGGTTGGCGACCTGCAGGTATCCCTGACCGGCGGGCGTGAGCTGCAGCCGTTTGACCTGACGGTTCCGTCGGACTTTTCCTCTGCCGCTTTTTTCATTGCGGCATCGTTGATTGTTCCGAAATCTGAAATCATGCTCCGCGGAGTCGGTGTAAATCCTTCACGCACCGGCTTGCTCGGCATCATAAGGCGCATGGGCGCCTCGTGCTCGCTCGAAAACAATCGGGATGTTTCAGGCGAGCCGGTGGCTGACATAGTCTGCTCCGCGCCCGATGGACTCAGGCCTGTCAGTATCGGCGCAGCCGAAGTCTCGTGCGCTATTGATGAGTTCCCAATCCTCTGCGTCCTGGCATCGCAGGCGGAAGGAACAACGCACATCCGCGGAGCCAAAGAACTGCGCGTCAAGGAGTCGGACCGAATTTCGGCAATGGTTCAGGGCCTCCGCAGCATGGGAGTGGCGGTTGAGGAGTTCGGAGACGGCATGGCTGTCAGCGGCAAAGCCAGACTTGCCGGCGCGGAGATCGAGAGCTTTCACGATCACCGTATCGCCATGGCGTTTTCAGTAGCTGGGTTGATTGCGGAAGGGGAAACCACAATCCGCAATGCCGAGTGCATTGATATTTCTTTCCCCGGCTTTTATGAACTCATGGAAAGACTTGTTCGGTAATATGGGGAAAGTTATCGCCATGGACGGCCCTGCCGGAGCCGGGAAAAGCACCATTTCTCAACTCCTGGCCGAGCGTCTCGGATTTCAGCTTCTTGATACCGGGGCGCTATACCGAGCTGTCGGGCTGCACCTGCGTCGAAAGTCGGTCCGTTACGACATCTCCGATGAGAAGCTTGAAAAAGAACTTGCCGGCGCAGTTGTCGGGTTTTCGGAGGGCAGGGTCATTCTGAACGACGAGGACGTCTCGGCCGCAATCCGCACTGTCGATGCTGGCAACGACGCTTCGTTGTTCTCAGCACGCAAACCGGTCCGCGCTTTTCTACTCCAGATGCAGCGCGATGCAGGAGAGAGCGGCAACATCGTGGCGGAGGGAAGAGATATGACCACCGTCGTTTTTCCCAGTGCCTGGCGAAAGTTCTATCTCGATGCAACGGAGACCGGCAGGGCCGGACGCCGTTTTCGCCAGATGGCGGAGAAGGGCACCCCGATTTCCATGGAAGACGCTGTCCGGGATATCCGGGATCGCGACCTGCGCGACAGCAGCCGTGACATCGCTCCCCTGCGGCGGGCTGATGACGCCATCTACATTGATTCGACCCACCTTTCGATTGAACAGGTCATTGAGGCAATGCTTGCGGAAATTGTTTAGTAAGGCCTTGTTTTTTAAAATATTTTCAAGGTATGGTATAATCGTTTTCGACAGCGTCACATTCCAAAAGATCGTATGAACGGAGTATCTCGTGGCAGGTAAGGGCATAATCGTACTAACCGCAAAACGGGCAGGCTTCTGCTTCGGAGTCAAGCGCGCTGTTGATATGGCATTTGCCGCTGCCGAAGCCAACAAGAATGTCTATACCCTCGGTCCGATCATCCATAACCCGCAGGTAATCGCGCGCCTGAAAGAGCAAGGCGTCCGCCCTATCACGAGCATCCATAACCGCAACATCGGGACGCTTCTTGTACGCACTCACGGCATTACCAGGGATATATCAGACCAGCTCGCGAACAAGCGTTATTCCGTCATTGATGCGACCTGTCCTTTTGTGAAAAAGGCCCAGCATTATGCTAAACTGCTCAGGGATCGCGGCTATCAGGTTGTAATTATTGGAGATGCCGGGCATCCTGAAGTTCATGGCCTAATGAGCTACGCCGGTGACAGCCCCCTTATTCTCGGCAAGGAGCAGGTATTGCAGGGCAGTGCGGCATGGCCGTCTTTGAGGCCAAAGGTCGGTGTTGTCGTTCAGACAACACAGCCGATCGCTGTTCTGAAGCAATTTGTGCATGACGCGGTTGGCCTCGTCAAGGAACTAAAGATTTTCAATACCATATGCAATTCCACTGCGCTGCGCCTCAAGGAAACGCAGGAAATGGCAAAGAAAGTTGATGTGATGATAGTTGTAGGCGGACGAAACAGCGCAAATACAACCCAGCTTGCTGATTTCTGCCGTTCCATGAAGGTACCGACCTATCATATCGAAACGGCTGAGGAGATAAAGCCGTCGTGGTTCCGCGGCGCAATGAAAACTGGCATTACCGCAGGGGCGTCGACCCCTGACTGGATTATTGCCGGGGCTGAGCAGAGAGTCAGAGAAATAGCCAGCATAGAGGAGGAGCGGCAGGTATGAACATGCAACCGGACGATGAAACACAAGATCTTGAGCAGATGTACGCGGAAACTCTCCACAGGGTACAGCGCGGATCTGTTGCAAAAGGACGGGTCATAGCCATAAAACTGGACGGCCTCGTGGTTGACATCGGCTACAAATCCGAAGGACTTATCCCCATCGATGAGTTTACCAAGGAAGAACTTGCTGCAATACAGGAAGGCAGTCAGATAGAGGTTTTTGTCGAGCGGATTAATGATCAGGAAGGTATCATCACGCTGTCGAAGGACCGCGCCTCCCGTATCCGCGCATGGGACGATATCGCTGAACTGTATCAGCAGAACGCCCGCATTGAAGGCAAAATTATCGAAAAGACAAAGGGTGGCTTACTGGTCACCATCAGAGGACTTAAGGCATTTCTCCCTGCCTCGCAGGTAGATATCAAAGCGACGAAGAATCTCGACGCGCTCATCGGCGAGACCGTCGCGGTCAAAATTCTGAAGTTCTCTCCGCCGCGCCACCAGAGCGGAGACATGAGCGGCTCGGCTCCGGGAGCCACGCTTATCGTTTCCCGCCGTGCCATTCTTGAGGAGGATCGCGGCAAGGCGCGCGGCGAAACTCTGAAAGTGCTTCATGAAGGTGTCGTTATGAAGGGTGTGGTAAAAAACATTACCGACTACGGTATCTTTGTAGACCTCGGCGGCATCGACGGACTGCTCCACATCTCCGATATCTCGTGGGGACGTGTAAACCATCCGTCAGAGTTCTTCAAGGTCGGCGACGAAAAAGAGTTTCTCGTGCTGAAGTATGATGAGGCGAGCCATAAGGTCACGCTCGGGTACAAGCAGAAGAAGGCCGATCCGTGGCAGACGGTCGATCAGAAATATGCAGCCGGCATGCAGGTGAAAGGCTCGGTCGTCAACATCACCGACTATGGGGTTTTCGTTGAAGTGGAAGACGGCCTGGAAGGTCTTGTCCATATTTCTGAGCTCGACTGGGCTCCGCGGCCGAAGCATCCGTCCAAATATGTAACCCTCGGTGAAAAGGTTGAAGCGCGGGTTATCAGTGTCAATAAAGACGAGCGCCGCCTCTCCCTGAGCACCCGGCAGTTGAAATCAAAGCCGTGGGATCTGGTCGGTTCGACCTATACTGTCGGCCAGCAAATTCAGGGCAAGGTGAAAACGATTACCGATTTCGGCGCCTTTGTGCGCCTTGCTGAAGGCGTTGACGGACTTATCCACATTTCCGATCTTTCCTGGACCCGCCACATCAAGCATCCGTCGGAAATACTCAAGAAGGGGCAGAGGATTGACGCGGTCGTGCTCAGCCTTGAGCCTGACAAAGAGCGAATGGCGCTCGGCATTAAACAGCTCGCGCCGGATCCGTGGGACTCAGAGATCCCGGCGCGCTTCCGCCTCGGCGATGAGTGCAAAGGCAGGGTTCTTCGCATTACCGACTTCGGTCTCTTTGTTGAACTGGAGGGAGGCGTTGAAGGACTCGTCTATTCCTCCGAAGTGAACAACGCTCAAGACACCAGGGAAGGCGCAGAGATACTGGTGCGCATCATCAAGATCAATGTTGATGAGCGGAAAATCGGTCTCAGCATGAAGAATATCAAGTCGCATGAGAGTTAGGAAATCAGTCATTATCATTGTCGCGTTTCTTGCGACGCTTCTCCTTCTGAGCGCGTTTTTGACGCTTCTGCAAAAGGACGTGTCGATAAAGGAGCGGGTCGCGCTCATTCGGGTTGAAGGTCCGATCCTCGAGGCGAAGTCAACGATTGATGAATTGAAGGGCTACTCCAAGGACAAATCGATCAAGGCTATCGTGCTTCGCGTGAACAGCACCGGCGGCGGAGTGGTTCCGGCGCAGGAGATATATGCGGAAGTGAAGAAAACGACCGCAGCAAAGAAGGTCATTGTCTCCATGGGCTCTGTCGCCGCGTCCGGCGGCTACTACATCGCAGCGCCTGCTTCGTTGATCATTGCGAATCCCGGAACTATCACCGGCTCTATCGGCGTTATCATGGAAGTTCCGAACTTCAAGGGTCTCTTTGACAAAATCGGGGTCAAGTCCGAGGTGATCAAAAGCGGCAGGCACAAGGACATGGCTTCAATTTTCCGCGGCATCGGAGACGAAGAGCGGAAAATAGCGCAGGGCGTCATGGACGATGTGCATGAGCAGTTTATCCAGGCAGTTGCCGACGGCCGCAGGATGCCGGCAGAACAGGTCAGAAAGATTGCCGATGGCCGGATATACTCAGGCAATCAGGCAAAAAAGGCCGGCCTTGTTGACGAAATCGGCGATCTTGAATACGCCATCAGCGTTGCCGCGAAGATGGCCGGCATCAAAGGCGAGCCAGAGGTCGTGACCAGAAAGGAAAAAAATACGCTGCTTGAGCTGTTGAAAGGCGAAATTCCTGAAAGCTTCATGAAATACGCCCCAAACCTTGAGCTGAAATATCAGTACATGCCCTGAAGTCTGAAGTCAGAAGCCAGTGGATGCGCGCTTCATCCTGTCTTCTGCCTCTTGAATTCTGAAATATCGGCTATCAGTTAGAGGAGGATTGCATGACACGCTCTGTGCTTATTGAAAAAGTAATGGAAAAAGTTGAGGGTCTGACAAAAAAGCAGGTGGAGACCATCATGAGTACGGTCTTTGAGGGCATGAAGGAAGCGCTTGCAAGGGGAGAGAAGATAGAAGTTCGCGGCTTCGGCAATTTCCGCCTGAAGATCCGTGAAGGCAAAACGGCGCGCAACCCGAAGACTGGCGAGAAGGTACAGGTTCCCCCCAAGCGTGCCATTCACTTCAAAGTGGGCAAGCCGTTCCACGATTCGTTAAACCGGACTGAAAACTAAACTCTCTACAAAGCGGTCTGAATCTCCGTTCAGGCCGCTTCTTTCATAAAAATGGACCGCAGAGAATTTCTCAAAAAAGCTGTCATCTCAGCGTCTGTACTCGGCGCCGCCGCACTCGGCGCAGTCGCGGCTTTCTTTTATCCGCCGCGAATCGGGCAGCGAAAGCAGCAATTCGTCTATCTGATGGAGGAAGATGACCTTCCGCGGCGCGGCGTTCGTACGGTAACGTTCAGTGTTCGGTCGGACGAGCACAGTATTGCAGCGGTCAATAGGATATATGTCGTCGGAGGCGAACAGGGGCTCACCGCATTTTCTCCAGTCTGCACGCATCTCGGCTGTTTTGTGAACTGGGATGCCAACAAAAAAGCATTCCTCTGCCCGTGCCACGGCGGAAAGTTCGACATCAATGGTCAGGTTACCGGCGGTCCGCCCCCCGCGCCGCTCATGAAGCTTCCGCTGAAGATTGAACAGGGGAAAGTTTACGTTGGGGTGAAGGTCTGATGGTATTGGCGGAAATGCCGCAGGGAATCGGCAATGCCGAATGAAGTTGTGCTCATCCAAATCGGCATACATGACATGCATACGGCAGGAGTGAAGACCTGATGGGCAAACTATTCAACTGGTTTGATGCACGCTTTCATGTAAAGCGTCCGCACAAGCGTTTTCTGCAAAGACGCCTCCCCGAAGGGTTGAACTACACCTATTGCTTCGGCGGACTCGCGCTCACGTTTTATATCGTTCTATCGGTTACCGGGCTGATGCTTTCGGTCTACTACATTCCGTCCGAAAAAGAAGCATACCGGAGCATTCTAATGATCAACGATGAAGTATTCCTTGGCTGGCTGGTGCGCAGTCTGCATAAATGGTCGGCTACTTTTTTTATTGTAATGATTATCCTGCACACCATCCGCGTATTCGCGACACGCTCATATCGTCCGCCGCGCGAACTCAACTGGATAATCGGCTCTCTCACCTTTCTCGTCGCCATGGCATCGGCCTTTACCGGCTATCTTCTGCCCTGGGATCAGCGCGCATACTGGGCTACTGAAGTCGGAACCGCGATGATTCAGACAATACCGTTTGTTGGCGATCATCTCATGTACGCGGTGCGCGGCAGCACGGAAGTCAGCGGGGCAACGCTCATTCGATTCTACAGCATCCATGTGCTCTTCCTGCCGCTCTGCATGAGCGTTCTGATGTGGATGCATTTCCATATGGTGAAGCGCCAGGGGATAGCGCGGAGACTGTAATGAAAGAGCCGATGGCAGAAGAGCAGCCAAAGAGGGAAAAGCAGTTTTATCCTGACTATCTTGCCGAGATTCTGTTCGCCGCGCTTGTCGGATTCCAGATGCTTCTTATTGTTTCGATGCTCTGGCCGCCGTCGCCCGGCCGGGTCATCGACTTTACAAGACAATTTCTGCCCCGCTCGGAGTGGTACTTCCTCTGGCTTTTTGAAGTGCTGCTCTACTTCCCCGGCAAAAGTGCGTTCATCGGGGCTATACTCTTTCCCTGCGTGTATTTTTTGCTGCTGATGCTGATACCGTTTATCGATCAGGGCAGGACCGGCCGCTTCAAGGCAAAGATTGTCGCTTGGACACTGTTGCTCCTTTTCGGGGGCTTTACCGCGTTGCGTGTCATTCGCGACACTTGGCCGAACATCTTCTCCTGACTCCCCGCCAAAAGCGCAATGCGCACGAATGCCGGGCGCCATAAGTATAATTCAACGCTACGGCATACCGGAAAAAAGGGCTTCTTTTTATGGACGCAGCCTGGAAACCAGTTCTTCCAGCAATGGCTTGGCAGCAGGCCGGTTTTTCAGGCGCACCACGCCAATGACGTAGCGGCCGGTTTGCTGGACAGCCACCCCGGAGTAGAGCGGATCAATTGCGGTCAGCAACGCACCCCCGGATAGATCAAGAACCTGAGCCTCCTTGCCGGACTCTTTCAGATGCGCGCGATACTGATTAAATACCGCGCGCGCCTCGTTCTCCGTATCTGTTGTTACCATGAAGATTTGCGCCGGTTCGCCGTTTACGGTTGCGTCAGCCATAAAGCCCCGGGGGAGGAAGACATACCCAAGCACGCTTTGCGCTATGTAGCGTTCGCTCTTCGGGGTGAGTGCTGCGATTTTGAAAACATCAAGTTCTTTCGGTTGCTCCATATTCCGCGGAAGCTTAATCGACAAAGCCTGGCCACAGGCAAGAAAAACATCCCGTTCGATCTCCGGCGCACCTGAAGCCTGAAGGCGCGCGTAATAGCGGTCCTGATACATTAGCATCTGTGACGATGAAAGCACGGCATCTGCGCCTGCCTTGACTGAATCGTCATCAGAACGGCGATAGTTCGCATATATCCCGAAGGCCTCAGTCAGCGAGCCCATTTTGTAGACATCCATCACCAGCGAAACAGCAGGATTCTTCGTGCTGACATATCTGGCGGTTGCGAGAGATTCAAATCCGTAGGGGAAATAAATTTCAGCCTCTCCGTTGATATAGTCGAACAGGTTGTCTTTCGTGTAAAGAACCGGTTGCTCTTCGATAACCCAGCCTTCGGCACATTCTTGAGGCGGAAGAAGTTTTCCAACTGCAGGCTCGGAGGAGAATGCGGGAAGGAACGCACAGCATATCCACACCAAAATTCCGGCCGAGACAATGCTGATTCGCCCCATTCCGATCCTCTGCATATCGTTATGCCAGAATTATTCTGGCGCGCTCCATCTTGGCCGCAATGTCGAGTCCGTTCACGCACTGAGCGGCGCAGGCCTGGCAGTCGGCGCACACTGCGGCTGATGCGGAAAGAGGTATCTCACGATAGGTTGTCAGCGCAAGCTCGCCGCTTTTGTATCCTTCCGCATACATAAGCGAGCGGTTAATGGTGCTGATCTCAACGCCGCGCGGGCAGGTGCTTTCACACTTGCCGCAAAATCCGCAGTAATAGGAAGCGATTGCTGCGTTGTACCGTTTCAGGATCCGCTCGTCCCGTGCAGTAAAGCGCATGCCCATTACGGCAATGTCTTCCCTGAGCTGCGCCATGTCTTTCATCCCCGGGATGGCTGTTGCGACAAACTGGTTTTGCAATGCCCACTTGAGCGCAGCCTGATGCGGGCTGATGTTCCCGAGCGCAGACGTAGCATAGCCGCCCTGCTGGGTCTTCATGGCGATGATGCCGATGCCCGCCGTTGCGGCGCGCTCAATTGCAGCGACCACTTCCTTCCCGCTTTTGAAATTATATGCGACAAGTGCCGTGTCGAAAAAACGGTCTTCATCATCGACGAGAGCATTTAATACTACCGCCTCATTTTTATGGGTCGTCACCCCGACGAATCGAACCTTCCCCTGTTCCTTCAACTTCAGCAGCGCCTCCCTTGTTTCCGCGATGAAAATCCGTTCCTTGCCGTCAAGATTGTGCAACTGTATAACGTCAATGTAATCAGTGCCGAGTTTATTGAGGCTGGCCTCAACGTCCTTGAAGATATCCTCTCTGGAGCTTGATGTCGGCTGGGTCTTGGTCGCTACATAGACCTTATCCCGCCGGCCCTTGAGCGCCTGCCCCACGATTTCCTCATTCTTGCCGCCCATATAGCGCCGGGCAGTATCGACATAGTTTACGCCGTTATCGAACGCGACTCTGAGCACCTCGGGCTCAGGCGTGAGCATTGCGCCGAAACTGACAACGGTGACCTTCAGCCCGGTGCGTCCTAGAATGCGATAGACCGGCTCTGGAAAGGCAGAGAAGTCAGCTGAAAGATGGCGTGACGTTTCGGCAAGAGAGTCCCCGGCAAGCAGGGCAGCCGCTGTGCTCGCAATGCCGGCCTTGAGAAAATCCCTGCGGTTCATTTCCTGTGCGTTCTGCATGGCGTCCTCCATGCGGCGCAAACATCCATTCATACAAATGCGGCGCTCTTTCGGGATGCAGCCGACCTCTGATAAGCCGAAGGAATCCCTCTCTTCAATTATAGCGGAAAATGGTGTCACCTGATCTCAGGAGGTCAAAAACAATCCCGCACCGGCGGCTTGCAAGCCCTAAGAGATTCTGCAGTTTGCGGCGTTGCTGTTGTGCCGGAAGAGTCTATTTATAGCGGTCAACGGTGAATTTATATATCTCAACGTCCGTATCGGCGGGGTCGATGCCCGCCTTCTTCTTGGCAACTTGCAGCTGGTAGTCCACCGAATTGACGCCTTCGAGATCCGGCAGAAGCAGGCCTTTGCGATAGCCCTTTGTGACGATGATCCCGTATTTTTTCGGGTCAAGCTCATCAAGAGTCTGAAGCTTCATCGGTTCGGACAGCACATCGACGGAATACTCGAGTTGTTCCAACTCATCAGTAGTGACGGAATTGAAACGAGGATCTTCATTGGCTGCGGCAAGAGCATTGCGGATGATTTCCGCCGCAATGCTTTCAGTCGTCGGGGAAAAAGTACCGATACAGCCCCGCAACTCACCATGCCTCTTGATGGAGACAAACACCCCTGCGCGTCGCTGCAGTTCAGGGGGCAAGGGCGCGGGCGGACTGAGGATGATATGACTCCTGCAATACGCTTCAACAACGTTCTTTGCCAATACAGAAAATGGATGCATAATGATTTCATTATCGCATGAAACAGATGAAATGAAAAGGCTCCCCGCGGAATCCCTTGTTTGAATCCTCGGAGTTCTTTGGTAAACTGAAATTGAGCAAAGCACTGCCGCAGACTGAGGAGATATCGTGGCGTTTGATAAAAAAAGTCTTGTTGATGCGTTGAAAAACCCTCAGTGGAGATTTACCTTTATATTGCTGCTCCTTATTGTCTTTTTATTTTATCAGGGGCAAGTGTCCCGGGAAAAAGGACCCGAGCATTATTCCGTAACCTACAGTCAGTTCATCGAACAGCTTGATGCTGGCAACGTAAAGTCCGTTACCATAACAAACCTGCAGATAACGGGCGAATTCGCCAACCCCCCAACCCTGGCCGTTCCGGGACAGAAGAATTCCATAGCGGTAAAACAGTTCGTCACGTTTCTTCCGGCCTTTCAGGGCGACACGATTATGAAAGAGCTTCAGCAAAGAAAGGTTCTGGTGACTGTCGAGCCTCCGGTGAAAGAGTCGCTTTTCTGGCAATTCGTCGTAGGTATTCTGCCGTGGATTATTATTATCGGCATCTGGGTTTATTTCATGAAAAGGTCGCAGCAGATGCAGGGGGGGCCCGGAGGTCTTTTTGCCTTCCGGTCGAGCAAGGCGAAGCTGTATGACACGCTGAAGCCGAATATAACCTTCATGGATGTTGCGGGCATGGACAATGTGAAGCAGGAGCTGAGGGAGACGGTTGAGTTTCTGAAGGCGCCCGCCAGGTTTATAAAATTCGGTGCCAGGGTTCCAAAAGGTGTGCTTCTGATGGGGTCTCCCGGCACCGGAAAGACGCTCCTTGCCCGTGCCGTGGCAGGCGAGGCAGGGGTGCCGTTTTACAGCATCAGTGCTTCGGAGTTTATCGAAATGTTTGTGGGCGTCGGTGCATCAAGGGTCCGCGATATGTTTCAGAAGGCCAAGGCTGCGCATCCGAGCATTATTTTCATAGATGAAATTGACTCTATCGGGCGAACACGGGGTGCGGGGCTCGGCAGCGGCCATGACGAGCGGGAACAGACGCTCAACCAGTTGCTCAGCGAGATGGACGGGTTTGAGGCGCACGAAGAAGTGATTGTCATGGCGGCAACCAACAGGCCTGATGTGCTCGATCCCGCACTGCTCAGGCCGGGGCGGTTCGACAAGCATATCGTTGTCGACCGGCCGGGGTGGAAAGAACGCAAGGCTATCCTTGAAATTCATACACGAACAAAGAAGCTGGCGCAGGACGTTGACCTTGAGAATATAGCGCGCGGAACAACCGGCATGACCGGAGCCGATCTTGAAAATCTTGCGAATGAAGCGGCTCTCACCGCGATCAGGAAAAATGAAGACGCCATAACCGCACGGGACTTTGAGGAAGCAAAGGACAAGATTCTGATGGGTACTGTCCGGGAGGAGACCATCAGCGAATTCGAGAAGCGCATTACGGCATATCATGAGTCAGGGCATGCCCTGGTAGCGCTGGAGCTTCCTAACACCGACCCGGTTCATAAAATCAGCATTGTCCCCCGGGGGATGGCAATGGGAATGACACAGATGCTTCCGGAAGAAGACCGGCATTATTATCCGAAGGCGTATCTCATGAGCAAGCTGAGCGTTGCTCTGGGCGGACGGGCTGCTGAGAAGGCTGTTTTCAACGATGTGAGCAGCGGGGCGCAGAGCGATCTGAAAGAAGCGACCTCACTCGCAGAAAAAATGGTTGCCCAGTGGGGCATGAGCGAGAGGCTCGGGCCGGTGAATTTCGGGCGAGGCGAGGAGCATCCTTTTTTGGGACGGGAACTTGCCATGCCCAGGCGCTACAGCGAGGAAATGTCCTGGATTATGGACCAGGAGATCCAAAAGCTGATAGTCGATGCTGAAGCAATGGCAGCGGAGATTATAGAAAAGAACCGCAACGTTCTTGATAATCTTGCTTCCGCTCTGTTGCAGACGGAAGTTCTGGAGAAGTCCGATGTGGCGCGGATTGTGCAAGAGTCGCGGGAGCGGCGCGCCGGAAGGTGATGCACGCGGTCGCGCTTAAAATTTGTCCTGCGCAGTAAAAGTGTTTACAGAAGGCCGAGCTCATCAGAATCCAGAATGACAACATTGTATCGCCGAGGATGCAAGCCGTGAGCCGTAGTAGGTCGGTGCGAGAGCGCCGGTCGAAGGTGAGCGTGCGCAGCGTCCGGTAATCAGCAACCCACGACACTTCACATCCAAGCAAGCGAGGCCTCCTCCAATGGCTAACGGAACAAATCGGAATGGGACCCCGTTCTCTCAAAGATGATCCTGTCTTTGCTGACGGAGTATATAAGCAGCCAGTCTGGCTCAATATGGCATTCTCTATGGTTTGCATAATTGCCTATAAGGGCATGATCTCTATGCTTTCGATCAAGCTCTTTGCCATCTGCAAGGAGCGTCATTAAATACCCCAAAGCAGCGCCATTCTTCCCTCGGGAAAGCATTCGCTTAACATCCTTTTTAAATTGTCCAGTGTGGACAGGGATGTATGCCATTATTTCTG
>JBBIQQ010000004.1:0-36684 GCA_037442225.1 Nitrospirota bacterium
TTTTGGCGCGCCGGGCAGCTGCAGTTTTTTTGTCAGCAGCAGGAGCGTGTTGCGGTTCATCAAGCGAAGCGATAAGGTGATTGCCCGCATTCCGAAGATGGACTGCCATGGCGGCTTTTGCCCGCTTGACATCGCGCCGTTCGACTGCGGCCAGCACGGCTGCGTGTTCGTCGAAAACCCTGTCGTATGAGCCGGCAACCAATGATTTTTGTTCCATCCAGCTTTTTACCTGCTGTTGAATTTCATCGAAGAAG
This sequence comes from Nitrospirota bacterium, assembly GCA_037442225.1. Lineage (GTDB taxonomy): Bacteria > Nitrospirota > Thermodesulfovibrionia > Thermodesulfovibrionales > Dissulfurispiraceae > JAAYUK01. Next base: position 255 of record JBBIQQ010000004.1, read on the forward strand.
CGCTCCAGAATGACATTGTGACTCGCCTTTGCCAGCGCTTTATGAAAGCCGTAGTCCGACTGTATTGTTTTCTTCCCCCCGGGCTTGTCTTTCCGCAACAGTTCAAGATGCGTCCTGATTGCCGCGATATCATCTTCCGTAGCCCGTTCCGCGGCAAATCCTACAATAGTCTGCTCCAGCGCGATACGGGCCTCGATAACCTCCTGAACCTTTCCCTTCCACGCGGCGGAAAGACCCCACTGGCGGGGGCGCGCAAGAAATTCTTCAGGGGTTGCAACCACCGACGTGCCGCGACCGGGACTAACCGAAAGAATTCCAGTCAGCGAAAGCGCGCCGACTGCTTCGCGCAGAGAGCTCCTGCCGACCCCGAACTGCTCCATAAGCACCGGCTCCGGCGGCAGACGGTCTCCCGGCTTGAGCGCCCCGCTTCGTATCATGCTGATGAGGCGGTCAATGATCTCGTCGGTAAGACGCTTGCGCTGAATTTTTCCGGGAGCGTCTTTTTTATTCTGTGTCATGGGTTTGCTGAACATGATGACGGTTTTATGAAGGCGAGGTCAAGTGCCTGTTTGTGCCGACAAACATCAGATGATATGATGTTTACTGACTTAAGGAAATCTCCTGCGTTATAACATTGAACCGCTCAACAGCCGGGACATCCCGAGTTTTTCCTCGTGCACACTGCGGAGGGGCTTCGATGGATGCGGCAACATTAGTTGCTGCTGAAAATCGGCCTCAGCCTGCGCGGTGCGCATAAGAAACATAGTGCGCCGTTTTTACGGGGAAGTTTGACAAACATCGTCAATAGCGCCATAGCCCCGATAGCAGCCACGGAATTCGGACTCCCGCAGCCGGGATCGCCGCATAACCGCGCCGAACTATCCGCTTTATGCCGAATGGACACGCTTCATATCTATTTTCCGGGAACTATCAGAAAAAGCGTCCCGCCGTTCCGGTATACGGTCAGCAGCGTGCCCTGCCTGACCTTGCCTTTTGCCGCAGCGGCTTCATATTCCTTGGTATTCCTGATATCGACGCGGTTGATCTGCATGATAATGTCGCCCCTTTTCAGCACGGCGTCCGCGGGAGTTCCGTCTTCCACATCGGTCACGACTACGCCCTGCACCCGCTTCGGCAGATCCAGGCTGCTGCGGATTTCCGGCGTGATATTCTGAACCGTGACGCCCTTGATGCCGGTTGAACCTTTGCCCGCGCTCCGGGCCTGCAGGTCACCCGGCAATTCGGCAATAGTAACCGTCGTCATGAGCGTCTTGCCGTTGCGGATGTATTTCACCTCAACAGCCTTGCCCGGCGCAGTGGCCGCAACTGCGTTTCTCAGGCCGCTCGGGTCGGAAACCTCCTTGCCGCTAAAATCGGTGATGACGTCTCCGCGCTTCAGGCCGGCCTTTTCCGCCGGACTGTCCTCCATCACATCGCCAATCAGCGCGCCCTTCTCATCCTTCAGGTTGAACTGCTTTGCGATGTCCGCCGAAACCGGTTGAATCGAGACTCCCAGCCACCCGCGAACAACCTTGCCCTTGGTGATGAGGCTGTCCAAGACAGATTTTGCAAGATTGCTCGGAATGGCAAATCCCACCCCCTGATACCCGCCGGAGGTGCTGAATATCGCGGTATTGATACCGACCAGCTCGCCGCGAACGCTGATAAGCGCGCCGCCGGAATTGCCCGGATTGATCGCCGCGTCGGTCTGAATGAAATCTTCGTAATCCGATATGCCGACGTTCGAGCGGCCGACCGCGCTCACGATGCCGGACGTGACTGTCGCGTTCAGGCCGAAAGGATTGCCGATTGCAATAACCGTCTCGCCGACCTGCAGCCTGTCGGAGTCGGCAAGACGCAGCACCGGCAGATTATGCGCCTCAATTTTTACGACGGCGATATCGCTCTTCGGGTCGGTTCCAATCACCTTGCCCTTGAACTCGCGCCTGTCCGAAAGACGGATGCGAATGTCATCGGCATCCTTTACAACATGATTGTTGGTCAGGATATAGCCGTCCTTATCCACTATTACGCCCGATCCGAGGTTCGACTGCTTGTGGTCCTTAGGTTTCTGCATCGGGCCGAAGTCATCCCCGAAAAACCGCTTGAAGAAAGGGTCATTGAAAAACGGGTGCTGAGCGCTCTGAGTCTTTATGGTTTTGGATGTCGAGATGTTGACCACGGCCGGCTTGACCGCCGTCGTCAGCTCGGCAAGCGCCTTGCTGGATCTGTTCAGAATGTCGATGGCTTCCTGCGAGATCTTCGGCTCCTGAGTGTTGCCTGATGTCTGCAGATTGAAATTTGACGAAATGACCAGGCCCAGAATCAGGCCGATCAAAATAAACGTGATGCCGAATACTGCCGTGCGCCGTGTTTGCATGTCTTGCCTCCTTGATTCGCAGCTGAACCGAATTATGGATATATTTTACCGCAAGCGTGGCTTTCTGGGCAGGACTGGTCGGGTCATGTCCAGTCAAGTGGTGTAAGAACGATTGTGCAATCTCCGCTCTGTGCTAAGCTCCTACCAGCAAGTCTGGAACAGTTTTGGATGCTCTGGAAACTGAAAACTATACAAAAACTAGACAGTGCTGTAATCAGTGGTTTTTCCGCTAAAGGCGGAAAATTATAAAAATTTATTTTCAATAAAAATGGCGGAGGAGGTGGGATTCGAACCCACGGTAGAGTCACCCCTACAACGGTTTTCAAGACCGCCGCTTTCAACCGCTCAGCCACCCCTCCATCTGTAGACGGATATGTTACCAAAGCCCCCGAAAAAAACCAAGACAAAGACCTTCAAGCCATCTGCCTGACGCGGAACCAGGCGAATGCTTTGATATAATAATCGAACGGTGTTTCAAAGAGGCTGCCATGGAGAAAATGAAGGTGCTCTTTCATGTGAACGAAGCCGGAAGGTGGGACGCAGCGCTCGGCAATATCGCCAATCTGCTCAACGATGTCGGCAAAGACGCAGTTGACATTGCGCTGATAGCAACCGGGCAGGGGGCGAATGCCTTCGCAGAAGGAGAGAAAGTTTCAGCAATGTCCAGTTTGGCCGAACAGGGCATACAATTCAGCGCCTGCAGCAATTCATTGAAAGATGATGTGCGACCAGGGCGCAGCATGCATGCGCGCTGAATTCCTTCCGCCCTTTGTCTCGGTTGCCCCGGCCGGGATTACGGCTATCATCAGAAAGCAGCAGGAATGCGCAAAAAGGCGGACTCTGTTGCCGGACCGAATCCGCCTTTTTGAAGGCCGAAGGTGCTATAGCGTCAGAAGCACCATTTTTGTGGTTTCATCCAGTTCGCGCCTTGCGGTCACGCCCTTGATTTCATAAAGGATAACTTCAAGCAGCATGAAGGTTTCGGAAGCCTCTCGGAGGCACCCGACCTTCACCGAATCGAATTTCCCGTAAGAACCGTGAAAGTGCACGCGCGGCTCTTCGCCATACCAGAAAATGGTTCCGAACCCGTAAGTTTCATGGCTCTCTGTCAGCTCCCGCCATTCCGGCACCGGCGGCATCTGGTCGGTTTTCGGACCGACTACGAAGCGCCCGCCCTTGAGCGCGCCAACCATGTGGAACGCGCCGGCCCGAATGTTCTCCTTCTTTGCAATTTCGATCATTCCCTGCAGCACATTATCGCCATTTTCGAACTTTGCAACGATAACACGGCCGACTTCTCCTGTCTGATACTTCATCACGCACCTCCTGAATTTGAACTGTCGCTATTTTTTATTATTTCGCTTGCCGCCGTCTCCACCTCGCCAATGCTGATTGCCTCCATGCAGATCGGCTTTTTGCACTCTTTTTTGTAGCACGGCGCGCACGGAAGATTGTGATTGATGACCCTGTGCAGCTGTCCGTAGGGCCCTGTGCGCCTGGGGTTTGCCGGACCGAACAGAGCTACCACCGGGACTTGCAGTGCAGCCGCGATATGCATCGGGCCGGTGTCGTTGCAGACCATGAATCTGGAGCCCCGTATAATATGAATAAGTCCTTTGATATCAGTCTTGCCCGCCAGTGAAACTGCTTTATTGCCCGACGCGGAGACAACCGTCTCCACCAAGGGAGTATCAGCCCTGCTGCCGAGGATGACCGCGGCAATCGGAATGCGGGATGCCAGAGCGCCGTATCGTTCGGCAGGCCACCTGTTGGCAGGCTTTCTCGCGCCCGGCACGAAAACAGCATAGTCACCAAGAGATTTTTTGAGATCGGCGATGTCCTGCGCTTCTTTTACGAGCGGAAGCGGGAACGCAATGTTTGTGACATCGCATCCGAGGGCTTCGGCGATCTTCAGATACCGATCGACAGCATGGATGTCGCTCCCTCCGGTCACGGCATGCGTGTAAAACAGGCGGCTTCCTTCTCGGGCTTCCCTAAAGCCGATGCGCACCGGGGCCTTCGTTGAATGTGTAATAAGGCCGCTGCGGAGCAAGCCCTGCAGGTCAATAACAAGATCATACTTTTCAGCGCGCAGCGTCAGGGCGAGTTCCCGAATGTCCTGAGCGGTACTGAGAAGCCGGGAGAGTTTTTTCCAGTGATCTTTTTTGATAATCCACAGCTTGTTTACTATGGGGTGTTTCTCGAGTATTCCCTCAAAGCCGCTGGCAACGACCCAGTCAATTTTTGCCTCAGGGAAATGTTCATGCAGCGTCGAGAGAACGGCAAGGCTGTGGACGATATCGCCGAGCGAACTCGGTTTGACGATGAGGATTTTCTTCGGTATGTGCTTAAGAATCCTGTTTTCCATATGCAAGTATTGCTCCGACCGCGTCAGATAAGGATTTTACCACGTGATCAGCATACTCTGATGATTCCTGCTGGCCGGTCTGCACAAGAATACCACACGCGTCAACCCTCTGCGCAAGGAGCATGTCCGCATCTTTGTCGCCGACAATATAGGAACGCGATAAATCTATCCGATATTTAAGCCGCGCGTCCCGGATCATCCCCGGTTCCGGCTTCCGGCAGGAGCAGTTCTCATCAGGGCGGTGCGGGCAGTAGAAAAAATCGTCGAACCCGTATTTGTCGATGAAAATCTGATTTACCCCTTTGGCAAAAGACTCGTCAACCCATCCCCGTCCGATGCCGGACTGATTCGATATCCCGATGAGTAGATATCCCCGATCCTTGAGCTGCCTGACGCTGTCAATATCAGAGAAAATCTCAAAATCCTTCCAATCGTTCAAGTAGTTCGCGTCGCGGCAGAGGGTTCCATCGCGATCAAAAAACACCGCGCGCTGACGTGGCATAATCTGCACCAGCGCATTCGTTGCCGCATCGGCTGTAATTTCATCCATGCATTTCAGATTTTTCTGAGGACAGGTGCGCTCAAAACAGGGACTGCAGTGAACATCGGCATCCAGCACGCGAACGCCGTTGCCCAATGGGCCGGTCAGTTCAGCAGATGTTGACCCGAATATTGCGACCATCGGCGTTCCGATGGCGTTCGCCAGATGCATCGGGCCTGAGTCATTCGTAATGAACGCGTCACATTCTGCAATCAGCGCCATCAGTTCACGAATTGTCGTACGTCCTGCAACGCAGAGCCTGTTTTTTAGAATGGCATTTTCTATTTCAAGGGAGATAGTTTTTTCGGCGCTGCTGCCGAAAATGACAACGCTTCCGCCGGTAGTGCGGATAAACCAGTTGCCGACTTCGGCAAAGCGCGCTGGCTGCCAGCGCTTGGCCGAGCCATAAGCCGCGCCGGGATTGATGCCGAGAATCGGCTTCGTCAGCCCCGAGAGCCGTTCGCGCGCATGCCGGCGCTCCTGCAGGGTGACAACGAGGGAAGGCCTTTCATACACTGCCGGAATTCCGGCCTGATTGAGAAGATGCAGATAGTACTTAATATGATGCATTTCGCGGTCTTCTTTGGAGAAGAGAATTGCCTTTGTAAGCAGAAAACCACGGCCATCGCGGTCATATCCGATACGCTCAGGAATGCCGGCAAGAAATGCGGTGAGCGCCGCGCCAAAGGCATTTTGCAGAAGAATTGCCTTTGTGAACTTCTTTTTTCGCAGCTCCATTGCCAGCTTGAATCGACCGAAAACGCCTTTGTGATGGTCATGCAGGAGAAAGACTTCGTCGATACCCGGAAGGTGCTCATACACAGGGGCAACGGAAGATTTTGTAAGGATGCTGATATGCGCACCGGGATACGCCCGGCGAATCGCACGGATAGCCGGAAGGGTCATAACGGCATCGCCAATCCAGTTTACGCCGCGAATCAGGATTGCGTCGAGCTGTTTAGGCATGAGGTTAGTTTAGCATGGATTTTTTATTTCGCACATACGGCAGCTGTTTGCGCCAGATTCGGCGGGATAGCACGGAATGGGAGCGTAAGATTGCCCACATTTCTAAACACTAAAAAAAAGATTGACAAAAATAATTTTCATATGATAACTTTTATAAAATAATAATTGTTTTAGGAAGGGCGAGATGAAAAATAATCCATTACTCGGAATGAAGCTTACCCCGCAGAGACTGGCGGTGCTCGAATACCTTGAGAACAACATCGAGCATCCGTCAGCTGACGATATTTTCCGGGATGTGTCGGCAAGGTTTCCGACAATGTCGCTGGCGACTGTATACAACACGCTTGAGGCGCTTCGCAAGCGGGGCGAGCTTGTGGAGCTCTCAATCGATCCGGCCCGAAAGCGGTTTGACCCGAATCCGCAGCCGCACAATCACCTTATCTGCACAAAATGCAGGAAGATTCTCGATGTTTACATTGAGCACAAGATTGTATTGCCGGATAATGTTTTGCGCAATTTCGAGGTTACCGGAAGCCATGTCGAGTTTTATGGAATATGTCCGGATTGTAAAAAAACCGATAAGGAGTCGTTGGCTCCGCAGATTAATTAGTGGAGGTATGCGATGAGTGAATGCTGCAGCGGTATGAAGGTTGGTCAGAAAGTTCCCGATTTTGAGATGGAGACATTTGAACCGGCTGAGGGCAGGTTCGGCACCTTTAGCCTCGCAAAAGCGAGAAAGGCGAAAAAGTGGACTGTTTTAGTCTTTTATCCTGCTGACTTCACCTTTATCTGCCCGACTGAGCTTGCGGATCTTGCCGCAAAGCAGGCCGAACTGAAAAAGCTGGGCTGCGAAGTTGTTTCGGTCAGCACTGACACCAAGTTTGTACATTATGGCTGGTTTCACCAGGAACTGCTCCTGAAAGACATTAAATACCACATGGGCGCAGATCCGAAGGGCTCAGTGTCCAGACTGTTTGGTGTGTATGATGACGAAACCGGGCTTGCCCTGCGCGGAACATTTATCATAAACCCTGATGGCACGCTTGTCAGTTCGGAAGCTCTTTTCTACAACGTCGGACGTGAAATGGATGAGCTGGTCAGGAAAGTCCGCGCATTCCAGTACGTTGCAATGAATCCTGCCGAGGTATGCCCCGCGAAGTGGCAGCCCGGCGCTCAGACACTCAAGCCGTCCGAAAAACTGGTCGGCGCGGTGTACCAGGCACTGAAATAGGGCTCTCCCACACGTCCAGCGGAGATCTCCCTCCGGCCGGACGCAGTGCAGGGATTTCTACGCATTCCAGTGCGTGCGTTAGGGACCAGCGCAATAGTATCGAGTTTGGGACAGGAAATAGCAGGCGGAAGCCGGTATGTTGACAAAGCAGGAATTCAGAATATTGTATTATTTTAAGGAGGCTTATTATGGAAGCAGTCATTGAAAAAGCTCCGGGAGGTTTTTTAATCGACGGCTTCGGACTCAGAGGCGGAAAGTGCGGATGCACGTCGGTGCTGAAGTGCTGCTTCAGCTGGTCGAAGGTGAAGCGGAGCGGCAATGCGTTCAGCTACTCTGCCAAGGCAGACACCCCTGACACGAAAGAGAACTTTGTTTGGGGATACACTGCAAAAAAGGGGGACTGTGTAATAGAAGTCAGCTTCGATGATGCGCGGGACAAGCTGATTTTCTCAGGCTGGTATCCTCCCCGAAGTGAAGAGCTCGTCAGCAAGGGATGGAAAATTACGGCAAAAAACGGGGACCGCGCAGATGGCGTGCTCTGGCGCTGTGCAGCCTGCAAATGGCTTTATAAGAAAGACGCTGAAGGCATGAAGTTTGAAGATCTTCCGGCAGACTGGAAGTGTCCTGTCTGCAATGCGGCAATAGAAGCTTTTGAGAAGATAGGATAGCCAGAAAAGGGGATGTCTGCTTCGTTTACATTTCCTGCTATAACAGAAGCGAGCAAGACTTTCTGAGCATTCCTGCTGTGTTCGCCATGAGCGGACGCGGAAAAGACCACAGGTGTTCATACTATGGAGGGACAATGAAAGCGGTTGAGGTGAAAAACGGCATTTACTGGGCAGGTGCGGTCGATTGGGAGGTGCGAGACTTTCACGGGTATGAAACTCCCCGCGGCACGTCGTATAACAACTATCTCATCATGGATGATGACATCACGCTGGTGGATACGGTGAAACAGGAATTCTCCGAGCTCATGATCAGAAACATCAGAAGCCTTGTTGATCCGGCAAAAATCAAAAATGTTGTTATCAACCATATCGAAAACGATCACATAACCGGCATCGGCGACCTGATGACTCTTGCACCGAAGGCCACTATTTACATTACTGACAAGGGCAAGAAAGGCATCGAGCGTTTTTTCGACACCTCGCAGTGGAAGATAAAGGTGGTCAAGACCGGCGATACGCTCTCGACCGGACATAAAACGCTCTTGTTCCTCGAAACGCCCATGCTGCACTGGCCTGATTCGATGATGACCTATGTGAAGGAAGACAAGGTGCTTATCAGCCAGGACGCTTTTGGGCAGCACATCGCGTCGGCAGCCCGCTTTGACGACGAGTATGTCGCGTGTCAATCAATGGCGGAGCTTGAAGATGCGGTTATCGATTACTACGCGAATATTCTCATGCCGTTTGGCCAGCTTATCAAGAACAAGATAGCCGATGTCCAGAAACTCGGCCTTGAGATTGATGTCATCGCACCTGATCATGGAATCATCTGGCGGAATCCGGGCAAGGTGCTCCAGATGTATCTCGACCTTGCAAGCGGCAAAGCTGACTGCAGCGTTGCCATCATTTACGACACCATGTGGCACAGCACCGAGAAGATGACTGTTCCTCTGCTGGAAGGCGTCAGGAGCGAGGGTGTGAACTGCAAGATTATCAAGCTTCGCGCAACGCCGATGAGCATTGCGATCAAGGAGTTCTGGAAATCTCGCGGCTGTCTTATCGGAACCCCGACGCTGAACAATATCATGTTTCCGAGCGTTGCGAACTTTCTCACGCATGTGCGGGGCCTCAGGCCGAAAAACCGCATTGCCGGGGCATTCGGAAGCTACGGATGGGGCGGCGGCGCCGTGAAAGAAGCATATGAAATGCTGAAAAAAATGGGACTCGAGGTTGTAGAGCCGGGAGTTGAAGTAAACTTCAAGCCGGGAGAAACTGACGAACTGAGGATTTTCGAATTTGGCGCGGAATTTGCGCGAAAACTAAAAGAATACCACAAGAAATTTGAGTAAGGAGTCTATGAATGAGTAAAACAATGGATGATTTGGCTGAATCATTTGCCGGCGAGTCACAGGCAAACCGGAAATATCTGGCTTTCGCAAAAAAGGCTGAACAGGATGGATTCCCACAGGTGGCAAAGCTGTTCCGCGCAGCGGCAGAAGCCGAGACCGTGCACGCGCATGCGCACCTCCGCGAAATGGGCGGAATTAAAACCACGCGGGAAAACCTTGAGGCCGCAATTGGCGGCGAGACGCACGAGTTTGAATCAATGTATCCGGCGATGATAGAGCATGCCAAAGCAGAGGGGAATCAGGGAGCGCTCCGCAGCTTTTCGTATGCGAATGAAGTAGAGAAGATTCACGCGGATCTCTACACAAAGGCGCTCGAGACGCTTGGCAGCAATGAAGCTGTTGAATATTATGTCTGCCAGGTCTGCGGAAATACCGTTGAAAACGAAGCGCCGGACGAGTGCTCTGTCTGCGGGGCAAAGAAGCAGGCATTCAAAAAGATCGACTAATTCAGTTTCGGGGTGTCACCGATGACAAAAGAGTCCTGGCTGGATGTGATGCATCCTGATGACCGGGTGCGCATTCTCGGCAAAATTCAGACCTGCATCAAGGGAGAAAGCGACAGGTTTCTTGTCGAACGCCGCATGAAGAGAACCGATGGAGTTTGGCAAGTTCTTTTCAATAATGGCGGGATCATCGCGGAGGCTGGAAGGCCTAAGCTCGTGACCGGAAGCGACTGGAAGGCAAAATGAGAAAGCGGGAGCAGCTGCTATCGGAAGCAAAATACCGGACTCTGCTGGAGAACGCGCATGACGGAATTATCGTCCTCCGCAACGGCGCGTTCGTAGACGCAAACAACCGGGCGCTTGAGATGTTCGGGTATAGTTACGCCGACTTTATCGGCATAGACCCCGCAATGGTCTCGCCCGAGCGCCAGCCGGACGGCTCTCTGTCGCGGGAAAAAGTGACTAAGCTGTTGAACGCAACTCTATCGGGGACTCCGCAGCGGTTTCAATGGGTTCATACGCGAAGCAACGGAACCCCTTTTGCCGCTGAAATTTCGCTCTCCCGGTTCCTGTCGGAAAACGGAGACCTCGTTATGGCGGCTTTGCGCGATGTTACGCAGGAGCGTCAGGCGGAGGAAGCCCTCCGGAGCTCAGAAAAAAAGTTCTCCGACGCGTTCCGCATGGTGCAGAGCATACTATATATTTCGGAGCTTTCAACCGGCCGCCTGCTGGAGGTAAACGAAGCGTTTATCAGGACTTTTGGCTATACACAGCAGGAAGTCCTTGGCCGATCGACACTCGATTTGGGACTGTGGCAGCGAAACGAAGACCGGGCGATGATTGTTGAGGAGGTGAGGAAAGCAGGACATGCCGACAGTTATCCCGTCAGGATGGTCCGGAAGGACGGCGTTGAGATCAGCTTTATTGTGTCGGCAACGCTCCTCAAGCATGACGCAACCGATTGCCTGCTGATGAGCATGGTCAATGTCACCGGGCGCATTGAGAGAGAAAGAAAACTCAGAGAGTCGGAGGAGAAGTTCGCCACGGCATTCATGATGAGCCCGGACCAGATTGCGATCAGTGACTTTGAAACCGGCGAGATTTATGAAGTCAACGAAGGATTTTTAAAAACATATGAACATTCGGCTAAAACGGTCAGGGGAAAGACGGTTTTTGAACTGAATGTCTGGGAGAATCCCGATGACCGGAAAAGGCTTGTGAAGCGAGTTCTTGAAGACGGCGAATGCCTGAATTTCCCCGCAAAAATTCGGACCGGCACCGGTAAAATGATTGACGTGATCATATCAGCGAGGGCGATAACCCTTGGCGGGAAGAAGTGCATGCTGACCGTTTCTCATGATATCACCGAGCTGAAGCGCCTTCAGGATCAGCTTCAGCACTCCCAGAAGCTGGAAGCGGTCGGGAAGCTGGCAGGCGGGGTCGCGCATGATTTCAACAATATACTAACCGGCATTATCGGCCATGCCGAGCTGGCCCTGCGCAAGATTGGGCGCGACAGTCCGGCGGCGGTGAATCTGGACACCGTGCTGTCGCTTTCCGGCAAGGCCGGGCAGCTCAACCACAGCCTGCTCGCGTTCAGCCGGAAACAGGTTCTGAACAAGGAGCCGGTCAGCGTTGCGAAAATCGTGCAAAAGACCGAGAGCTTTCTGCGGCGGCTAATCGGAGAGGATATCGAGTTTTCAGCAAAGGTGCGGGGAGATGCCGTCGTGAATGCGGACAGCCTGCAGATAGAGCATGTGATTATGAACATGGTTGTCAATGCCCGCGACGCGATGCCCCGCGGCGGGAAATTGACGATTGCCGTGGACGTGGTTGAAATTGATGAGACCGTGATGTACAGGCATCGGCTCGATAAAAGCGGCGACTATGCCTGCATAACCATCAGCGATACCGGAACCGGCATGACCGAAGAAGTGCAGGAACATATTTTCGAGCCTTTTTATACGACCAAAGAGATCGGCAAGGGCACCGGACTCGGTCTTGCCATGGCATATGGCAATATAAAGCAGCACGGCGGATTTATTGCCGTCTATAGTGAAGTAGGAATCGGAACGGAGTTCAAGATATATCTTCCCGCTGTGTTCGGGGTGGTTCGCGCGGAAAAGCGCAGCAGGCATGTCAGTCCGGCGGGCGGGAGCGAAATGATTCTCATGGTGGAGGATGATGAGGTTGTCCGGGATATCAATACCATGGTTCTTGAAATTGCCGGCTATACCGTCATCGCGGCAAAAGACGGCGAAGAGGCATTGCGCCTGTACGCAGACAACTCAGGCAGAATTGACATGATTGTGCTTGACGTAATTTTGCCGAAATTGAACGGACGGGAAGTTTTTGAGGAGATCAAGCACTCGACCCCTTCAATAAAAGTGTTATTTCTGAGCGGATACACCGATGACTATATTCGCGAACGTACGGAGCTTGGCGCAGATGTCAATATCGCGCTGAAACCGATTTCGCCCGACAAGCTGTTGCTCAAGGTCCGCGAAATGCTTGATCGTTCCTGAAAAAACAATAGTCAGGCAGGACACTCTGCTGTACGCGGGGCAGAAGGGCTAAGCGCCGAATTTCTTGAGGCGCATCGCGTTTGCCATCGCCAGCGGCATGATCTGCACCGACGGGAAAACCCCCAGTTCTCCTTTGTAGCATTCACGCTCGGAGAAGGTTTCGCAGAAGCCGCCATAGACATGCGGACCTTTTATTAAAATCGGCACCGGATGCCAGCTGTGGCCGCTCATTACCGCCGGAGTGGAGTGGTCGCCGGTGATTACCAGCACGTCAGGGTTCAGCTCGAGAATTTCGGGGAGCAGCTCGTCAAACTCCTCAATTCGCTTCTTTTTCCCTTCGAAATTGCCGTCTTCGCCATAGGAGTCGATCTTTTTCACATGCAGGAAGAAGAAGTCGTATTTATCATAGTTTTTCTTCAGGAATGTGATTTCATCAGGCACGCCGCCCTCGATGATGGGCGCCTCCATGTCTATCAGCCGCGCCAGTCCCCGGTACATCGGGTAAGTAGCGATGGCAAGGGCTGTCATGCCGTATGCCTCATGAAACATCGGAATGTCCGGCATGACAGAAAATCCGCGCATAAGCAGATAATTGGCATTCTCCTCGTTTTTGAGCAGTTCAGCCGCCTGCTCCATGAATTTTTTGGCGACAGCGGCGACACGCTCTGCATTTTTCGTCGCTGCCTTCGGCGGCAGCGGCATGAGCCCCTCTTTTTGCGGGTCGGTGTCAGAAATCATCGCCGAATCCGGCGGCAGGTTCTCGGGGAACCGGAACCGGACCGCGAACCGGTGCTCCATGCCTGCCGAAATCATGATATGGACGTCATCAATCTTCATGATAACCTTCTGCAGTCTGGCAGTTACCAGCCTGCTCTGCTCGGTCGGAATGCGGCCGGCGCGGCGGTCAACAATGGCGCCATCTTTCATGGTGGCGTAATTGCAGCGGAGCGCAACATCGCTCTTGCGCACCTCCATGCCGAGCCCGAGCGCTTCAAGGATGCCGCGGCCGATCTGGCAGGCAAGCGGGTCGTATCCGAAGAGCGCCAGATGCCCCGGCCCGCTGCCGGGCGTTATGCCTGGAGCGACCGGAATGTGGAGCCCGCATGCCGAGGCGCGTGCCAGCGCGTCCAGATTCGGGGTGCCTGCTGCTTCGAGTTCAGTTTTTCCATTGACCGGCAGACCGCCGAGGCCGTCCAGGACGACAAGGACGATTTTTGAGCTGTTTTTCTCCAGTAGCGGCTTCAGAATCTGCTGCATGGACCTCTCCTTGGGAACGTGATATAATCCATACATAATAAGGGGATAGCGTGTTTTTTGCAATCAGGGCGCGAGACCGTGCTTTTTCTTGACAAGAAAACTCGCGGTCTCGTAATATATAAAGCTCAGGAGGGGGTCAGCCCCTCTAATCTGCGTTAAGGAGGGCAAGGAATTGTATGCTTTAGGTACCCATCTTTTAGTGGAGTTGAAGGACTGTAACCGCGAGATTCTCAAAGACCTTGGCAAGGTCAAGGAGGCGATGGTATCCGCCGCCAAGCACGCCAAGGCAACGATCATCGATGTATCTTTCCATGAATTCAGTCCGTTCGGTATCAGTGGCATGGTTGTAATCGCTGAATCACACCTTTCTATCCACACCTGGCCTGAGTATGGGTATGCCGCAGTTGACATATTCACCTGCGGAGATGTTATAAAGCCTGAGGATGCGGCCCTTTTTCTTATTGAGCGTTTCGGGTGCAAGCAACCGTCGATTGTAGAGATGAAACGCGGAATTCTTTCCATGACCGAAAAATTGCCGTTCAAAGCGTGTAGCAGCGGGGCTGACAGCAAGTTGCAGCTGGTTTCCTGACCGAGGTTTTTGAGAATAAAAAGAGGGATGAGGCCGAGCCTCATCCCTCTTTTTAGTTGTCCGGGCAGTGCAACGGTTTTGATGTTACGCCTGTCTTTCCCGGTCGGTCAACGCCGCAATGCCGGGCAGGTCCTTGCCTTCAAGGAGCTGCAGCGACGCTCCGCCGCCGGTCGAAATGAATGACATGGCATCGGTCACCCCGGCCTTGTGTACCGCAAAATCGGTGTCTCCGCCTCCGATGATGGTCATTGCGTATGCATCGGCAACCGCATGTGCAATTGCATATGTGCCGCGCGAAAAAGCGTCTATCTCGAAGACCCCCATCGGGCCGTTCCAGATAATAGTCTTGGCATCCTGAAGCGCCGCGGAAAAAAGCTTCACGGACGCGGGACCGATATCGAGCGCCCGCCAGCCTTTCGGTATTTCCTGCGTCGTCACAATTTTCGTCTCAGCCCCCGCCTCAACGGTCTGCGCGATAACGCAATCCACCGGGAGGTAGAACTTTACATTGTTCTGACGCAGCTTTGCGATGATGTTCCGGGCGAATTCGAGCATGTCGGTCTCGCAGAGAGAATCGCCGGTTTCATATCCCATAGCATTGATGAAGGTAAACGCCATGCCGCCACCGACAATGACCTTGTCGACCTTGTCGGCAAGGTGCGCAAGCACGCCGATCTTGCCGGAGACCTTCGAGCCGCCCAGAATGGCGACAAAGGGGCGAACCGGGCTCTCGACCGCGCCCTTCAGGTACTCGATTTCTTTTTTCATCAGGAAACCGGCAGCGGAAGGCAGGAACTTTGTTATGCCATCGGTGGATGCGTGCGCCCGATGAGCCGCGCCAAAGGCGTCGTTGACATAAAAGTCGGCCAGTCTGGCAAGCGACTTTGCGAATGTCTCGTCGTTTTTCTCCTCCCCCGCGTGGTAGCGAAGGTTTTCGAGTACCAGGACATCGCCCGGCCTCATTTTTTCAACAAGATTCTCAGCGTGAGGGCCGATGCAGTCCGGAGCAAAGAGAACCTCCTTGTTCAGCAGCCGCTGGAGTCGTTTTGCGACCGGAGCGAGCGTAAACCGCGGGTCGGGCTTGCCTTTCGGACGTCCGAGGTGAGAGGCAAGAATAACCTTCGCCCCTTCGTCAATGGCATAATTTATCGTCGGAAGCGTAGAGCGGATGCGCCGATCGTCGGTGATCATCATGTTCGCGTCGATAGGCACGTTGAAGTCGGCCCGGATAAAGACCCGCTTGCCCTGAATCGGCAACTCTTCAATCGTGAGCTTGTTCAGAATGTCCTTGATCCCGGCAGGAACGCCGCTTACGCGCGCCATGGTTAGCTCCGGTCCTTAATATACAGAATCAGGTCGCGGACACGCGAGCTGTATCCCGATTCATTGTCGTACCATGAGATAATCTTCACCATCCGTTTTTCGATGACCTTGGTGCAGAGCGAGTCAACAATTGATGAGTGCTGATCGCCGTTGAAATCTGAAGAAACGAGCGGTTCATCACAATACCGGAGGATGCCTTTCATTGGTCCTTCAGCGTATTTTTTCAGCATGGCGTTCACTTCGTCAGCCGTGACATCCCTGCTCACTTCCGCCACAAGATCGATGACCGAGACGTTGGCGGTCGGGACGCGAATCGACATGCCGTCAAGCTTGCCCTTCAGTTCCGGCAGAACGAGGCCGACTGCCTTTGCAGCGCCGGTGGTCGTCGGAATCATCGAGAGCGCGGCAGCGCGCGCCCTGCGCAGATCCTTGTGCGGCAGATCGAGAATGCGCTGGTCGTTCGTGTACGAGTGCACCGTCGTTACGAGACCCCTGAGGACGCCAAATTCATTGTGCAGCACCTTTGCAACCGGAGAAAGGCAGTTCGTGGTGCAGGACGCGTTTGAAATGATCTTGTGCACCGCGGGGTCAAGTCTTTCTTCATTGACGCCGAGGCAGACGGTAATGTCTTCATCCTTTGCGGGAGCGGAGATGATAACCCATTTTGCGCCTGCTTCAAGGTGCTTTGCGGCGCCTTCGCGCTTGGTGAAGAGGCCGGTTGACTCGAGCACAAGGTCAATCCCCATCTCTTTCCACGGAAGTTTCTCGGGCGCCCGCTCCGCAAGAATCTTGATCTCCCTGCCGTTTACGATAATGGAACCGTCGCCAGCCTTGACATCAGCACCGAAAATGCCGTGCACGGAATCATACTTGAGCAAATGAGCAAGGGTTGCTGCATCAGTGAGATCATTGATGGCGACGATTTCCATGTCGCTGAATCCGTTGGAGACACGAAAGAAAATGCGTCCAATGCGGCCGAATCCGTTAATCGCTACGCGTAAAGGCATACAATCCTCCTAGACAGCATTTGGTACGGCGCAATAATGCGCACCGGCTGGTGCCAAGGCGTCAGCCGAAGGGGTTTATACGTTACCCGCCGAACTTGTTGATGACAAGGCCGGTAAGCAGTTTCGGGTAAAAATAGGTCGATTTCGCGGGCATTCTGAGCCCCGCCCCCGCGACGCGCTCTAGATCTTCGACTCCCGTGGCGTTCAGGAAAAAAGCGGCGTCGTAGTCTTCGCTGATCACTCGGCTGACCGACGCTGCAACGCTCATTTCATACGCTATTTCACTCACCATGAGATCGCGATTGATGATGAGTTCGTGCATGATGACAACGTCGAGATCGCCGAGGGCGGCATGCACATCGCGAAGCTTGCCTCCGCGGTAGCGAAGCAGGTGCCATTTCTCCTGATTCCGCATATACAGGCCGAAGGCATGCTTGCCTTCATGCCGAAGGGTAGAGCTGATGTCGGCACTTGCCGGCATTGCGATGATCTCAAAGTCGGGGGTGAGCTTGTCGAGCACCGCCTGCGGTGATGGGATTCCTTTCACAAGACGGTGGGTCGGCAGAATGGTTAATCCTTCATCCGCAATATTCGCTAAAAACATCAGCACATAATCCCATGGCTTCGGCGACGCGTCGCCCGCAGCGCGGTCCGTCTTCCGATCCATTTCTTTCTTGAATGCCAGCGCGACTTCGTAGCGATGGTGGCCGTCGGCGATAAAGATCGGTTTGCCGGAGAGATCTTCCTGTATCGCGGCAATCTGAGCCGGATCAGCAATTTTGCAGAGCTTGTGCTCGGCTCCGTCCTCATCGGTTGCGGAGAGATACGGCTTTGCGGGGATGCCCCTGATTACTGCATTGCTCACGTTGGCTTGGCTGTTGTACAGACCAAATATCGGACTGGTGTTTGAGCCGGTCGCATACATGAGGCTCAGTCGGTCTGCCTTTGCTTTCGGGCGCGTTTCTTCATGCGGGAATACTCCAGTGCCAAGCTCTTCAAGCTTCAGGAGTCCGAGAACGCCGCGCAAGGTCAGGCGCTCGCCGAACAGCGGGTAGTCCATTTCGTAGCCGTAAAAAGCCGGAGAGTCGTCCTGCACGAGAATGCCGGTTGAAAGCCACTCATTGAACACGGTCCTGGCGCGGGTGTATTTATTGTTCGCTTCTGAATCACCAGCAAAGTCCATTCCGAAGTCGATGCGGACAATATTGAAGGCGCTTTTTTCGTAAAGGCGCTCTTTCTGGGCAGGAGATATAATGTCGTACGGCGGAGCGACAACATCGTTGCCGGTCACCTTTTCGGTGTTAAAAAGAACCCCTCGAAACGGAATGATGGTTGCCATGAATAATTGTGTCTCTCTTCCCGTGGATTCGTTGCGTAGCTCAAAGGAGATACGTGATTATCTTAGCATGTCACGGAGCGAAATTCAAATGAGCCTCTTATGGAGAAAGATTTCTAACTAATTGATAAAAAACGGGAAAGAGGCGCTGTCGCATGTTCGGCCTGCCATCCGATGGCCATAGGGCGTCATGACAGTATGTTAGAATAGAAAAACAATGTTCAAACAGTTCCATTACAGCCTCGGGCTTAAGTTCAGCCTCGCGGTCGGCGGGTTGCTGGTTGTTTTCTGTGCCTTGCTGTCGATTTCTCTGTATCAATATCTCAAGTCCCGAGCTGTTCAGGACGCCAAAGACAAAACACAAATTATCATGACCCAGACCAAGTCGATCGGGAGCTATGTGCGCGATGTCCTGCGCCCGAAGATGTATGAAATGCTTAGAAAAACGAAGTCGGAAGAGGAATTTATCATAGAAGCGATGTCAACGACACATGTCACGCATCAGGTCATGCGCCGCTTCAACTCGGAACTTCCGGATTATCAGTTCCGCCGGACATCGGATTTCCCGCTCAATTCGGCAAATAAGGCGAATGCTTTTGAGGTCCGGATGCTGCGGTATTTCAGCGAAAACCCGACAGTTCCCCTGTGGCAGGGACTGGAGCGCGCCGGGGATCGGGAAATGCTGATATCTGTCAGGCCTGTCGTCTCCGACGCGAGCTGCCTGTGGTGTCATGGCAGCGCCACCCAGGTTCCGAAGGCGGTTAAGCAGTTGTACGGTGACGGGGCAATGTTCTGGGAGCCCGGCGACAAGGTGATAGGCGTAGAATCGGTATCTATACCGCTCGATGTTGCTTTTGCCCAGGTGAGGCAGTTCGCTCTCGACACTTTCCTTTTCGGTCTTCTGGCGCTCGTCGGTTTATTTGTCGGGCTCTTTGTTACATTCCGCCAGCTGGTTACGAAGCCGCTGAATTCGCTATCTAAGACCTTCCGCGATATCGCTGGCGGCAGCGAGCAGCTCAGCGCGCGCCAGCCATCGGAGCGGGCTGATGAGATAGGCGCGCTGAACAATTCCTTCAATGAGCTCGCGCGCCATCTCAGTGAGGCGCAAGAAAAGCTGAAAAAAAGCGCTGCACTTGAAAAACAGATGATGCAGGCCGAAAAGATGGCGGCGCTCGGCCAGCTCTCGGCAGGGGTGGCGCACGAGGTCAATAATCCGCTCGGCGGCATAAAATTGTGCTTCAATAACCTTATGACGACCGATATGGACGAACAGGTGCGCGCTGAACATGTTCAAGTGGTCAACAGCGGCCTCGACCGCATACAGACAACAGTACGGCAACTGCTCGACTTCGCAAAAAACACACCCCTGACCATGCAATCGGTGACAGTCGATACGATTATCCGGAATGTCCTGCACCTGAGCGATTACTATTTCGCGCGCAGAGGAGTTTCCATAGAAACCGACTTTGCGGACAATCTCCCCGCGCTTTTTGCTGACGCGAACAAGCTCGAGCAGGTGTTGCTGAATCTGATTCTCAATGCTATTCAGGCTATGGACAGCGGCGGAATCCTCACAATCCGGACCAGACTGGAAGGAACATCCTGCGTCATAACCATATCCGACTCGGGACATGGCATACCGCCGGATGTCATCTCCCGCATCTTCGATCCATTCTTTTCGACCAAGGATGTCGGCGCAGGAACAGGTCTCGGGCTTACGGTCAGCAAGGCCATCATAGAACAGCATCATGGCCACATAAGCGCGGCATCCTCTGAACAGGGGACGGTCTTTACCATTACACTTCCGATCGAATCATGAAAAAACGGATTCTTCTTATCGAAGACGAGCCGGGCATGCGTCTCGGGATGCAGCACTGCCTGACAACGCTGGGTTGGCCGGTTGTCGCGTGTGCGGACGGCGAGGCTGGAATTGCCGCGCTGGGGAGAGATCGGTTTGATCTGATTATCACCGATCTAAAGCTCCCGAAGCAAAACGGGTTTGAGGTGCTTTCGGCCGCGAAAGAAACGGCTCCCCGCAGCGGGGTCATCATCATGACGGCATATGCGGAGGTCAAAGATGCTGTTGCCGCCATTAAAGCTGGTGCTTTCGATTATCTGGCCAAACCTTTTTCGAATGATGATCTGGTCGTCGCTGTTGAACGATATTTCAAATACCAAAAACTGGAAGACGAAGTGATTATGCTGCGTGAGAGCCTGCGCCGCCACAAAGGGTTCTCTGAGTTTATTGCGTTCAGCCCTGCCATGATGGATGTCCTCGACCATATCTCGGCAGTTGCAGCGACTGACGCTCCAGTACTTATTACCGGGGAGAGCGGCACCGGCAAAGAGTTGGTGGCCAATGCGCTTCACGGGCTGAGCGCGCGGAGCGAAAAGCCGCTTATCAAAATCAATTGCGCAGCCATTCCCGAAACCCTGTTTGAATCGGAACTCTTCGGAAGCGAAAAAGGCGCGTTTACCGGCGCGTTCGAGTCTCGCAAGGGCAAGCTTGAAGCAGCTGAGGGCGGCACTCTCTTTTTTGACGAAGTCGCCGACATTCCCCTCTCCGCGCAGCCGAAAATGCTCCGGGTGCTTGAGGAGCAATCGGTTACCCGCCTCGGAAGCAACGTTCCGGTCAAGGTCAATGTGAGAAGCATTTATGCGACGGGCAAGAATCTCAAGAATTGCGTTGCCGAGGGGACATTCCGCGGAGATTTGTTCTACCGTCTCAACGTCGTGCCCATCAGAATCCCTCCTTTGCGGGAGCGGCCCGAGGACATCCCTTATTTTGTCGACCACTTTGTACGTGTCTTTGGCAAGCATTTCAAGAAAGAGCCGCTCACCGTCACTCCCCAGGCATATGCGTCGCTGATTGCCTATAAATATCCCGGCAATGTCCGTGAACTCAAACATGCGCTTGAGCGGGCGGTTATCTTCTCAAAAAATAACCGCATCGATATTCGGGATCTTCCGGAAGAGCTTTCGGGAATCTCTCCCACTGGTTGCGTCGCGGGCACCCGCGTGTCCCTTGAAGCAAGCGTGCGTTGTTTTGAAAAACAGCGCATCCTGCAGGCCCTTGCCGATACCGGGGGGCAGAAGCAAGAAACGGCAGCTCTTCTCGGCATCAGCCGCAAGGTTCTCTGGAAAAAAATCAGGGATTACGACATCGAATACGTTCCCGATCGGGAACAATAGCCTCTCTCATTGTGTTTCCGGCTCGGAACACATACTCCCTCGCATAGAAATAAAACGTTACATTTCAATTAACTAAAATCATGGCATCTTATTTGCCTTTAATATGTCGGCCTACGTTTTGCGTGGAAAAGCAAACATATTTATTTAAGGAGGTATATACAATGAAAAAAATCCTCGTTGCAACGGACGGATCCCCGGATGCCGACAAGGCGCTGGCCCGGGCAATCGAAGCCGCACAAGGCGGGCAGGCTGAACTTATTGTCGCAACCGTTGCCGAAGAATGGTGTCCAATCGGTCTCGCTGAGATGGATTGCGACGCCATCTCAGCGCTGGTTATGAAAGAGGCGACCGGAATCCTGAAAACTGCACTTGAGAAGACTGCGGCCGCCGGCGTGATGGCACGCGGCGTAATTGAAAAAGGCAGCCCGGCAGAAGTGATTGTCGAAATCGCAAAGCGCGAGAAAGCAGATGAAGTCATTGCCGCATCGCACGGCAAGCACGGAGCAAGGAAGTTGTTGATGGGAAGCGTAACTTCACGCATTGTTGAATGGGCACCATGTCCGGTAATCGTTGTTAAATAATTTGTTTCATGAGGAGGTGGTCAGAAAAAAAGAGAGAGCTGTGAGCGTCAAAAATGAATGATATTGCGTTTAAAAAAACAATCGGAGGATAAAAATGAAGAAGTTATTAGGGTTCGGTTTAGTTTGTCTGTTTGTCGTAGGTCTTGCCGTCAGTGCGTCCGCGCAATCATGGGATGCCGGCGTAATAAAGCAGTGCGGCGAATGGAAGCAGATGGCTGCTGACAAAAAGGAGATGCCTGCTTCAATCCCGGGCGCGAAGATAATTGCAGGTGCAGAATTGAAGAAGTGGATGGATCAGGGCAAGAAGTTCATATTTCTTGACAACAGGGTAAAAGAACAGTATGACGCAGAGAAAATTAAAGGCGCAAAATGGCTTTTGGCAGATCATCTGCTCGCTGACCCGAAACTGCTGGACCAGTTCAAAAAGGATGACATCATCATAAATTATTGCAACGGCGTTCTGTGCTGGAGATCTCCCGCTGTTGCCTTGATGATGGTAAAAGCAGGCTTCAAAAATGTTACTGGTACAGAGAAGGATTGCCTGAGTGGAAGAAGCTTAAATATCCGACAGAATAAAGTGACGGCGGAAAAAACACATGATAATGATGCAGGACTGTGCTTTATGCTGTCCTGCATCACTAGAGAACGAGGAGTTAAAAATGGCGGAAATGAACAACAAGGATTTAGAGGCAAAGGCAAAAGCTACTTTCTCTGCTGAACGAAAAGAAGATTTTGTAGTTCTCATAATGGCGGCTATTGTCGCGATTCTGGTTTTGTCGGGAATAATCGGTCCGAAGTTTTACGGATCGTTATTTATGAAATAGGAGGGAGCCATGGCAGGCGGTGGAATTGGAGTAAGCTACACACTGAATGAATTGCCCAAAATGATTCCCGGGTTAATTCTCTGTTTTTTGCTCGGCTGGCTGGCGCTTCAATGGGATGCTTCCATGGGAGAGTTGCGGAAAGGCTTCAGGGAATCATCGGCTATCTTAAAACCTCACCAGGAGCTGAACAAGCCGATAGCTCCATTCGAAGACTATGTGAAAGCCAAGGAAGACACGTATAAGGGCGCGCTTACCCTGCATCAGCTCGGACTTGAAAAGGTGAAGCCAAGCAAGCCGTATCTTCTCACAAAAGACGAATATGCACAGATTTCACAGGAAAAAAGCATTCCTTTCAAGTTCAGCTTCGCGGAGAAAACCGTGCAGTTTCAGCTTACCTATGTTGCATTGCTTCTTCTCGGTGGAATGCTGATCAGAAACACGGTCGGGTTGCCGAAGATATTTCAGGCGGGTACGATAGCCGCTCGTCCCATTATCAAGCCGGGAATTATCATTCTGGGAGCCTATTACATGTGGTCTGACGTCTTGCGGGTTGGTGCGATAGGTCTTATTCTCGTGGTTGCATTTGTGATGGGAACGCAGCTGCTTATCTCACTGTGGGGCAAAAGGGCAAAAATTGATGACGGCTTAAACGGCGTCATGAGTGCCGGGGTGGGGGTTTGCGGCGTTTCCGCAGCGGTTGCGGTGGCTCCCGTGGTCAACGCAAAACCGAGAGACTTCTTTTACGCTATCGGAACCATCCTCCTCTTTGGGACTCTTTGTCTGTTTACATTCCCATACATTGGCAAAGCTTTGAACATGGAAGAGCCAATTTTTGGCGCATGGGTTGGCACCGCAATCCTGAATACGGCGCAGCTTGTTGCAGCTGCCTCGTGGTATGGGCACGGTTCTTTGTTGACCGCAAACATTATCAATATCGTCCGGGTCGGCTTTATCCCGCTCTGCGTAATCTGGACAATATGGTATTTTGTTGTCAGGCCGGCCCGCCTGGCAGGGGAAGCCGCCGGGCAGAAGGTAAGTGCCTTGCAGGTTATCCGTGAGAAATTCCCCGTATTTGTTCTCGGGTTTTTTGCAATGGTCACGCTTAACCAGTTAGGTTTTTTTGACCCTGTACAGCGGGACATTCTCGGCAGGGACCTCCTGAGAATATTTTTTGCAATCGGATTTGCAGGCGTTGGATTGAACATAGCATTTGATGATCTGAAAAAAGCCGGCGGCAAGGCTTTTATGATAGGGTTTACCGCTGCGTCCCTCAAGGCCGTTTTGAGCGCAATAGCAGTTATTTTAATCGGCGTTGAGGCTTTCAGAGTAAAGTAACAGCGCATAATAACGGGACGCGTCCATCGCACTGTAAGTGCCGGCCGCGTCCCGTTCGCATACAAATTGACCGGTCGGGCCAAGACAAAGAACATCTGCGCCGACATTCTATACCAATGCCTGCTATAATGAAAAACGCTGGATAGAATATAGAATTATGATTACTATCTCCTCCATATTGATTTGCACGGACGGGCAGGAAAGCACCGAAAAGGCTGAGGAGTATGCCGTAACCCTTGCGAATAACTTTCAGGCAACCCTTGCCGGACTATACGTTGTTGATCCATTTTTAAAGAAATTCACCAATGAAATATACGCGGTCAACCGGGATGCATGCAGAGAGCATCTTGATGAAAGCTTGAAAAAAGAGGGGGAAGCCGCATTAAACCAGCTGTCGCTGAAGGCTGAGGCAGGAGGCCTTCGGGTGATTCAGAGAATGAGATACGGCGACCCTGAAGAAGAAATACTGCATGAAATACAAGAGGGGGCGTATGATATTGTGGTTATGGGGGGCAAGGTTTTGAAAGGGTGGAGAGAAAACTTCGAATCGTTCAAGCTCTCCGAAAAGGTGTTCAAGAAATGTCCGCTTCCCCTTCTGGTTGTTCGATAGCCTCATGACGTATACCTACACGCTGAAACTTCAGCTTCAGCGGGAGAAAATATTTGAATTTTTTTCTGATTTGGAACGCTGGTTTCGCCTGAACCCACAGTGGGAAGTCGAAGCGTTTGGCAGTTATGAGTTTGGCGCTGGATGCACGTTTGCCGTCACGGTCAGGTATGACCGCAGCGAGCAAGAAGTCGCCTATCTGGGAAAGATCACCGAGATCGTCGGGGGGGAGCGACTTGCGCTTGTTTTGCAGGCAGCGACGCCGCGAACCATTGGCATCTCGTTGCTGCACGACGACGGCGCATATAAACTCATCTATGAAGAAGAATCCGAAGACGAGCTGCACGATGCCGACAAGCAGGAAATCAACCTCTGGATGAGAAGTGTCGCGAACTACCTGCTGGTTACCAGCCGGAAAACGCTGCGCAACAGAATATGGAAATGGTTTGTTGACCGCGTCTGGCTTCAGATGAGCCCATTCGGGCGCCGCATCGCTCTGATTATTCTTATGGGAGAGGCTTTCAGCCTTGCGATGTTCCTGCTTTTTCTTCTCTGGCACTATTTTTTGCGTTAATCACAAAAAGGCGTGCCGCACCTGTGCGGCGCGTTATTTCTTTTTCACGACGTAGCTGGAAGCGTCTTCTATCTTCTGCCCGGTCAGCTCTTCGCGCTGGCGGTTGAAAATATATTTTGAAAGCGCATTGATCATAGCCTGATTGCCCTGCGCCAAAAACTCGCACGCAACCGAATATCCGCGTGGAGTCTGCGTTGCGCGGATGACGCGGCAGTGAAAGACGAGGCACTGATCCGGAAACTGCAGATCAGAAAGCGCGTAGCCGGAAAAACGAATGGCAACCGTCATTTGAGAACCCTCCCTGATGTGTTCTTCAGAATAAAAACGGAGCCCTTTCTCGGAGATGTTGACTGACTGCCGCCTGAATGCCTCCCGCTTGAAACAGACCCCGCACTTCTTGCAAGGGTCATGCTTCAGGCGCGAAACAAAGATTTCCCCGTCAACGCGATATGCTTCGCGGCGCTCTCTCCCTTTCGGTGTATGACCGATCTCCACGTGGTTTTTTCCGGCCGTCAGCGCGACAAATTAGTCTTCATAGTCCACAAGACGGCGCTCGGAAACAACCTCCTTCACGAACGCAACGCACTTTTTGTGTTCAGGATGCACCTGATACGCATCCAGAGCAGCCTTGTCCGGAAACTCTGAATAGAGTACGATGTCGCCTGATGTATCGGTTGCGCTGAAGTCGATGCCCACCTCAATCTTCAGAAGACCCGGAATTTTGCCGTTCAGGTCTTCAAGCATCTGCTTTATCTTCTGCGCATTTTCCCGTTTCCCGGCATCCATGGCAAAGTCCTTCAGCCGCCACATTACGATGTGCTTAACCATAAATATATTCCCCCTGTGTGTGTTGCATTGATGCTTTTGATAATACCAAAGAAACCGTGTGAAGGTGTAGAATGATCTCAAGGCGGGTATGGGAGGGGAGTGGTGGAAAAACACAACTCGGTTTTGATTCAGCAGGAACTCTGCTCCGGGTGCGGCCTGTGCGTGCGCGTCTGCCCGACAAAGAGCCTTTCGATGGTCGGGGGGAAGGCCCGCATGACCTCGCTGGAATCCATATCCTGCGGCCATTGCGAGGCGGTCTGTCCGGCGGGCGCCATCCGGGTGCCATGCCTTGATGACGACATGAGCGCCTTTGAAACCTTTCTTTTTGAGAAGAAGTGGCTTCGACACGGCCATTTCGACATTTCCCGCCTTGTTCGGCTTATGGCTGCACGGCGCTCGTGCCGGAACTATACGGTTCAGCCCGTCGAGCGTGCGGTTCTCGAAGACCTCGTGAAGATTGGCTCTACCGCTCCGTCCGGCACCAATTCGCAGCTATGGACCTTTACGGTCCTGCCGACGCGAGAGTCAGTGCAGGCGCTCGGAACGCACATTGTCGGCTTTTTCCAGAAACTGAACAGGATGGCAGGAAATATCGCTCTGCGCAAGGGGTTGAAAGTTTTCGGCAAAAAAGAGCTCGACGACTACTATCACCTGTATTACAAAAAAGTGCGCAACGGACTTGCCGAGCGGGAGAAAACCGGCAAAGACCAACTGTTCCACAACGCAACCGCCGCAATTATTGTCGGCTCCAGGCCGGGAGCAAGCTGCCCGGCGGAAGACGCCCTTCTGGCAAGCCAGAACATCCTGCTCGCCGCGCACGCACTGGGCCTCGGAACCTGCCTCATCGGCTTTGCGGTGGCTGCCATGCAGAAAGACCCGAAAATCAAAAAGGCTGTCGGCATCCCCGAGAGCGAACAGGTTTACGCGGTTATCGCGCTCGGGCATCCTGATGAGGCCTATCAGACCGTCACGCGACGGAAAAAGGTTGAGGTGAGATATTTTGAAGGGAAATGATCGCTTCGAGCCTATACGCCGCCCCGAATTATGTGCCTATTTGCTTCCAGAATGACAATTCCGGGTTAAATGCAGAAGTCCTGCGCTTTTCGCAGCGCCCTGGTGTCGCGGGCGAGCTGCTCAAGTGTGACATGATCGACAACCGCAGAGATGGCCTCAGCGGTTTTTTTCCAGACGCCTCTGAGAGCGCAGGATCCCATATCCTTGCAGCCCTTGTAGCAGTCAGCGCAGCAGGCTATCGGTTCAAGCGGGCCCTCAACAAAGCGCACAATATCGCCTACCGTGATGTTTGCAGGCTGGTTCGCCAGCGTATAGCCGCCTTCCTTGCCGCGCTTGCTGGTCACAAAGCCTCCCTTGTTGAGGTTCAGCAGAATCGTCTCGAGAAACTTCTGCGGAATATCGAGGCGCTTCGCGAGCGCGACGATCGGCACAACCGCGCTACCCTGCTCGTCATAGCTGAGAGCAAGTTCCAAAAGCGCCTTGAGCGCGTAATCGCCCTTATAGGTTATTTTCATGGATCATCGCTGCGATGCATAGCTGCGCGGCTCAGGTGAGAGCGAGCCGCCCCTTGCCTTCCCGACGTTTGCGATTCCTCGCCGGGAAGACTTTACTGAATGCCTGTTCAATATCCGCCCACAAATCGTCCTTGTCTTCGATGCCGGCAGAAAACCTGACGAGCGAATCCGTTATGCCAATCCCCGCCCGAAGCTCAGCGGATATGTGAGAATGGCTCATTTTTGCGGGGTGATTCACCAGCGACTCGACCCCGCCAAGGCTCGCTGCAAGAGGGAAAAGCTTCAGCTTTTTGATGAACCGCCGAACCTGCCCGGAGTCTGCCTTCAGTTCGGCGCTGACCACGCCGCTGAAACCGGACATCTGCTTTTTTGCCAGTTCATGCTGCGGATGGCCCGGCAGTCCGGGATAGATCACCCGCCGGATGAGCTGATGTTTTTCCAGTTTTCGCGCCAGATGCAGGGCATTTTCCTCATGCGCCCGCATCCGCAGGGGCAGCGTCTTGATGCCGCGCAAAATAAGCCAGCAGTCCCACGGCGCGGGCACCGCGCCTGCCGAACGCTGATAGGTTTTGAGAGCATGAAAAAGGTTGTCGTCATTCACGACCACCGCGCCTCCCAGCACGTCGCTGTGGCCGGAAATGTACTTGGACGTACTGTGAATAACGATATGCGCGCCGAGCTGAAGCGGGTTCTGAAACACCGGACTTGCAAAAGTGTTGTCCACCGCCAGAAGGCTGCCGCTCTCGCCGGCAATAGCCGCTATCGCTCTGATGTCAGCTATCTTAAGGAGCGGATTTGTCGGCGACTCGATAAGGATGAGCCGAGTGTTGTGCCTGACCGCGGCACGGAACGATTCGGTGTCTTCCGCCTTCACATAGGAAATCTCGGCACCCCACGGACGGAACACCTGCTCAAGCAGTCCGTATGTGCCGAGATAAATGTCGTCGCTGACGACAAGATGCCCCCCGCCACGCAGCAGGTTCAGGACCGCCGTGAGCGCCGCCACGCCAGAAGCGAACGCCAGCCCGTGCCTGCCGCCTTCGCTCTCCGCGATGACCGACTCGAGGATCTGCCGGGTCGGATTGCTGCTGCGGGAATACTCAAATCCATACTGCTCGTAGTCGTGCTCGAACGGCACGGTCTGGTAGACCGGTGGGATGATGGCGCCAAGCGCGTCGGGTTGTTGAGCGGTATGAATCAATTTTGTCGGGAGCTTCAAATGCCGTCTCCGCTGACATGGCCGCGCGCATCCTGCCGCGCGATTTTAAAAATCGCGTTTGTGGCAAGCAGGTTCGGCCAGAAACTGGTCTGCCCCCAATTGTTCAGAAAAATCTCCCGCAGAATAGATATCTTTTTCAAAGCGCAATACTCGCGGAAGTCCCTGATGCTCAGAAAGTGAATGTTCGGCGTATTGTACCAGCTGTATGGCAGGGCGACCGTCGCCGGCGACCTCCCGAGAAAGAAAAGTTCCAGCCGTGCCTGTATATAGGCGAAATTGGAGAAGCTCAGAATAACTTCCCGTCCGACACGCAGGGCTTCGGCTATTAGCTGGTCGATTTCGAAAATTTCCTGAATGCACTGGTTCATGATGACATAATCGAATGTCTTGTCCGGGTATTCCCCAAGGCCGCTTTCGATATCGCTGTGAAAGACGGTGAGCCCCTTCTGCACGCAGCGGTAAATCGCCTCTTCATCGATCTCGATGCCCTGACCGTTTACATCCTTCTCGTCACGCAGAAGGACGAGAAGTTCGCCGTTGCCGCAGCCGAGGTCCAGCACGGTCGTCTGCTGATGCACCATGCCGGCAATGATGAGGTGTTCCTGCTGCGCATATTTTGTCAGCGCCGGTTTCATTTCACCCCCTTGAAGACCCGGTCGAGAAATCCTTTTACGAGCATCTCCTGTTCCTCGATTTCGAGCAGGAATGCGTCGTGGCCGTAGGTTGATGGAACTTCACAGTAGGTTACATCCACGAAGCGGGTCTTGAGCAGCCGCACCAGATCGCGCGACTGGTATGAAGGGTAGAGCCAGTCCGACTGGAACGAGATGACCAGAAACTTCACCGCAAAACGCCGGTTCGGCGGGAAGAGGTCCTGATCAGAGAGGTCAAAATAGTCCATCGCTTTGGTTATATACAGATAGGAATTGGCGTCAAAACGCTGGACGAATCTGTCACCCTTGTAATGCAGATACCCCTCAACCTGAAAATCAGCATCAAAAGAAAAACCGAGCCGCTCTTTTTTGAGGTGGCGGGAAAACTTCTCTTCCATGGATTTGTCGCTCATGAAGGTAATATGACCGATCATCCGGGCAAGTGCTAGTCCCCGCTCCGGCTGGCCATTGGCGTAATAGTGGCCGCCCTTCCAGTTCGGATCGCTGATAATCGCCTGCCGCGCCACTTCGTTGAACGCAATCTGCTGCGGCGAGTGCTTCAGCGACGTTGCGATGGGGATCACCGAGAGAACCCGCTCTGGATAGTCGGCTACCCATTGGAGCACCTGCATGCCCCCCATCGAACCGCCCGAGACCGACAGCAGTCTGTCAATGCCGAGATGATCGAGCAGAATCCTCTGGACCGCAACCATATCCTTGATAGTAATGCCGGGAAAGTCAGTCGCATAGCGCGCGCCGGTTTTTGGTTTGATAGACGACGGTCCGGTGGTGCCCCGGCATCCTCCAAGCACATTGGAACAAATCATGAAATACTTGTTGGTATCAAAAGCCTTGCCAGGCCCTATCATCGCGTCCCACCACCCCTTGCGTCCCGCGGCATCAATGCCAGCGGCATGTGCGTCACCGGAAAAAGCGTGACAAATCAATATGGCATTGCTTTTGTTGTCGTTCAGCGAACCATACGTTTCGTAGGCTATATCAATCCCGTCGAGCGCCGCGCCGCACTCAAGGGCAAGCGGATGCTCCCATTTGAGCAACTGCGTTGCGACCGGGACTAACGCTTCAATATTCTCGTTTCCCATGACGTCCCCCGCTCTAAATTCTCTGCTGTTCCGTCTCGTCCTGGAAAAGCCAGGTCGTAAGATATCGCTCGCCGGTGTCCGGCAGGATGGCAACAATTCTCTTGCCTGCCGATTCAGGCCGCTTCGCAACCTGCAAGGCAGCCCAGAGCGCCGCGCCGCTCGATATTCCCGCCAGGATACCCTCTTTTTTCGCCAAATTCCGCGCTGTTTTTCCTGCATTGGCTTGGGTTACCTGAATAATTTCATCAATGATCTTCGTGTTCAGAACCTTGGGGACGAACCCGGCGCCGATGCCCTGTATTTTGTGCGGCCCGGCCTTGCCGCCCGAAAGCACCGGCGAATCAGCCGGCTCGACAGCTACTATTTTCACTTCAGGCTTGCGCTGCTTCAGCAGCTCGCCAACACCGGTAATTGTACCTCCGGTTCCTACACCAGCAACGAAAACATCCACTGCGCCGTCTGTGTCTTTCCAGATCTCCTCGCCCGTTGTCCTGCGATGCACCTCCGGATTTGCCGGATTTTCGAACTGCTGCGGTATAATGCTGCCCGGAATGCTTTTCTGAAGCTCCTCCGCTTTTTCGATGGCCCCGCGCATGCCTTTTGCGCCTTCCGTCAGCACTAATTCAGCTCCGAATATTTTCAGAAGCTGCCGCCGTTCTACGCTCATCGTCTCCGGCATGGTCAGTATCAGGCGATAGCCGCGGACAGCGGCGGTAAAGGCAAGGCCGATGCCGGTATTCCCGCTGGTCGGCTCGATAATTACGCCGCCCTCCTTCAGAAGGCCGGCTGTTTCGGCGGCTTCGATCATAGAAACGCCGATCCGTTCTTTGACGCACGAGACCGGGTTGAACGACTCCAGCTTCACCAGCACAGTTGCCGTCGAGTCTCCCGCGAGGCGATTGATTTTCACGAGCGGCGTATTGCCGACCGTCAGGGTAATGTTCTCAAAAATGCGCGCCATACAAACTCCCTTCAAGTTCGGAAGCCTGAAAGATGGCAAGAGAGGAAGTTTTTCAACGGGCTATCTCTGCCAGCCATCGCTTCAGGCTTCCGTGAGTTCTTGCTCTGCCTCTTCCAGCCTATGCTGTTTTCAGCGCCTGGTCTATATCTGCAAGGATATCGTCAATGTGTTCAATGCCGACCGAGAGCCTTACAAAGTCCGGGGTAACGCCTGTTGCGTACTGCTGCTCTTCGGACAGTTGTTGGTGCGTCGTGCTTGCCGGATGAATCGCGAGCGTCTTTGCATCGCCCAGATTCGCGACATGGGAAATCAGCTTTAGCGAATCGATAAATGCTTTGCCGGCGGCGAGGCCGCCCCGTATGCCGAATCCGACAAGAGCACCAGCCCCTTTTTTCAGATATTTGTCAGCCTTGGCCTTTTCCGGACTCGACACGAGCCCCGGATAGTTCACCCACGAAACTTTCGCGTGATTTTCAAGGTATTGAGCAACCTTCAGAGCATTTTCGGCATGGCGTTCCATCCTGAGATGCAACGTCTCGAGTCCCTGGAGGAATAGAAAAGAGTTAAACGGAGAAACGCATGGCCCCGTGTCGCGCAGCAGAGTAACCCGCGCCTTGATGATGTAGGCGATATTGCCGAGCGGCTTCAGAGCCTCGACAAAGTTGATGCCGTGGTAGCTCGGGTCGGGATCCGCTATAAGCGGAAATTTTGAACTCCCGTCCGCATTTTTCACTGCCCAGTCAAACCTTCCGGAGTCGATGATTACGCCGCCCATCGACGTTCCGTGGCCGCCGATAAACTTTGTCGCCGAATAGACCGCAATGTCCGCTCCATACTCAAACGGCTTCAGAAGATACGGGCTCACCGTGTTATCAAGAATAAAAGGCAGGTTGTTGGCATGAGCGATGGCTGCGACTGCTTCAAGGTCTGTCACATTCAGCTTTGGATTCCCGATACTTTCGGCATAAATTGCTTTGGTTTTCGCGGTAATTGCCTTTTCGAGATTTTTCGGATCGCCGGAGTCTACAAGATTGACCGTGACGCCGAATTTTTTAAACGTATTTTTGAAGAGACTGAAGGTGCCTCCGTAAAGATTATCGAACGAGACGATTTCATCGCCGCATTGCGCAATGTTCAACAACGCCAGAACTATCGCTGACTGCCCCGACGCCAACGCCAAGGCGCCTACCCCTCCGTCCAGCAGGGCCATGCGGTTTTCAAACACGTCCGTCGTCGGATTCTGCAGCCGCGTGTAAATATTGCCGAACTCCTTCAGCGAGAAAAGACTGGCTGCGTGATCGGTGCTTTTAAAGGCATAGGCCGATGTCTGATAAATCGGAACGGCGCGCGAACCGGTTGTTGGGTCCGGCTCATGTCCGCCATGCAATAAAATGGTCTCCGGTCTGTAGTTATGCGTCATTGCGATCCTCCAGAAACAATAGTAGTGCCGACCAGGCCACTTGCGGCCGCCCAAGCCTCTCAATATATTGCCGGGCGATGCCAGATAATGCCTATCGGATTTATAGAGTTTAAAAAAGCAGGATTGAAAAAGTCAAGCTCTGCTGGAATTCCTTCGTGTATCGCCCTCGCGGATTCGCTCCATTGTTCCACATCCGTCTCGTATTTTACCGGAGACTTTGGGGCATTATTTTCAGCTTGCCTCTCTGGGACAAGTACTAGTGGCCGCCGTGTGAAACGCCGCATTCATGGCCAAAAAAAGAGACTAAGAGGGCGCGCCGCCACGTTTTCGGGCGCGGCTTTGTATGGTTTAATGCCGACAGTGCCCCTCCGCCTGGGGAAGCATAATTGCGGTATATTTCAAGGAAGCTGATTATATGCCCTGCGCCGCTACCTGCAAACACTTTTAGTTACTATCGCAGATTATAAAGCTCTTATTCCTGTCTTTATCCGTCATTCCGGATGCGCGCGGGGCAACAGAGGGAGGGCCGGTCGGATTCCTATCAGCTCTTGCGCTGCATGGAGTATTCCGCCATCACAAGCAGGGCCTCCTTGCCGGGCGAGTCGGGGAACACGCCGAGCGCCTTGCGTGCGGCGTCAACAAGACCCCGCGCTGTCTTCATTGATTTCTCAATCGAGTCGTATCGCTCATAGAGATCTGTTATTCGCGTCAGATAATGCCCGTTGCCGGTTTGCTCAGCATCATCAGACAATGCGTGCCTGATAATGCCGACAATCTCATCTCGCTCCTCTGCACTCGCGTCTCTGAGCAGATGAATGAGCGGCATCGTAATCTTGCCTTCTTCCAGGTCCATGCCGAGCTTCTTGCCGAGCGCGTCCGGCTGCGCGACATAATCGAGCACGTCATCGGCAAGCTGAAACGCTATGCCGGCTTTCAGGCCAAAGTCGCGGAGCGCCATCTCCTGCTCTTCCGGCACACCGGCAAGAGCCCCGCCGATACGGCATGCCGCCGAGATGAGGATGCCGGTCTTTCCGGAGATAATCTGGAAATACTCCTGTTCGGTAATTGCAGGGTCGCCGGTTTTGTTGAGCTGAAGGATTTCCGCTTCCGACATGCGGGTGGTCGCTTCGGAAAGAGCTTCAACAACCTTTTGATTCTTCTGGTCAACTGCAATTCTCAGTGCGTTGGAGTAGAGATAATCTCCAAGTAAAATAACCATGTGGTTGCCCCAGAGAACATGCGAGGCGGTTTTGCCGCGGCGGGTCTGGGCTCCGTCGATAACATCGTCATGCAGCAGTGATGCCGTGTGAATCGCTTCAATAACCGCGCCAAGCAGAGCCCGGTTTCTGCCGGAGTAGCCGCACAGATCGGCACTCAGCAGAAGGAAAAGCGGCCGCATACGCTTGCCGCCGCTGCCGAGGATGTGCTGCCCCACCATCGGGATAAGCGGGACATTGCTCGCAAAAACATTCGTGAGTTCGACCTCGACCTGCCTGAGTTCCGGCGCATAGGTTTGAAAAATATCCTGTACGTTCATTCGCTCTTCAGCCGGATGGCGTCAAGGTTGACGTCTTCGCGCAAAAGCTTGCGAAGATCTCGCGGCCGGAATGCTCCTTTTTCGGTAAAGAATGCTGTCACATAGCGTGACGGCGTGACATCAAATGCCAAGTTTAGTACATTCACGCCATCCGGGGCAACTCTATGGCCCCAGATAGTGCGGATTTCATCAGGATGCCGCTCTTCAATCGGAATCTTGTCGCCCGAATCCATCGCGAAATCCACACTGCTCAGTGGCGCCGCCACATAAAACGGGATGCCATGCTCCCTGCAGAGCACCGCCACAGTATAGGTGCCGATTTTGTTCGCAACATCGCCGTTCCGTGTCGTGCGATCGGTGCCGACAATTGCGACATCAATCATGCCGTGTTTCATGATGGCACCCGCGCTGTTGTCGGTAATAAGCGTAACCGGTATGCCGGCCTGCATGAGTTCCCACGACGTGAGCCGCGCTCCCTGATTCACGGGGCGGGTCTCGTCGGCGAAGACGTGGATGCGCTTGCCCTGCTCCTTCGCAACGTACATCGCCGCAGTCGCGGTGCCAAATCCGCCGGTCGCAAGGCTCCCGGCATTGCAATGCGTCAGAATGGTATCGCCGTCGCGAACAAACTGAGCTCCGTATTCACCTATCATGCGGTTGGTCGCTACGTCTTCCTCAAGAATGCGCTGTGATTCTTCAATCAGCGTTTTCTTAAGCGTGTCAATATTCTCATGCTTATGGTCGGTGATAAACTTCTTGATCCGTTCGATCGCCCAATAGATATTCACCGCGGTCGGCCGGGTTGCGTTGATCGTCTCAAAAATCGGCTGAAGTCCCTCGACAAACTCATCAAAGTTCTGCGCCCTTATCTCCTGCGCTCCAAGCGCGACTCCCATGGCGGCGGCAATTCCGATAGCCGGCGCGCCGCGAATCCAGAGCTTCCGTATGCCTTCAGCAACCGTGTGATAATCGCGGCATTCTACATAGCTTACTTCAAGCGGCAGTCTGCTTTGGTCGAGCATCATCACCACTTCGCCCTGCCAGTAAATCGTCTTAACCAAGAGAGCCTCCTTTATGCGACGGGGAAAATGGCCGCTCCTACAAACAGCGCCGTCAGAACAGCCACAACAACCACTGTAGTCCATGCGACTACGTTATATGCCTTGCCGTTGACATATTCCCCCATAATTTTTTTGTTGTTGATCAGCTTTATCATAAAAATCAGAACAAATGGCAACAAGAGTCCGTTCACGATTGCCGACAGCACCATCAGATCTACAAGCGGTGCTCCCGGAATAAGCACAACAACAGCAGCAAGTCCGATGATGAACGTATAGATGCCCATGAATTGCGGGGCTTCCTTGAACGATTTGTTGACCCCGGCCTCCCAGCCCATAGCTTCACAAATATAATAAGCGGTTGCCAGCGGGACAATGATGGCTCCGAGGATGGACGCGTTTGCCAGCGCGACCGAGAAAATCAGCGCCGCATGCTGTCCGGCAAGAGGCTGAAGCGCAATGGCCGCCTCCGCGGCCTCTTCGACGCGGATGCCGTGTGGATAAAGAAGCGTTGCGCAGGTAACGATAATGAAAAAGCTCACAATGTCGGTAATCGAGCAGCCGACAATAACATCAAGCCGCGTCAGCTTATAGTCATCTTGTTTAATGCCTTTCTCCGCGATGGAAGACTGCATGTAAAACTGCATCCACGGCGTAATCGTTGTGCCGATAATCCCAACGCTCAGTATGAGGTATTCGGCATTCCACTGGATATCCGGAACTATCAGGTTTTTGCCAACCTCCAGCCAGTCCGGCTTCGCCATAAAGCCTGAAATAATATACCCGACAAAAATAAGGCACGCAACGAGCAGGACATTTTCTATAACCCGGTAACTGCCCTTGACGACAAGGATCCAGATAACAGCCGCCCCGATCGGAACCATTGCGTATTTGCTCATGCCGAGAATCTGCATGCTTGCCGCCCATCCGGCAAAATTGGCAACCGTATTGCCGAAGTTGGCGCAC
>JBBIQQ010000005.1:0-36674 GCA_037442225.1 Nitrospirota bacterium
GCCTCGAGAGAGACCCAATCTGCATCTTCAGCGATTGCCCCGACACGGATATCCGAGCTATAGGCTTCAGGCAGGGCTTTCTCATAACATGCGAGCAGCCGCACCCCATCGCCCTTCACTCTGAACTGTGATGGCCACCATGCCCAGAATACGGGCTTGTATACGCCGTTCCAAATCTGATGCTCATCAACAGAACACAGCACCGGCCCGCTAAAACTTGGAATCCGGCATTCCGTCGGCACACGCTCAATATCAAGCAGCCCGAGGCCGTGCTGCGTCGCCAGCCCCGCCCCCCCGCAAAAACCGAGATAGTTGCCGCCGTCATGAATAAATTGCCTGACTGCGTCGGATCCCTCGTCGCCCAAGGATTTCAGTTTGTTGGAGGCCCATCCTCCCGGCACAAAAAGCAGCTTCCTGCCTTCCAGCGTTCCAGACCGGATATCTTTACTGCGAACAAGATCAAAATCAAGACCCTTCTGACGGAGTGCCCGCAGCGCAATGATTCCCCAAAGATGCGACTCATCCCACAGAACAACAGCCGCTTTAATCGAGCGCATATTTCTCACGATATCCACGGGGCGTGATCATCCGCCCTTTCCAGACAAACGTTTTTGAGCTGCCGATAATGACGGTTGTCTGCATATCAATTTCATCAAAAGGCAGGGCGTCGAGTGTGACAATGCGTGCCTGCTGCCCTTCCCGCAGCGCGGCCTTCACAATGCCGACCGGCGTGGTCGGCGCTCGATTCCGGGCGATGAGCGCTATGGCGGTCTCGATATGCTCAGCCCTGCCCCGACTCTTCGGGTTATAAAGCACGATGACAAAATCAGCATCAGATGCTGCAAGCAGACGACGCTCGATCACTTCCCACGGCGTCAGCCGGTCCGACAGAGAAATGGCGCAGAAATCATGCATCAGCGGAGCTCCAAGCACCGAAGACGCGGCATTCAGCGCGGAAATGCCCGGAACAACCGAGACGGAAAGATCGGAAGGCCGGAAGCGGGGAAGTGCGGATGATGAAGTTACAGTTTCAGCCCCCTCAGGACTTTCGAACTTCTGATCTTCCAAGCGTAAAAGTTCAAACACCAATCCTGCCATGGCGTAAATGCCGGGGTCGCCGCCGCTCACCACGGCAACCCGCTTTCCCTTTAAGGCAAGATGAATCGCGCCGCGGCAACGTTCAACCTCACCGGTCATCCCCGTCGTCAGCACTTCCTTGTCGGCGACAAGCGGACGAACCATGTCGATATAGGTATCGTATCCCACAATCGTATCTGCTTCGCGCAGGGCCTTTCTGGCAGCCGGAGTCAGATGCTCCGGAAGCCCCGGTCCGATCCCGACAATCGCGAGCATTCCCGCAGCCAGCGCGATATCCTGCCGCGCAACAGCCACAGTAACATTCTGATATTTATGCTTGTCGATAAGCAGTCGCTCATCGCCGGATGAGAGAAGAGCCGCCGGTTCGGCTACAGCATAGGATCCGGTCGCCCTGAAAACCGTTTCGGAGCGGCCGACATCCGGCACCTTGTTCAGTTCAGCCGCCGGAAACGTGACCAATGGAAAATGATGCTTTGTGCAAAACGAAACCAACCCAGGCTCTTGCGCTTTGAGGTCAATCGTTGCAATACAACTGATCGAGCCGAACGCAACATTCGCATTGCGAAGCGTTGCGCGGACAGCCTCCTCAATTTCATGCTCCGGTGTCCCGCTGTTGCAACCGACGCCGATTGTCAGTATTCTCGGGCGCATGACAACGGGACGCGTTTCAGGTGCGATGCTGATATCATCTGAAGCAGAGACAATCACATCCGCACGGCGCATGTCGGCTGTCCGTTCAAAAACAGCCGGCATCGGGATATCACAATCCGAAAAGACGCGGATCGTTCGGGTGTTCAGAAGTTGGATCATTACTGCGGAAAGCGAGTCAGGATTTTCTATAAAGAGACCGTTGTTTTTTGCCCACAGGTCAAGTGCAGGCAGGCAGGCAACATCAGATGCGGTCGTAATGACCGGCAGGATATCAAGCATCTCGGCAATTTCGCAGGCAAGCGCATTCGCCCCGCCCAGATGACCGCCCAGAAGGCTGACAACATGCTTTCCAGCCTCGTCGATCACCACTACCGCCGGATCTCTTCTCTTGTCCGCAAGCAAGGGAGCAACAGTCCGGATGACAATCCCGGCAGCCATGATGAAAACCAGTTTATTGCCGGACTGCCACTGCTGCCGGACCAGTCCGGCATCAAATCGCACTGTCCTGGCTTCGCTCAATGCAGCCTCTACTCTGACCGCAAGCGAGTGGCCGGCATTCGTTATGAAGAAAATGGTTGTCATCAGTGGTGTTTCAGTATAGCAAACCTCATGCAAGCATTTTGAATACATATCCTGAGGCGGCAGACCCCACTATAACAGGAATCATCGGCCAGTGGCGATACTGAAGTCCGTAGAATATTATGATGGACGCGACAAGCGCATACCAATCGAATCCGCCCTTGTCAGGAATCAGTGCGTGCCAGGTAAAGGCGACCCCGAGGTTGAGAATCACACCGACTACTGCGGCGGTGACTGATGCCAGAGCTGTTGAAAGAAGGGAGTTCTTTCTGAGGATTTCGACATACGGCGCAAGCAGAAATATCATCAGAAACGAAGGGGCAAACGTCACCCATGTCGTCAGCAGTCCGCCAAGCACTCCTGCCGCCGCCGGGCTGAGACCGCCGGGATTCAGGTAAGCTGCCAGATAACCAACGAACTGGTTCACCATGATGAGCGGACCCGGTGTGGTTTCGGCCAGTGCAAGGGCGTCCATCATCTGCGAGGGGTGCAGCCAGCCGTATTGCTGGACGGCCGCCTGCCCGACAAATGCAAGCACCGCATAGGCTCCGCCGAAAGTGACCATAGCCGCCGTGCTAAACAAAAGACCGAGTTCAAGAAGAATGCCGCTGTCACTCGAAAACCAGACCGCCACCAGCGGCGCAGCCCAGATTGAAAGCCAGAGCACAAGAGTCTTGAAAGCCGGACGCCAGCCGGTTTCACGCATCTGCGCGGCAAGGCCGCTGATGAGCGTCTGTGTTTCTGCCCCCGCTGACTCGGCCACACCGAAAAGCTGCGGCGCTCTGTACCGCGCGGCAAACCCTATGAGTGCGGCGCCAAAGACGATGAGCGGAAACGGCACCGAGAATACGAAGATTGCGATAAACGACACCGCTGCAAGAGCGACAAAAAACCAGTTCTTGAGCGCTTTTTTTGCAATCCTGAGCAGTGCTTCCGCAACGATGGCAACAACCGCCGGCTTCAGGCCATACAGCAATGCTGCAACTGCCGGAACAGTTCCCATTGCCGCATAGAGCCACGAAAGCCCGATCAGAATAAAAACGGCGGGAAGCACGAAAAGCACTCCTGCTGCAATGCCTCCCCACGTTTTATGCAGGAGCCAGCCGATATAGATGCAGAGCTGCTGGGCTTCTGGCCCCGGCAGGAGCATGCAGAAATTCAGCGCCTGCAGAAAATGATTCTCGGATATCCATTTCCGCTTTTCGACGAGTTCCTTGTGCAATATTGCAATCTGTCCGGTCGGTC
Organism: Nitrospirota bacterium; assembly: GCA_037442225.1. Lineage (GTDB taxonomy): Bacteria > Nitrospirota > Thermodesulfovibrionia > Thermodesulfovibrionales > Dissulfurispiraceae > JAAYUK01. The sequence goes on from JBBIQQ010000005.1 coordinate 3,574, forward strand.
CGCCGAAGCTGATGAACCCCAGCTTCAACCACCAGAGGAATGCTTCCCGGAAGGAAATCGTTTGTTGCGGGGGAGCCTCCTGTTCTGTATTCATCGGCCATCCTTAATTATGTGTTTTTCGACGCGTACAGCATTTCAAATATGGCAATGCCCCTGTCCAGAGTTTCCGCGTCATTTTTTGCGGTCTTGCGGATGCCGATGAGCAGTTCCTCGACACCGGGCGCTTCGGGCACGCTATATCGGCCATCCTTGATATCGATCTCATGCACGATTTCAGCAATTTTTTTCAGCGGCCGCTGTTTAAGACAGAACGCCTTGAGCAGCACCTCGAAGGTGCAGAGCTCTCCGTGATGCGTGAATTCTCCGCCGCTCATATCAAAAAGAACACTACCGGGCATCGGCGGCTTCTTTTCGTCCCGGAGAAAGGCAAAGCGGGCATTCGGATCGATAAAGCGCCGGATAAGCCAGGCAGATGCCATGCGATCGACAAACGGCCTGGTCCGCGTTACCCAAAGGCGATTCCGATAGTCAGCGAGGTTTTTCAGTTCAATCTCCGCTGACGTGGCCGGTGCTTTGCCGTGAGAGGTCTCCTCCAGCTTTTCGGCGAGCGCTCTCATGCGCACCTCATAGGCAGAGCCCTGCTCCGAGTTGAAGAAATCAATGGCCGCTATATCGTTATGCATCTTTTCAATTTTGCGAAACTCGGTCAGAAGCTGCTCAGGTGACGGGGCTTTGCCGCCTTTCCGCACACTGGCAATCTTTTGCTCGATGGCATGGAGCTGCTTTCCCGCATGCTCATAGGCGCGACCTCGCTCAGCATTGAAGAGCGCGGCTATATCATCATTGTCCATAGTCTCAATCCGCAGCGTTTTTACGAATGCGGCTTCACCGCCCATGGCATGGACATCCGAAACAAGCGCGGTCAGCGCCTCCTCCCGCTGCTCAGAGTGAGGAAGAAGATACACAGCCCTTTTGAAGTGGAGAGCGCCCTCCTGCGTGAGCTTTCGCCAGACTTTCATGCGTTTGCTCACCGGGTGTGACGGCAGCGTGGAGAAAAAGAGAAGCCATGAGAGAGGCGCTCCATCATAAAATGACTGTTTCTTATTGCTCATAATTGGTTCTCCTTCCTCCGGGATTTATGCTTCCTTCTTCAATGCCTCAATGCCACCCTCAACATATCGGGCTTTGATCCCTCTTTCAAGCAATGTATCGAGAACTGCGTTGCTGACCGAACCACCACGGGCGCAGTAGACGACGACATCCCGATCTCTCGGCAGTTCATCCGCCCATCCGTTGACGGCTTCCGGCTGCTTTCGCAGCGCGCCATCAACCATCGGAGGTCCGGATATGAAATCAGACTCCCGCCTGACATCCAGAATGACAAAGTCTTTCAGGTCTTTCAGTTCTTTCGGTTTGATCGTGCGCTCCATGAGATCCCTCCAGGCGACAATGATTTGTTCGCTGCTGCACATTCTTTGAGTTATGCACAATAACATTCTGACACAGCACCCCTGTCCACCTTCACTTTTTTTCGAATGGCATCCGTTTCATAGTGCTGCCTTATTATGAATAAAGCCGAACAGGGCATTTTTGCCGGTATGCATGAGAAATGCGGATGCGGCTCCGGCAAGGACCAATGCGGCGACCAGAAACGCCAACCCGAATCCGAAATGCAAAATAACGAATCCAGCCACAAGCGGGCCTGCTGTATGTCCGATATCCATGATGGAGCCGAGAATCCCCATGGCTGAGCCTCTGCCCTCTTTTCTGCTCAAATCAGCGATGTAGGCCGACGATGCGGAAGTGAGGATGGAAAAACTCAGCCCGAGCAGTATGCTGAGAACGAGCAGCGCGGCAAAAGAAACAGTCAATGGAAATAATCCGATGCAGACCGCCCCCAGAACTGCTCCCCAGAATATCTGCGGCGGCCGGCCGTGCCGGTCAGAGAACCTGCCCATGGCTGGTTTTGAGAGCGCCAGCGTGATAACCTGCGCCGACAGCAGGAGGCCAATCGCGCTTACGCTCAGGCCGGCTTTTACTGCATACAGGGGAACAAATGTCTCGAATATTCCATATACAAAAAGAATTCCCGCCTCTACCCCACAAGTAATGACAATGGCTTTCGTCGCGATAACTGATTTGAAAGCGCCCCATGAATCCTGCAGGGTTCGCGTTGAAAGACGGCATGTTTCTTCTTTCGGAATGCGGAGCGCGAAAAGAAATGTCGCAACCCCGGCAGCTCCGCAGACGGCATAGACAGCGTAAAAACGGTTGGGGTCGCTCAGCATAAACAGTCCCATCAATGTGCCGGCGGCCACCGGTGCCAGAAAACGACCGAGCAGTGTTGCAGTCGAAAACCATCCCATCTTCTCCCCTCTCCCCCGTTGAAAAAGCTCAGCTACGAACGCCATACCGACCGGGAGAAAGATGGCAGTCGCTATTCCGTGATAAAGTCGGACCAGTGCGAGCTGCCATACATGAGCAACCGCAAGATAGAGAAAGGGGGCTGTCGCAAACACGACTGAGGAAACGAGCAGCATACGCCGTCTGCCGCAGCGGTCCGCCAGTATTCCTGCCGGGATGCTTGCAACAACACCGGTGAATGCGGAAACGGCGGCTACAATGCCCACTTCCGATGGGTCAGCCCCGAGGTAGGCGGCAAAGAGCGGCAGCACCGGGCTCTTCGAGATCGTGGAACTGAAGATAGCGAGAAACCCGGTTGCGCAAAGCATTCTAAAGGGAGTGATCATCTGTATAATCCAGCGATATCCGAGGGCACCAAGGGTTCGCACGGTGCTCCTCTGAAAAACCTTTGGCGACGACTACCCGTTCTGTGCTATCAAGGCCTGAATTTCGCGATGATAGCTGAGATACCGCTCATAGGTTGCCGGATTCTTGTAGTACTTCGGCACATCGCGGATGAACTCTTCAAAACGCTTTTCCGCTTCGGCTTCAGAGCCAATCTGTACCACCCCGTCGGTAATGATGTCCACGAGGCGGTCCGCATAGACAATGATTTTCTCTTCCAGCAGATTCAGCGTATAGTCTTTGACTGGAAGGTTCAGCTCAATCGCCTCCGCCTCGGTCATACCGCCGCGTATATGTTTCTCCATAATATCGGTGAGGACCTTCGGCAGGCCGATTCCGGCTCCAAGTTCCGCACCGACCTTTCCGTGATCCATGGCATGCGATTTCGCCTTGCCAAGGTCATGGAAAAATGCTCCGCGCCCCACCAGTTCGAGGTCAAGGCGCACGCCGGCACGCTGTGCTATGTCAATTGCCTTGCCTGCAACCTTTAGGCAGTGAGCAAGGTCCGGGTCACTCAATCCGGCGTTTTTCATGATATCGATGTCGGACTGCTGAATGGCATAGTTCAGGGCGCTTCCTTTTTTCACGCCGAAATAGCCGAGCACATCCGCGGTCAGTTTTTCCACGTCATGCTGGAGATGCTCAAACTTGGCGGCGAGGTCATCGTGAATATGCTGCAGATACTCGTTCAGCCCCTCCTGCCCATGCTGCTGTTCAATGCGCCTGCCGAAGACAAAAATTCTCGTAACATCGTGACGCGAAGCCTTCACCGTCAAGTCGGCATCGTCTATCCAGGTGTGCAGTTCGCGGTACTCTTTGCCGGTCCGCTGTCGGCTGATTGCTATATGCTTCTCAATGGGCGGCATGGTGTCCTCCTGATACAAAAAGTGTGGCGATTGTATCGCTTGATTCAAATATATCACATGTTACATTTTTCGTCAAGAATTTTTTGCAGCTCAGCGCAACCGCGTGTTCTTTCTGGAGAGATTGACCGATGGAAGCTTCGAAGCAGGTTGGGAAGAAGTGCGATTTTTCAATGCCTCGGACCGCCGCGGTGCCAAGACTTCCCGAAGACTCTTTCTCGACCGCTTATTCCTCTGCCATTGCCGCTTTCTTTCTGCGCGTGGCGACAAGAATGTTCATCGTCTCCACCAGCCCGGAAAAGCCCATTGCGAAATAAATATATCCTTTCGGAATATGGAACTTGAAGCCTTCAGCGACAAGCGTAAAGCCAATCAAGAGCAGAAAGTTCAGGGCGAGCATTTTCAGCGTCGGATGTTTGTCGATAAATGCGCTTATCGTATGAGACGCAACAAGCATCACCAGCATTGCGATGACTACCGCGGCAATCATCACCCCCACCTGCTGCGCCATGCCGATGGCAGTAATAACGGAATCGAGGGAGAAGACAATGTCGAAGATCAAAATCTGAAAAACTACGGCGCCGAACGTCGCGAGCAGTTTCGGCTTGCGCTCTGACGCCGATTGTTCCATAATGCCGTGAATTTCATGCGTTGCTTTATAAATGAGGAAAAGGCCGCCTGCTATCAGCACGAGATCGCGCATCGAAAAACTGTTGCCGAACATGGTGAACAAAGGCTCCTTCATGCTGGCGAGCCAGACCAGGCTCAAAAGAAAAAGGATGCGTGTGAATATGGCAAGACCGATGCCGATCTGACGGGCCTTTTGCTGCTGGTGCGACGGAAGTTTTCCCGCAAGAATCGCAATAATCACAATGTTATCAATGCCGAGAATGATTTCCAGTACAGTCAGCGTGATAAGCGCTGTCCAGATATTGATGTCAAAAATCCATTCCATGGAGCCTCCATGCAAAAAAGAAAAGTGTGTTGATGCAAATGCTGCGGTTCACCCTGCTCAGGCGCACGACCGTCAACCCGTCCTGGATTCCGCGCGCCGATTCTTGCGATTCATGCGGATAATGAGTCCGACAGCTCCTGCAAGAGCTGCGATGCCGCCGATTACGATTGGCGGCTGCCAGAATGATCGCGGAGTCGCTTCCCAGAGACTGTAAACGCCAAAAGCGATAAAGGACAGCGCGGCAAACCAGGTAATAGCCTTTTCAGGCAGCCTGCGCCCGGCAACGCTGCCGATAATGATACCGATAGCGTTGGCTATCATCATGCCGACTGTCGTGCCAAGCCAGACAGCGATGATCTCATTATATCGCGCGGCAAGAACCACAGTGGCAAGCTGGGTTTTATCGCCGCATTCCGCAATAAAGAATGCGATCGTCACAATCCAGAACGGACTCCGGTTCGATGAGTCCGTGCCACAGGAGAGCGTGTCTCCGCGGATTGTCCAGAGTCCGAAAAGGATAAATGAAACCGCCGCCGCAATAGTGATGTACTGCGTGGGAATAAAGGTTGTAAGCAGGCTTCCGGCAAGCACGGCAAGCAGATGATTTGCGGCGGTGGCGACGAGAACAGCCCACATGACCGTCTGCCACCGGTAACGCGCGGCAAAACACATTGCGAGCAGCTGTGTCTTGTCGAACATTTCGGCTAGCACCACAAAGACCATCGAGCCGACAAATACTGTCATATGCCTTTCACTTCTCCCGCATAAAAAACGAGACGCTTCAGTATGACACCAAGTCACACTGAAGGTCTCGCTTATTGGTCTTCACCAACGACACGACCAGGCAGTTACGCCAGGATGTTGACCGTGCCCCGAAAGCTACTCCCCTTCAGACAAGTCAGTTTACCGGCAGCGCCCGTAAAAAATCAAACGCCGCAATAAGTGATTGCCATTACGCGCAGCCGATTGTACGCATTTCACCATTTTGTTCGATCGCGAGATGAGAAAACCTGATAACGGCATCAGCTTTTGTCCAGAGGCCAACGTGGCCGGAAATGGGAGCTGCGGGCATGGTGCTATAGCGTTATCATCCCGGCGAATAAAGGCATCGGACCCCACACCAAGGGCATTTGCGGCAATGGCAAAATTATGCTGAAGCCTCGGTGCTTCAGGGCATCCGGGTCGTGCAATGAGCTTAATCTCCACTCTTTAATTATACCGGAGGAAGCTCCCGGGCAGGCGGTCTTCCCGAAGTGAAGAAAGAGACCTGCGGTGCAAAACACGAAAAGCCTTATTTTTTCCGGTACTCATGCGTAAAGTTTTTATCGTACAGTTTCGACTCTTTGCCAAGAGGTGTTTCAGATGCGCGGAGCGCTTCCCCGACATAGATGAGCGCGGTTTTCTTGATGCCTGCACGCGCAATGATTTCAGCAAGATTTTTCAGTGCACCGCGCACAATGCGCTGCTCAGGCCACGACGCCTTTTCGACGACGGCAACCGGCGTTTCGGGCGGATAGGCGGTGAGGAGTTCCGCCTGCACCTTCCCGGCCATCCCAACGCTCAGGAAGATCACCATCGTCGAGCGGTGCTGCGCCAGCAAGCGGAGCGACTCGCTTTCCGGCACCGGTGTCCTGCCTTCTATCCGGGTGAAGATGACGGTTTGCGATACTCCCGGGATTGTCAGTTCCTGCCCGAGTTCCGCGGCGCCTGCAAAAGCTGACGATACGCCGGGTATTATGGCTGTCGTGATGCCAAGCGCGTGGAGGCGATCAATCTGTTCAGTTATTGCTCCGTAGAGTGAAGGATCGCCGGTATGAAGACGTGCGACGGTCTTTCCCGCCCTGACCGCCGAGGAGATGCGGTCAATAATTTCATGAAGATTCATGGAGGCCGAGTCGAGCACTTCGCCCTGCAGATCATCAAGCAATGCCGGATTTACGAGACTGCCCGCGTACATGACAATATCGGCCGCATCAAGCAGGCGTCTGCCCTTGAGCGTGATAAGCTCCGGATCGCCCGGCCCGGCTCCGATGAAATAGACATCAGCCATTGGCAATGCGCCCATTCATGTACTGGACAACAGAATCAACCGCCGCGCGTATTTCATCAGTCTGCGGCAAATGCGCCAGAATACGGTGCGGATAGTCGCGGCTGAGTACCATCCGGATCGATTCAGGATAGTTCAGATCGAATATCCATGAAAGCTGCAGGAGGCGGAAGTCGTTCAGCGAGCGAAGCTGCCGGAGCGTGAACATCCTCCGCTCCGCAATGCACCGGAGCGCTTCGGGCGAATAGTCCTCAGTCTCAGGCAACCCAAGCCCGATTGCGGATGGGTTTGATTTGCCTTCATAAGCATCGATGAATACGCGGAGAATGTCGACTTTGTCGGCGTCGCGAATGAGCCTGAGATGCCGCATCTGCCGGACATCTGCCAAATCAGGCAGTGCAAAGACATTATGGGAGCGGACTGTGGTTGTGATAAGCATTTGCTGTTGTTCCGTCAGATTTCGAAGGACTTCCTGTTCCTGAATCACCTTCACGCTGAGCAGCGCGTGATTTTCGGATATATCATCCCTGAATGTCCTATAACGGACGTATTGCGGAAAACGCCCGACGTCGTGAAAGAGCGCGATTGCTTCGGCAATCAGTATGTCTTCCGGCGGAAACCCGATTGAAGCGGCGATGTCGCGTGCATTGCCGCAAACATTGTAAGAATGCTGTTTTTTTAAGTCCAAGTTCTGCTGCTCCGCCAGGTCCGAAAGGATTTGGTCCCTGCAAAAGCCGGCAAACCAAGCCTTCATGCGCTCAAGATCATGCTGACGCATGCGGTTTCCGGGTGCGGATAATCAGTATCGAAAAATAGTCGAGATCCGCCGGCGTTATTGTGCGGATATCGAAAACGATGCGCTCATCAGGCATACCCGCGCGGGCGATATATACGCAATTGCCCTCCAGCTTCGCTTTTTTCAGAACCGGCAGGATGACGTGAAACACAGAATGCACTTTCATCAGAACGACCGTGTCAAACTCCGCAAGCACCGCACTGATGTCTCCGGCATAAGTAGCCGGGAGAATTGAGATCTTTTCATCGCCGAGGCCGAGGGAAATTCCGGCTCGCGCAGCAGCAGCAGTTACCGATGATATGCCCGGAATGAACTCAACGGCAAGACCGGGCAAGCGCTGCAGGATGGCATCGTGCAGATAAAAATAAGTGCTGTAAATCGTCGGATCCCCAAGAGTGATGAACGCAACGTCCGTGCCCTGCATAAGGCGGCTGACAATCTGCTCCGCCACAACGTTCCATGCGAGCGCAAGCCCTTCGTCGGCAACAGCCATTGCTGATGGCGGATTGCTGATGGCGGATTGCTGATTGATTGTCTTTCCTTCCGTGCTTGCCGCCATCCAAGCTTCCGCGCCTCTGCGCGTCTTTCTCATCGGAAAATGCGCTTCGATGATTTCCGTGCCCTCGAGATTCACCGCCTGCCGGACGATGGAAAGCGCAAGGCTTGCGCCCTCCTCCCTTCCCTTCGGCACGCAGAGAGTCGGCACACGCTCAAGAATTCTGGCCGCCTTGAGTGTCAGCAATTCCGGGTCGCCGGGGCCGATTCCTATAACGAAGAGCTTTCCGTTCATCGATTGCCAAATCTCTCACGGTGAACCCGCGCGGCGTCATATTCACCGTCGGCATGCGGAGCCGGCATTATTTCAGGATAGCCTATTGCCATCAGGCACAGCACGCGATGGGTATCAGGCACCGCAAGCAGCTTCTTTGCGTACTCCTCCGGATTGCCGGCATCCGCTTCGGTGCCGTCGGCTATCTGGACATAACAGGCGCCGAGCCCCTGCCCGGTGGCTTCAAGATAGATATTCTCTGCCGCCATGGCGCAATCTTCCCGAAAACGGCGCGCTGTTCGCGCGTCGTAGCAGATCGCGATAAGAAGAGGTGCCTGCCCGGAAAAACTGGCATAAGGGGTTGCAAGAGAGAGCTTTCCGATGAGAGATCTATCCTGAACGACTATAAATTCGACCGGCCGCAGATTTTTCGCGGTCGGCGCGAAGAATGCGGCCGCAAGCAGTTCTTGAATTTTCCCGGGTTCCACAGGTTTTGGAAGATAGCGGCGGACGCTTCGCCTGTTGCGAATGGCTTCTATCATACCTAACGCGCTCCCCGGATGATAAATACAGGATTTTGAGCGGCAAAAAAGTTGCCCTCGCCAATCTCCTTCATTCTGGCGGTGCTGATCTGGCAGACTTCAAGCTGAAAGCCATGTTTTTTCAGCTCACTGACGGCGGTGTTCAAAGTCTCTATTTGTGAAGCATTGATAACGACGATTCCATGCGGCATGCGTTCGGCAACTGCCGCAAGTATCTCCTGCATGCGCCCGCCACTGCCGCCGATAAATACGCGGTCAGGGGCAGGCAGTGATGCGAGCGCGCCCGGTGCCCCGGTAGCAACGACCTCGATGTTGAGCATGCCGAACTTTGCCCGGTTTGCCCGGATGTTCACAAGCTGCTCCTTGTCTTCTTCGATCGCATAGACCGTGAGTCCCGGAACAGTGTTCGCAATTTCGAGAGCTACCGCACCGGACCCCGCGCCAATGTCCCACACAGTGCCGGACGAAGGAAGGGTGAGTTTATGCAGCGCTGCCGCGCGCACCTCATCCTTTGTAATGAGGCCTCGGCTGTGTTCTATCTCATCCTCCCGCAGGCCGAATACCGGCAGGGGTCTTTCGTCTTCAGGGTCGGTGCGTTTCAGCAAAACGATGTTCGGCTCCAAAAAGGTTGTTTTCAAAAGCTCCGACGGACTGCCGGATGATATCCGTTCGGTCGGATACCCGAGCCGCTCGCACACATGCATCATAATGCACATGGGTTGTGACATGGCAGACCCTGTGAGCGTTTCAGCTATCCGTGTCGGGTTGTTCTGCCTGTCTGTCAGGATGAATATCTTATAATGACGCAAGAGGAGATAAGGAAGATCGGTCAGCTCATAGGGCAGATTCCGCCGCTTCTCCGGGTCCGGCCCCCCGTGCAGGCTTATGAGGAGGGCGTCATCCCATGATTCCCTGGCCAGGCTGCTTGCGATCTGCACACTAGAAAGGTCAGGCAGGATTTCCACGAACCGGTCCCCGAAACGGCCGAGTGTCCGTTTGGCAATTCCATGAAACATGGGGTCGCCCGAAGCGATCAGTGCGATGGTCACCGATGGATCCGCATCAATCTGTTTGTCGATAAATGCCATAACCTCATCGACATTATTAATTACGTTCAGGCGGTCCTTCACCAGCGGGTATTCGGAATAGTCAGGGAAGACCTCCATCAGGCGGTTCGATGCAAGTACGATGTCGCTCGCGAGCAACGCCTCGGTTGCGCGCTGGTTTAGAGGCCGGCAGCCGATGCCGATGACATTTATTTTAGGCATGAATTGCTTGCTGCTCCTTGTTTTTCGGTAGTTTTTCATTATAGCAGGATTGTTCCTGAACAGATAGTGCGTCACGGGAGTTTCCCGGCGGCCCCGGCATTCTCAGATTCTTTCGGTCAGTAAAGCACGGGGTGGCTTTATTTTGGTCGCTTATTTCTATACTATATGAAGAAGAACCGGCGCCTTGGCGTTGCAGCAGGAAGGAAAACATTCTATGGGTTCGTTTGGATGATCGGTTGTCGGCTGTCCGGACCTTTACGTGCCGCATGTTTTGCTTGGTGGCTTGCCGTTTCCCTGCCGCCTGAGCATGCCTGTGCTGCGGATGTCGTTGCCCACATGGAAGCCCTCAGGCAAAAGCCGGCCAGGGAGCTGCAGGCAATAATCCAAAAGCAATTTGAAGAAAATCGCTGCATGGACGTGATAGACACTGCCGTTGCTCTGTCGGACAAAATCCCGAACAAGCGAACATTTGAGTGGGCTGCGACAAAGAGCTATGAAGGCCGATGCTATCTCAGGCTGACAGATGGTCCGATCAAGCCGCAGGTTCAACAGGATCTGATTGCAAAATCACTTGATATGGTTCAGGCGGCAAATGCAGTTTTTTCACGTTTGCCTCGGAAAACACCGGTTGTGACTCACGTCCTTATCAACCTGACCGCCATCGCTGACGCAAACCGCTTTCTGGCTGAAACTGCGGACGCCGAGACGCACTACCCTCGGGCCGAAGACGCATTGGCCGCCGCGAGTGATATTGTTGAGAAACATCGGGATATTTCAAAGTCAGCGCTGGCTGGCTTCATCGCCATAAAAACCGGGGATCTGTATTTCAGCGCGGCGCAGAGAGCGGAAGACCGTCCGGGCAAGAGTCGGCGATTCAAAAAAGCGCTCAGAGAATACCGCAAGGCCATACTCTATGACTACGGAAAGCAGAAACCGCAGTACGAGACATGGATTCTCGGCAGGACCGGCGCGGTCCTTGAGTCTCTCGGGTCATTGCATCAAGATGAGGGATATCACCGCCAGGCTGTTGCATCGTACCGGGCAATGCTGGATGTTCCGGGCCGCTCTCAGGACTTTTTTGCTGATCTCAAAACCAACCTTCGGATAATCGTTCTGCACGGAAAAGCGACTCTGGCGTCGATACGCTCGTGATAAAAACCCTAGACTGATATCCCTTCACAAAGAAAGGCGCGCTCCAGGCGGGAGCGCGCCTTTCTGTCAATTGACAGTGAGTTTACTTCTTCTTTGGCTCAATATGGCATTTGTCGCAATCGGTCGCAACGAATGCCCCTCCCTTTTCACTGTGGCAGGTACCGCATGACTTGCCCTCATACATCGGGTCCATCTTCATCGGCGCTCCGCGCTTCATCGGCCACAGTTTCGTGTGGCAATCCTTACAGGCAAATGCGCTGCCGTGGAAGTCATGACTGAACGTTACCGGAGCGGCATCAGACGGCTTATACATGATGTCTTTCGGCATCGGCACCTTTGCGTGGCACTTCGCGCAGTCCGTCCATTTGCTCGCCTTTCTGCCGTTGTGGCAGACAAAGCATGATTTGTTCTCACTATGCTCGGCGAATGTCGCCTTCGAGGAACCAGCCTTCATCGGGAAGTAGCCCGGATGGCACATAGTGCAATTGGCATACTTTGTGTGCGTCTCGTGCCTGAATGTAACAGCAGTATCACCCTTGCCAAGCCGAGCGGGCTTAGGAGCCGGCGTGACCGAGTGGCAGTATTTGCAGTTTTTCCAATCCGTCGCCTTCTTCCCGTTATGGCAAGGGAAGCACGCCTTATCCTTTCCGTGATCGGCGATGCCTATTTTTGTAGCGCCGGCCTTCATCGGGAAGAGTCCGTTATGGCAGATGCCGCACTGCGCGACTGTTGAATGCGTCTTGTGCGAGAAGCTGACGGCCTTTGCACCCGCACCCATCGCAATCGGCTTCTCGGGGGTAACCCGCTCAGCCTTGCGATGGCAATCGATGCAGTTCTCGTTCTTCGGCGGATTTTGTTTCTGCGCGCGCTTTTTGTCATGACACACAAAGCAGGTTTCCATATTGCTCTTGTAGCCGACGATTCCACTATGTGCTATCTTCAGATGACAGTCCGCGCAATTCAGCCCCAGTTCAAAGTGTTTCGCATGTTTTGGATCAACATCGGTTGTCGGACGAACGCCCTCGGCAATGATATCAGGCAGCCCCATTTTTTTTCTGAATTCAGGGTTCTTTACTCCATCAAGCATGCGGAAGGCATGACCAACCGACATGATCCGTTCGGAGCGAATCTTTTGGTTCATACTGTCCGTATGGCAGAACATGCAGAGGTCGTTTCTAACCAGTTTGGCTGCATATGCGGGATCGGACGACTTCATGAGAACATGCATGCGGTGCTCAGGATCGCCGAGAAACTCGCGGTAAACATCCGGCAATGCGCTGATCTTGGCTTTCATGTATCCGACAAAGCCGGGTTGCGCATGACAGTCGAGGCAGGAGACGCCTGCTTTGGCATGTTTTGACTTTTCCCATGTCGCCACTTCTCCGTCAACCCCCGACTCCTTCGGATGGCAGTGCCTGCAAAAATTTGGCGCACTTGTAAAGTGAAGCGATTGCACTGTCACGACGATGACCAGCCCGACGCTTGCCAGCAAAATGAGGATGGTTAGTTTCGGGTTCGCGAAAATAAATGAACGGACTCGTTCAGCGAGAGTTGCAAATCGTTCTTTGAGGCCCATGTATTCCTCCGTCGGATACAGAACGTTATCTGGAAAATGAGAAAAAACAGTTACTATTTTATCGGTAACCCGTAAATTTGTGAACTTAAATGATTAAATAGCACGATTAAGAATTTTTATTTCCGGCAGGAACCGATTTAACCAGGCTCCCCTCATATCCGGCAAGGTGAACCGTAACCGGAACCCCCCGGGAAATCGAGCCGAGGTATTTTCCGGCCGCTGCGCAGGTTTTCTCAAAATGGACTGAAGCGCCGGGCTGCGCTGCGTTGAGAAATTCGAATATTTCCCGCGCCGTGTTGAACCTGCTTTCCGCAGGGAGCGGAACGCCGATTGAGCGGAGAAAGACAGCGGCCTTCTGCGCCTGCAGATCTCCGAACCTGACATGGGTCTGCGGCTTGGCCATGGCAATCTTGAGCAGCTTTGCCCACTGCGCGGCGACATGAATCCGGCCAAACCCCCGCGCTGCCGCTTCCAGCACGGAGAATTCAAGGTGATCTCCCATCATGACATACGCCTCTTCCGGCAGGTTAAAGCCCCGCATATGGGCTTTTTCAGAGGCCCGTCCGGCAGAAAGAACAACCTCTTCGCATCCCGTCGCCTTCGCCACATCCATGCCGGCGCCGATGGTGGCTTTCCATGACTCAGCCGAAAGCGGGGTCACAATCCCCGTAGTGCCAAGTATTGAAATGCCCCCGACGATGCCAAGCCGATAGTTCAGGGTTTTTTTCGCGAGCGCTTTTCCGTTCGGAACAGATATGGTGATGGTGACCTCAGCGTTGCCGGATACCTGCCTGCAGGAACGGAGAGCCTCACCTGCGGCATCAAGGATCATCGCCCGCGGCACGGGATTGATTGCGGGCTCTCCGACAGCGACGGCAAGCCCCGGCTTTGTGACAGTCCCGATTCCTTCGCCGCCCTTCACGATAATGGTTTGAGCCTCCAAGAGAGCGGCCGTTGCCGAGACAGATTGCGAGGAACCAGCGCTTGCCCTTCCGGCAAGCGGCAATGGCACGGATGTGATACATACAGTGGCAATGATTTCCGCCCCGTTGGTTACATCGGGGTCATCACCAGCGTCCTTTATGACCGACGCGCTGGCACACGAGAAGCTATCCTGGTAGACAAGGAAGCAGTCTTTCACGCTAAGTCCACGCCGCTGTCCGTCGGGAAACGGGATCTCGACAGACCCGCCACTGCAGCAATATCCGTTGAGACTCAAAATGGCAGCCTTTGCGGCCGCCGCGGCGCATGCCCCTGTCGTAAACCCCGATCTCAGGCGACTGCCCGGACTGCCTACCACTCAATCCCTCTGCGCGCCGGCACCCCGGCGTCCATATAATGCTTGACCATCTTCATCTCGGTCACGAGATTCGCTCGGCGCACGAGGGCGGCCGGGGCGTGGCGACCTGTCAGGACAATTTCTGTCTTTACCGGTTTTTGGTCAAGCAGCAACAGCAGCTCCTTGAGATCTATCATTTTCTTCCGCAGAATAATGTTTATCTCATCGAGAATAACAAGCTCATAGTTTCCCGAAAGGATTGCGGATGCAGCTGTCATGAACCCCTGTTGCGCGGCGTCAATGGCCCGATCGGCTGCCGAGTCACTACGAATAAACCCGGTGCCGAACTGTCGCAGGGTTATCAAATCGCTAAAGCGTTCGAGAGCCCGGTGTTCACTGCAGTATCTTTTTTTGACGAACTGGGCAAAAAAAACCCGATAACCGGCGCCAGCAGCCCGAACAGCGAGACCGATCGCTGCCGTGGTCTTGCCTTTGCCGTTTCCGGTATAGACCTGCACATATCCTTTTCTCATGGCTTTGATCTTTCCTGTTCAATCATTGCGATGATTTCTCTCCTCGCTTCTCCGACGGTAAGCGGAATTCTTCCGAAGTTTACCTGATCCTCGTGCTTGAGTCTATGGATAAGCTCGGCGATGTACGGAAGGCGCAGCGTCACGGCTGCCATTTCATCGGGAGCAGTAAAGACCTCTTCCGGAGTTCCTCCGCGGGCAATGCGCCCATTGTTCAGGACGTACAGCGAGTCGATAAAAATCGGCACAAGATCTACGCTGTGTGTCGCCATGAGAATAGTCACGTTGTTTTCCCTGTTGAGCTTCTGGAGCAGGCGCATCATCAGATATTCTCCCGTCGGGTCGAGCCCGGCTGTCGGCTCGTCAAGCAGAAGGATCTCATGCCCCATGGCAAGCAGGCCCGCAATGCAGATGCGCTTTTTCTGGCCATAGCTCAGGGCGCTGACCGCTCTCTGCGCTGCGTGCGGCATGTCCACATTTTCAAGCGATCGAGCAACACGTTCGGCTGTTTCCCGCTCGGAAACGCCCATATTGCGAGGGCCGAAGGCAACATCCTCAAAAACTGTCGGCGCAAAGAGCTGGTCGTCAGGATTCTGAAAAACGAGGCCGACCTTGCTGTATATTTCTCTTGGGGAGAGCTTGCGGATGTCCGTGCCATCAAGCAGGACCGAACCGTCATACTCCTTGAGCAATCCGTCGAGAATCCGGAGCAGTGTGGTCTTGCCGGATCCGTTGGATCCCAGGACTGCGGACCATTCACCGCGACGGACCGCAAGATCGATTCCGCTCAGCGCATGCGTGCCGTCCGGGTAGACGAATGCGCCAATGGCCGCTAGATACCTGATGTCACGATCCATAGCGTTCCCAGCGTTGCCGCAACGATCAGGGCAACGCACAAATCAAGCGTATTGAGTCGCGGGCAATCGCCGGCCGGCAGATGCCCGTTGTATCCGCGCTGCATCATGGCGAGCGCGGTCGTACGGCTCTGATCAAAGGCCCGGAGGGTAAGAGTTCCTGCCAGAATGCCGAAAGAGCGCACTCCCTGACGAGCTGAGGCGTAGCCGAGACGATTGCGCTGAGCCTGATAAATGGTGACCGCATCGTCACGCACCGCGTCCAGCGCGCGATGCGCAAAGAGCAGTATCTCAATGAGCCCGCGCGGCACGCGGTACCAGGAGAACGCCGTGAGCAGTTCGGTGAATGAACAGGAAAACACGAGCAGCAGCAGAACCGAAACCGATGCGGCTATGCGAGCAGCGATAGCGCATCCCGCCAGCATGCCGTCCTGAAAGAATGTTACCTGCCACGTTCCTGCTTGAAAGGTTGTGAGCGGTTCGCTGCCGGTGAGCGATTTTATGACGATCAGCACCAGTCCGATAAGCAACGATTCGGCAAGCCGGATAGCATATTGCCTGACACGTACGCCTATTGCATAAATTGCGGCGCTGCTCGCGAGGAACAGAACTCCCGGGAAGATCAGGCCGTGCTGTCCGATAACGAACCCTATGGCCATCGCGGCGCAGAACAGCCTGACCCGCGTATCAACGCAAGCCAGGAAATGCGCTGAAGCTGCCGGAGTGGTCCGGGAATGCATCAGGCGGTTCTCTCCTCTGGTGCTGCCGTGCGTTCGGTGAGCATCCGGTAGGAATAACCGGCTATGAACCCGCCGGCGGCTCCCGCTGTCAGAAACAAAAAGAGCATGAGGTCTCCCTGTTCAGTATTGATAAGCGGCGCGCTCGCCTCGCGCCCCTGCTCTTTCGCGATTCTTTCCACAACAGCCTTATCAACTCCCTCCCACCGCCCTTCCTTCTCAGCGGCAGACGTAACGGCGTTTATTCCTGCGATCGCAATGACACACGCGATGATGAATATCCCTGACAATATCTTTTCTTTCCTTTTTGGCTTCCGGCTTCCGGCTTCTGACTTCTGATTTTTCATGCTTTTGCCTCCCCTGTCTTCAGAATACCCATTTTGAGGAGCAGATCTGGCCGTTTGCGTGAAAGCATCACAACGACTCCGGCGGTCATGGCTCCTTCAAGAATGCCGAGCGGCAGCTGGGACGGCAGAAATGCCAGCACAATAGCGCCGAAAAGCGAGCGGAACGACTCCGCTCCCTGCAGGCCGAGGGCAAGTTCTGCCGAGGTGGTGAGGTAGGTCGCCCAGTCGGCGGCAAGTCCGGCGCAGAACCCCGCCACCCCGAGACTGGAACCGATGCGGCGCGCGGCGCGGAATGCCCCGTATGAGGCAAAAGAGCCCGCAACTCCCATGGCAAGAACATTCGCCCCCAGCGTGCTCAGGCCGCCATGCGCCAGAAAAAGCGCCTGCAGAAGCAGCGCCGCGACCGCGACCGGCACCGCAATGAGGGGGCCGAGCAACACTGCCGCAATGCCGGTTCCGCAGGGATGAGAGCAGGTTCCGACGAATGGAACCGGCACCGGCATGCACGAAATGATAAATACGATGGCGGCAATCAGACCGACGAGCGGCTTCACAGCCAAATCTTCAGCAGCCAGTTTCTGCATGCGGCCAAGGCCGAGCGCAATAAACGGAATTGCGATGGCATACCAGACAACTGCCCAGCTGAACGGCAGGATGCCGTCGGCAATATGCATGGCGGCGGCATGTTCAGCTGCAAACAGGCAACAGGCAAAGGCGGCGCCGCTCATCATAATAGTTTTTTTTACCGATATTCTCATAAATTCATCGTTCCTTTCTGCGAATGTGCGGGAATCCAGGGTCTCATGGGTCCGTCTCCTTCCGCCATCATGATGAGAGCATTCACAATTGCTGCAGCAACCGGACTGCCGCCCTTTCTGCTCAGATTCGTTATGAACGGGAATGACTGCTTGGCAAGATGCATCTTCGATTCGAGGGCTTTAACAAACCCGACTGGTACGCCAATGACCAAGATCGGCGCCTGAGCATTAACCAGTTCTATGGATTTCAGCAGTGCGGTCGGTGCGTTGCCGATGGCGACGATGCCGATATTGTTGGCCGCGTTGCCGAGCGCTTCTTCGATTCCAGCCTCCGAACGGGTTTTTTCTTCTGAATCCTGGCTTTCGGCGCCCGACTCCCGCAGATTGCAGATGACCGCGCCGCCGAACCGCTCCAAGGCTTTTTTGTTGATGCCGGTGCGTACCATCTCGACATCAGATAGAATGTTCCTGCCCGCACGAATCGCCGAGACTCCGGCAACGACCGCATCGGCATGAAAACGCATCGCGTGAGCAAACTCGAAATCAGCGGTAGCGTGAATGACGCGCTGCACAACGGGCCGCTGATCCTCGGGAACGTCGTTGAGATCGATCTCCTGATTGATCAGCGCAAAACTCTCCGGCTCTATTTGCGAAGGCTTGAGCCGTCTGCCGTGGCCGATGCGCTCCCGGACAATCTCGATCAGCTTCTCGTGCATGCCGAGAGGTTCTGTATAGACGATCTCAACCTGAGGGAATTTTGACCGTGCAGCCCCGAGGGTTTCCGGAATGTCCTTCGTGACATGGACCCCGGCCGCAAGAAAATAAGGATGAGCAACAATGCGGGTCGCTCCCTGAGCAACGCACTGTTCGATGGCCCCCATGATGCTCGGCTTGCCGAATTCAAGATACGCGGCTGTTACGCATGGTTTTGCGCAGTTCGGGTGGATGGCTGCATGCACCATATCGCAGACAGTCTGAATGGTGTTGGCGCTTTTTTGGGGACTTCCGTGACCGATGATGATTATTTTTTCGACCATATCTTCTCCCTAATGTGATTCACAAAGTTCCGGGCGGTGCGCGGATTGCTTCCAAAATGCACATGGATGTAGCTGGCGAGCACCGGGCCGACGATGAATCCCTCCGCCGGGCATTCGGCGTTGTTCGAATCAGTTACCGCATAGATCGTCTCGATGCCTGATATATCGGATGCTATTTCTGAATAATGGAACTCGTGCCCGCGCATCGCGCCTCCGGCATGGCCAAGAATGCAGTTCCTGTTGAATCTGACCTCTCGATATCCCAGTCTCACTCGCTGCCGCCTCATTCTTGTTTCAAAGGGAAGAGCGCCGATCATCGGAAAGAACCGGTCTTCGAGGTCATGGATTCCCTGTGACAGAAACATCAGCCCCCCGCACTCGGCGTAAACCGGCTTGCCGGAATCAATAAACTCCCGAATCGACGACTGCATGGCCTTGTTGGCCGCGAGTCGTTCCGCATGCAGTTCCGGATACCCTCCGCCCATGTATAACGCGTGAACGTCGTCGGGAAGCCCGCTGTCCCAGAGAGGACTGAACGGAACAATTTCAGCGCCCGCCTCTCGGAGCATGTCGAGATTCTCTTCATAGTAAAACGAGAACGCCACGTCGCGGGCTATCGCAATGCGCACGGTGAGCGGAATGCGGCCGCCGCGTGTGAGCAAGCGTTCGCACGGCTCTGACTGCATTTCGCTGAGCGCCAGAAGCCGGTCGATGGCAATATGTCTTTCGGCCGCTGCCGCCAGCGCTTCGACCTGCACGCGCGTCATCGGCACTTCATCCGCCGTAGCGAGGCCGAGGTGGCGGGATGGAATTTCCGCCTCCCGGTTCCGCGGGAAATAGCCAAGCACTTCAGCGCCGGACACGGCGCTCAGGAGCCGCTGGTAATGGCGTTCCGAGCCGACGCGGTTGAAGATGACTCCTGCCAGTTCAATACCGCTGCTTGCGGACCATGTCGTGAAACCATACACCAGCGCACCGGCGCTTTCGGCCATGCCGAACGCATCAACAACAAGGATGACCGGAATGTCGAGCATGCCGGCCAGAGCCGCTGAGCCCTGCGCGCCGTCGAACACGCCCATCGCTCCTTCCACGATGGCGATGTCGCCCATTGGCGCATAGCGGCAGAATGCGGCGCGCACCCCCTCATCACCGCACATCCAGAGGTCGAGATTTATTGCGGTGCAGCCGGAAGCGAGCCGGTGAATCCCCGCATCGATAAAATCCGGGCCGGCCTTGAACGATTTCGCCGAGACTCCCCGTGCAACGAGCGCCGCCGTAATGCCAAGAGTAACGGTCGTCTTGCCGCAGCCGCTGTGAGTTCCTGCTATCATCAGGCTTTGCATTTCGTGAACTCCTCGATAAAGTGAATGTTTTCAGTGTGCGACCGGACCGCGATCCGCAGATAAGCGGATGACAGCCCCCGGAAATTAGAGCAGCTCCTGATAAGAATGCCTTTTCGAGCGAGTGTGTCGACAACCGTGGGAGCATTCAGCATTTTGAACAAATAAAAGTTTGCCGATGACGAAATGAAACGAATGTCCAATGCCTCGAAACTTTTTTCCAAAAAAATCTTTTCCCGCGCGATGAGGCGCAGCGACCGCGCGCGGAAACTATCGTCTGCGATGGCGGCGAGTCCTGCAATCTGCGCAAGGCTGTTGACTGACCACGGTTCGCGGAGCGACTCCATCTTCTTTCTGACTGCTGAGGGGAAAATGCCGAAGCCAAGCCGCAGCCCCGCCAGCGCATAGAACTTCGTCATCGAGCGCAGCACGATAAGATATGTGTTGTGCGGCACCGCGTCCATGACCGAGTGCTCCGGGCAGAAGTCGATGAACGCCTCGTCCACGACAAGGTAGCATCGCAGTTTTCGCGCGGCGCGCGCTATTTTCAGAACATCTTCCCGCGGGGTTGCTGCTCCGGTCGGATTGTTCGGATTGCACAGAAACGCCAAGTGCGGTGGCGAGGCGGTCGAAACCATGCGCGCCATAGCGTTGATAAAAGCATCGGCATCAAGGCGGAAACTATCCTTTTCGGTCAGAGGGAAATAGGATAGTTCACACTTCTGACCGCCTGCGCACCACTGCCTGCTTGCTGTGGCAGCTCTCTCGTATTCTGAAAACGTGGGCGCAGGAATCAGGACGCGGGCTGGATACAGAGCACGCACAACGAGATGAATAAGCTCGGTACAGCCGTTTCCGCACAGCAGGGAAGAGGCGTCAATGCCGTGATGATTTGCGAGAGCGGAGACGAGTTCCGTTGCTTGAGTGTCCGGATAATGCACAATGTGCTTCAGGTGCCTGCGCAGGGCATTCCGCACGCTGGCCGGCATGCCGAGTGGATTGATGGAAGCACTGAAATCAAGCATCCGGGAGGTCTCAAAGCCGAGCGCCCGCGCGGTGGTGAAGACAGTTCCGCCATGCTCAAATCGTTTCATGCCGACACCCGCAGGAACACTATGGTCATAATCATGCCGATGCCGGCCGCCCATTGTATTATCGCGACGGCACGAAGAGCCTTCTTCACGTCGATTTCGCTCACCGCATCTCCGATAGAAGGCTTCAAAACGACTATTCCTCCGTATGTTGACTGCCCGCCGAGTTGTACGCCGAGCGCTCCGGCGATAGCCGCCTCCGGCACTCCGCTGTTCGGGCTGAGATGATTTCCGCCGTCCCGCATCATGAGATGCCAGGCTCTCCTGCCTGACACCGATTTCATGAAGAAAGAGACAAGCACGATAAGCCCTCCGGCTATGCGCGCCGGGATATAATTCACACAGTCATCAAGGCGGGCTGCCGCCCAGCCGAAGTATCGATATCGGTCATTTCTGTAGCCGATCATCGAGTCGAGCGTATTGACTGCCTTGTATGCCATGGCAAGCGGCAGGCCGCCAATGGCGAAATAGAAAAGAGGCGCGATGACACCGTCGGAAAGATTCTCGGCAACCGTTTCAATAGTTGCCTTTGCGCAGGACTCTTCAGGCAAGGCGGATGTGTCGCGCCCGACAATCATGCTCAGATTCTCCCGCGCCTGCTGGAGATCGCCCCGCTGCAGGGCATGAATTACCAGTAAGGCTGCGTCAACCAGCCCTCTTAGCGCAAGCGTCGCAGCCGCAAGGATGATCAGCAGGCCGAAGCCGAGAATCGTCAGGACATTAAATGTACGAATATCGCCGGCAATACTGAGCGCAAATTGCTGCGCAAGCAGAGCAATCAAGTAGGTCAGCAGTACCACAGACACTGCAAGCAGAACTCCCGCTGCCCGCTCGGCACTAGAAGTCCTCGCAAACCTTCGCAGAAAGCTTTCGCCTCGCGCAATCGCGGTGCCGATCAGGCGCACCGGATGCGGCAGCCACCGCGGGTCGCCGATGGCAAAATCCAGCAGACATGCGCACACAAGAAGATACGCTTCCGCATGATCGGGAAAATTCGCATTGCCTATAATCATCGCGCTATCATTCTCCTCACGGCATCGAGATCGCAATGTTCCCGCACCACATCCGCAAGCCGGGCCAGCGCCGCGTCGCGCATCGCGTGGCAGGACGCCCCGCTTTCAAGCGGCGGCAGTCCCTTCCGCGCGCGGACATCGTTCAGCACAGCCCGGCGGAACATATCATTGTCAAAAAGGCCGTGCAGATACGTTCCCCAGCATGAACCATTCCGGGAGCCGTCAAGAATCCATGTTTCACTCCCTGATCGGCGGATTCTGAAAAGATCGATATCCCCGCTGCTTTCTCCCATATGGATTTCGTATCCCTTCAGGCCGAATTGAGCATTAGGTGGAGAGTGCTCAGAGAAAGGGGCTCGCAATTCGGCATCGGCAAGGCAGGTGGTTTTTGTCGCATTAAAGCTGGTTTCGATATTCAGGAGCCCCAGCCCGGGCATGTCGCGCTCCGCGCTCTCGACGCCGTGTTCGTCCATGATGCGATGCCCGAGCATTTGGTATCCGCCGCAGATGCCGATAATCGGCACGCCGCGCTTTTGCGCAGCTCTGATGGCCGGCTCGAAGCCGCGCGCCCGGAGCACCTTCAGATCGGCAATAGTATTTTTTGAGCCGGGAATGATGACGAGATCCGCAGTTTCAATATCTGACGGGCTTTGAGAGAAGATGATCGAGACGTCAGGCTCCAGCCGCACCGCATCGAAATCAGTGAAATTTGCGATGAATCGGTGGCGTATCACGACGATGCGGATGACGCCATGCTCATGATGAAGCGGCGAATGATCGCTCAGGGAGAGCCCGTCCTCTTCCGGCAGACCGACGCTCTGCAGGTAAGGCAGAACGCCGACAACGGGACGCCCTGTCATCTCTGCAATCATGCGCAGTCCGGAATCAAGAATGGCCCGGTCGCCGCGAAACTTGTTGATGATGAATCCCCTGACTGGCTCAGCCGCGTCTCCAAGCAGGGCGAGCGTGCCGTAGAGTGAGGCGAAGACGCCGCCCCTGTCGATATCGCCGACCAGCACCACGGGAGCATGCGCATAGCGCGCCATGGCCATATTCACAATGTCGGCATCCGTCAGGTTGATTTCGGCCGGCGATCCGGCTCCTTCTAGGATGATCAGGTCATAGTGTGCGGCGAGGCGATCATACGATTCCGTGACCGCGGCCCACACGGTTTTTTTGTGGGTGTAATATTCCCGTGCCTGCATCGTTGCATGCACCTTGCCGTGGATGATGACCTGCGAGCCGTTCTCTCCGGCAGCCTTCAGCAGGATCGGGTTCATGTCGGCAGTCGGTGCAATGCGGGCGGCTTCAGCCTGCAGCGCCTGCGCACGGCCGATCTCGGCGCCCCCGGCGGTTATCGCGGAGTTGAGCGCCATGTTCTGCGCCTTGAACGGCGCTACGGAAAGACCTTCATCCGCAAAGATACGGCACAACGCCGCAGTGACGAGGCTCTTGCCGACACCGGAGCCGGTTCCCTGAACCATGAGCGCGCGTGCTTTGGTGCGCATTTTGCCCGCGGGTATCAATCTAATGCTCTCGCATACTTTGCCGGGGAATAGTTCAGCAGTTTTACCACCGGATATGCCTCCCAGAATTCGATAACATTCACTGCCGCGTTGTCCTGTTCAATGCGGAACGCATGCTCCAGCGAAAGCCCCATGACATGACAGAGCATGATGCGGTTGATTCCTCCGTGCGCCACGATTACAAACGATTGTCCTCCGTGGCGCCTCAGCAGAGTTGAAAGCGCCCGTACGGCGCGCGCTTCAACTTCCCGGGTTGTCTCTCCTCCGGTCGGTGCATAGTCAAGCGGGTTGCCGGTCCATGCCCGAAACGCATCCGGAAACTGCTCCTGTATTTCAGAGAACGACATCCCTTCCCAGTCACCAAAGTGACGCTCCCGCAGATCCGAGTCCACAATCGGATTGAGGCCGTGCGGCTTGCAGATCTCTTCCGCTGTCCTCTGTGCGCGGCTGAGCGGCGAGGAATAGATAGCCTGAAGACACGAAGCGGAGAAGCAGCTCCTATCCGCCCGCATCGTCCGGCGCGCGATATCTTCAGCAATAAATCCGGCGGTTTTTTGCGCCTGCACTCTCCCCTCCTCGGAGAGCGGCACATCAATGCTGCCTTTATAGCGGCGTTCTTCGTCGCCGACCGTTACACCGTGGCGAACGAGATAGAGAGTCGTGACCATGCCAGCACCACCATAAGAAAGGTAAGTTCTATTCCTTCACTGAGCGCTCCCAAGGTATCGCCCGTGAGGCCGCCGAAGCGGTTTTCACAAAAAGAAACCCACACGCGGGTCATCGCATATCCGCCCGCAAGCACTGCCGGAAAAAAGAAAAACGGATTAATATCGCCGAATCTGCCCCATGCGAGAGCGAGCAGCGCCACAGGAGCCAGAAACATGACTGTCGCGGCAATGAGCTGCGGAAGCCCCGCGCCATTGAGAAATATTCTGCCGAGCCCGTCCTGGCGCGCCGCTGTGCCGTGATGCATGGCAACAACCATGAACAGCTTCGAAATCATCGGCATGGCAACCAGCGTCGAGTAATAGGTGAACGGCAGCAGATTCGCGCAGCTGCGGATGCTCAGGAATTTCAGAAGCAGCACCATAACAAGCACGGTCACCCCAACCGGTCCGGTCGCCGGATCTTTCATGACCGCGAGGCGTCGCTGCCGATCGGCCGTCGGATCGCCGCTCGATTTTACCGCAAGTGCGTCTGTCGTATCGGCAAGACCGTCAAGATGAAACGCGCCATTACTGATAATCAGCGCCAGAACCAGCAGCGCGGCAACAATGTCGGGATGAAAGACGTTCCCCGTTACATAGTCGACCGCCAGAAGCAGCGCGCCCTGCAAAATTCCGACCGCTACATACCATGCCGTACTCTTGCCCAGCTCGCGCTCTTCGACCGTTCCGGCAATCCGAACCGGAATTATTGTGAGAAACTGGAGCGCAATGAGAAACGATTTCATTTATCCCTCTGTCGATACCCCGGCTTCATTGAATGTTGCCATTTCGCGATAGATCTTCAGGCCGCCTTCGATGAGCATCATCGCAAGCGCGGCCCCGGTGCCCTCGCCAAGCCGGAGATTAAGATCCAGAATCGGCTGCAGACCGATTTTCTCGAGCATTGCGCGGTGGCCGATTTCAACTGACGCGTGGGCGGCGAACATATATTGGCGCGTCTTTGGTTCAATGCCGTAGGCAATGAGCGCTCCGGCGGTCGAGATGAACCCGTCAATGACAATCGGAATACGGCTTGCCGCAGCCCCGAGTATCAGGCCTGCGATGCCTCCGATTTCTGCACCGCCGATCTTTGCAAGCACATCGACCGCATCGCCAGGATTCGGTTTATTCACCAGGATGCCGGTCTCAATAACGCGAATCTTGTTGTCAAGCGCGCTATCGGAGATGCCGGTGCCGCGACCGGTCACCGCAGAGGCTGACGCGCCGGTCATAACAGCAGCAACGGCGCTCGAAGGCGTAGTGTTGCCGATTCCCATTTCACCCGTACCGAAAAGACCATAGCCTTTTGCCGCATATTCATATGCGATTTCAATGCCGATATCAACGCAGCAAAGCGCCTCCTCCCGGGTCATCGCCGGTCCTTTGGTGAAGTTCCTCGTTCCGCGGATAACTTTCCGATGAATGAGACCGTCAATCTGCCCGAAATCATGATCAACTCCGATATCAATAACCACCATGTCGGCGTCCGCGTGGCTGGCAAGAACATTGATGCCTGCCCCGCCTCGAAGGAAGTTCCGCACCATCTGCTGAGTCACTTCCCTGGGGAAAGCCGAGACTCCCTCATCGGTCACCCCATGATCGCCCGCAAAGGCGAAGACAGCCTTTCGGGGAAGCGGCGGCATCTGATTTGCGGTTATCGCAACAAGCCGCTGCGCGAACTCTTCAAGGCGACCTAAACTGCCCGGCGGCTTCGTCAGGTTGTCGAGCCTCTTCTGCGCAGCGGAAAAAAGGCTTTTTTCAAGGGGTGCAATGCGGCCAACTGTTTCTGCCAGTAATGTCATGGAGTCCTCTTCTATTTGATTTTCATCGGAATGCCGGCGCTCATCAGGTAGACGTGATCGGCAACCCCGGCAACTTTCTGATTCAACAGGCCCGCAAGGTCGCGGAACTTGCGGGCAAGATCATTCTCAGGTACGATTCCCATCCCGACTTCATTGGTGACAATGAAGTAATGCGTTTTCTGATGTGTTTCGAGCAGCGCCCGGACAAGGCTGTCAAGGGAAATATCGACCAGCTCCGGCTCTGAGATCAGCCTGTTCGAGAGCCACATGGTCAGGCAATCGACGAGGATATGATCAAAGCTGCCGCAGACCTCCTGCAGGAGTGATACAAGACCGAAAGGCTCTTCAAACGTAACCCAGTCCTCTGAACGTTCGGCTACATGGTGTTTGATGCGCTCCGCCATTTCGTCATCAAGCGCCTGAGCGGTTGCGACGTAGGCTTTTGTCTTGCCGGGACCGCCAGAAACAAGGTTCAGCGCATGGCGCGACTTGCCGCTCCGCGTTCCGCCGATAATCAGTGTTATCATTTTTTCTCTCCGAAAACCAAAAATCCTCAGGGCTTGACTGCCCCGAGGATTGCACCCTGATTTACTTCATCCTCTGAAAACCATCTTCTTCCGCGAGAAGGCGAAAAAGGGGATACCGGCGTCAGGGTTCCGGACAATGGCGGCAAAACGCCGGTCCATGAACCCTGTATACTGATCCCTGATTTTGTCGGCAGGTCTTCTGGCTTCCGGTTCATCCTGCTTGTCGGCCTTCCCGAGCCAAAAACCCAGTGGCATAGTCGACATTCGTCCCCGGTTACAGCGGCGGGACCGCTCCCGATTCCGGCACTTCCGTCACGGGATTCCCTATTAAGCCTTTCGGCGCCTGACGCAATTATTCTACTGGATTGGAGGCACAACCGGCAACAGCGGAGCAAGTTGTCCTGCGCCACCGAATGACAGTTTTCGGTTTATGAAGGCCGCTCACGATTGTCAGGCACAACCGGCTTGATTGGCAGGGTCTCTGCATGTATTATGGGTATGTGTGACGGCACCATAAACTATCGAAGGAGCCGCTATGGAACGTGAAGCCTTGTTGATTTGCGACATGCTGAATGACTTTGTCAGGGAAGGAGCGCCTCTTGAGGTTCCTGAAACGCGGCGAATCATCCCGGCGATTAAAAGGGAAATCGACCGGGCGCGGAAAGCAGGAAATGAGATTATCCATATTGTCGAAAATCATGAGCCCGATGACAAGGAATTTTCGAAATTCGGATGGCCGCCTCATGGTGTCAAAGGAACAGAAGGCGCCCAAATCATCGACGAACTGAAACCAAAGGAAAATGACAGGGTTGTCGGGAAGATAACGTATTCCGGCTTTCACGACACGAAACTCGACGAAACCCTGAAGTCCCTCGGGATAACTCGCATCAGGCTGACGGGCTGCGTCACACATA
Source organism: Nitrospirota bacterium (assembly GCA_037442225.1). GTDB lineage: Bacteria > Nitrospirota > Thermodesulfovibrionia > Thermodesulfovibrionales > Dissulfurispiraceae > JAAYUK01. Next base: position 30,812 of record JBBIQQ010000005.1, read on the forward strand.
TATGCGTATTCTTTACTGCCTATGAGGGTGTCCTTCTCGACTACCATGTGTCGGTAGTCAGCGACGCGGTCGCCGGCCTTTCGCGAGAAGACCACGATGCAGCGTTGCGCATAATGAGGACTGTCCTGAGCATCGATGTCCTGTAAAAAAGGCTTCGGAGAGGAAAGTGACCACATGAAAGAATCCGACAGAAAAACAGCTGAAGGTATACTTTTCACCGATGAGTATCAACTGACCATGGCGCAGCTCTATTTCCGGATGGGCCTGCATGAAAGGACTGCGCAGTTCGATCATTTTTTTCGCACCTATCCCAACTATGGCGCGCATCAGGCCGGCTATTGCATCAACGCGGGGCTCGAATGGCTCCTTGACTGGATGCTCGACGTCAGGTTCCGCGAGGAGGATACGGCTTACCTCCGAAGCCAGACGGGGCGGTCAGGCAATCGGCTCTTTGAGGACGACTTTCTCGGGTGGCTTCGGTCTTATGGCGACTTCTCCGGCATCACCCTGCGTGCTGTTCCGGAAGGGAGGGCTGTGCATGCAAACGCTCCGATCACCATTGTCCAAGGGCCTCTTGCGATGGCGCAGATACTCGAAACTCCTCTTTTGAACAAGTTGAACTACGCAACTCTCATCGCCACCAAGGCGGCCAGAGCAAGTGAGGCCGGGCGCGGACGGCCGGTCATTGAGTTCGGCACGCGAAGGGGGCATGAAAAAGGCGTCAATGCCGGAGCGCGGGCGGCGCTTATCGGCGGTGCCGATTTCACATCGAATGCCGGTTTGTCACATGTCCTCGGCTATCCGCCAAAGGGCACGCATGCGCACAGCATGGTCCAGGTTTTCATGGCGCTTGGAGAAAATGAGCTGGCTGCGTTCAAAGCCTATGCCGATATTTACCCCGATGACTGCCTGCTGCTGGTCGATACGGTGAATACGCTCGAAAGCGGCATCCCCAACGCCATCAAGGTCTTTGAAGAACTTCGGCGCAAAGGTCATAAGCCGGTCGGTGTGCGGCTCGACTCCGGCGACCTTGCCTATCTGAGCATCAGGGCGGCAAAGATGCTGGACGATGCAGGATTTCCGGACACCTGCATCGTTCTGTCAAACAACCTCGATGAGCTGGTCATTATGCAGATTCTCGCCCAGATACAGGAAGAAGCCCCCCGCTATGGCGTTGATGCTGACAGCCTCATCAGCAGGTTTATCTACGGCGTTGGCACTCACCTGATTACTTCCAGGGGAGATTCGGCGCTCGACGGAGTATACAAACTTGTATGCATCCAAAATAACGGGGCATGGACGCCTGCGATAAAAATGTCGGAGACGACAGCTAAGATACCGAACCCGGGGCCAAAACTGCTCTGGCGGATCTGCGATAAAAGAAACATGGCAATCGCCGATCTGATAACTCTCGACACAGAGAATCCATCCGGAGATGACTGCATCATCCTGCGCCACCCGAACGATCCTGCAAAATTCAGAACAATCGAGAAAGACGGCATCTCCGCAACCGAACCGCTCCTTGTCGATATCCTGCGGGACGGAGCACTGGTCTGCGACCTGCCTTCAATTGAAGAAATGCGCAACGTGCGCATCAGCGACATGGCGAGGCTTGATGCCGGGGTAAAGCGGCTCGTCAATCCGCATGCCTATCACGTCTCGCTTTCCGGAAAGCTCTGGGATCTCAAGCAGAATTTGATTCATACAACCCGGCAGATGCCTACCTGAAAAGCACTCCCTGATCTATCCGCAGATGGGGAAAGCTTTCTTTTGGCAGGCTGAAACTGCCTTTAAACACGCGGTTCATCACGGAAACCAGTTGGCGGAATTTGTACGCGTCATGATGGGACTCGCCTTTCTGCTCGGAAGCTTGCCAGCTTTCCTCATCAGAAATGCGCAGTTCAATGCCGAGGGTATGTTGCTGGGTTCTTTTCGGGATTTGATTCCGTTTTGCATACTCCGGTGTGCCGGGGATAATGATTTTTCCGGTATCAGCCGTGCGGTGGATCGGAAGCGAAAATGCAATTTTGCATTGGAACTTCCGGTGTTCCAGCGATGAGTATTGGTTCCCTGCTGCATTAACATTCAGAGAGTCAAAGAACTTTCTTGCGTTGGCAATGATCTCTTTGTCGTCTGGTCGGGCATCCTTGCCCTCGCTCTGCGCAAGGCTGAGCATCAGCCGCCGCGTCGCCTCAACCATGCTTTCCGGTGTGCCGAAGAGCGTCTGCGTTATGGAGTGAGACACCGTGTTTTCCTGCAGGATAACTCCCCGCTTCTGCAGTGCATGAAAGAGCTTCAGGGTGTCATCCTTGCTTTTCAACAGGAAGGTAATCGCGAGGATGTCGCGGATATCCCACGCTTCGCCCTCGACGTCCTTTCCCAGTTTCGTAAACATGCTTTCGGGGCTTTTGAGGCGTGCCTTGATGTCGACGATACAGACTTCCACCCCGTCGCCGCTGTTGAAGACGAGGCAGCCCTTCCCGGCGTCATGCCCCATGGATTCTTTCAGTTTGTGAAAAAAAGCCGAGAGCTTAACAAATGCCCGCTGAGCAGATTCACTTTCCGGCAAATGCCCCGGGCGCTCCCAGTCGTACTGATACAGGTCGTTCAGGCTAAGCCCCTCAGAGGCAAGGAAGATGCCGAGCTGAGCATAGTCATTGATGTCCTGACTGTCTTCCTCGATTGATTTAATCAGGTGGGACATTTTCAATAGCGCACACCCTCCCTGTTGCCAGGCCGGCGTGATCTCCATCCCTACTCCTTTGTATCCGTGAAAGACACGCGGATATTTCCTGGACGACGCAAGCAGGAACAGGTGGCGCGGGTCTTCCAGCACCAGGTCGCGGAAAGCGGGTGCGGCAAGCGTGGTTTCCATTTTCGTGACGGCTTGCCGGCATGCCAGATAGTACTTTGTGTTCGGAGACTTCAGGCGCAGGAGCGCCTCAAGCTGATTTTTGACGAATGGAAACATCCAGTTGAAGAAGTAACGATACGCCTGCTCGACATACCGGAGCGCCCGAAGCTTCTCACTGTCCAGCAACTCGTCTGCCCCGATGGTGTCAAACCCGCGGTTGCGCATCATCTGCGTAGCCTGCCTCAGTGCGGCCGCATGGTTTTCGGCGGGGAGCAGCAAATAGGGAGTCATTTCAGCTCGATCAAGAATGGAGCCGAATATTTCGTGGTACAGTTCATGGCTTGATGACGGGCGTTTCACCTGAGGCCTCCGGCGCGGCGCTCCTGAAGCGGCTATGGAGTGCCGAGCAGTTCTTTCATCTTTGCGCCGATATCTTTTGACTCCATCAGCGTGGTGCCGACGAGCATGGCGTCGATGCTCGCAGCGCCGAGCCGGAGAACATCAGCGCGCGTGCCGATGCCGCTTTCTCCGACAACAATTCTCCCCGGAGGGATTTGCGCCTTCAGGCGGAAAGTTGTATCCAGATCAATCTTCAGGGTCGCCAAATCGCGGTTGTTGATGCCGATAATCGGTGCTTCTATCTCGAGCGCCATTTCGAGATCTTCCTCATCATGCACCTCAAACAGTACGGCCATCCCCAATTCTTCGGCGGCGTGCAGATAGTCCTGAGCCTGATTCTCTTCGAGCGCCGCCGCGATCAGCAGAATAGCGTCAGCATTATTCACGCGGGCTTCAAAAATCTGATACGGGTCGAAGATGAAGTCTTTGCGCAGAACTGGCAGCTCCGCTGCTTTGTGCACCAGGGGGAGAAATGAGAGGTGTCCCTGAAAGTAGTCTTCTTCCGTCAGGCACGAAATCGCGCTGGCCCCGTTTTCTTCATATATTCTTGCAAGTGCGGCCGGATCAAAATCGGGCCTGATAAGGCCGCGCGACGGCGAAGCCTTTTTCAATTCCGCAATAAGGCGGACAGCCCGCTGACTCCGAACCGCAGTCGTGAAATCCCGGGCCGGCTCCGTCTCATCAATCCGTGATTGCAGTTCGCGCAGGGGTACCGCGCTTTTTGCCTGGTCCAGTCGTTTTTTTTTGGTGTCAATCAGTCGTTGCAAAACATTCATTCAAGCCATCTCCATATCTATAGATACGCTCCGGGTATCCAGCATTTTAGCATAGCCCTGTTCTTACTGCCTGCGCCAGTTTGTCCATTGCAGAAAACGTAACGGAAACTCCGGCACGCGGATGAAAACATATGCCGCAATTGCGGCATTCGTGAGAGCCGCAATGCCGAACAGCCCAGGAATAGATATCCCTGCAGCGAGCAGACCTGCCGCCGCTCCGGCGCCTGCGACAATAAAGAGGGCGTTCAGAATGTTGTTCGCCGCTATAATGCGGGCTCGGTGGCCCACATCGCTGCGCGTCTGTATGACGGCATAGAGCGGAACGCAGAAGAATCCTCCAAAAATTCCGATGAGCACCAGATCAGCCATAAGCCGCCATGTATTCAGGTGCGATAAAATCGCGGCGACCCCTTGCGCCTGCCCGGACAGGGGAGCTGAGGGTGAGGCCCAGAAGAAATCAAGCCCGAAAACTGTCAGTCCAATCGCGCCGAGCGGGACAAGCCCGACCTCCACACGATGCCCTGAAAGCCGGTCGCACAAGAGCGACCCGACGCCAATGCCAGAAGAGAAGATTGCAAGCAGGACGACCACCATATCTTCATTGCCGCCCAGCACATTTTTTGCGTATGACGGAAACTGTGTCAGAAAAAGCGCTCCATAAAGCCAGAACCATGAAATCGCCGCAATCGACAGAAAAACCACCCGCTTTTCTCGGGCAAAGCTGAGGTTGCGCCATGTTTCGGTAATTGGATTTGGATTGATGCGCAGGTCCGGCTCTGGTGCCGGAGCAGCCGGTATGCTCCGGCTGGCGACATAGCCTGTCACGGCAATGCAGAGACTGAAGAGCGATATCCAGGTTGCCGCGCTGCTTGAACCAGCAAGCAGTCCGCCGACGAGCGTTCCGAGCAGAATGGCGATGAATGTTCCCGCCTCAACCAGCGCGTTGCCGCCGATCAGTTCGTTTTCAGCAAGATGCTGAGGAAGGATAGCATATTTTACGGGGCCGAACAGGGTTGACTGAAAGCCGAGCAGAAAAAGCGTGAACAAGAGAAGATTCAGGCTCTCCAGAGCAAAGCCGGCGCAGGCAATCAGAATGATAATAATTTCAAATGCCTTGACGATGCGCGAAATGCGGGCTTTGTCATACTTGTCGGCAAGCTGCCCCGCGGTTGCCGAGAAGAGAAAGAACGGCAGTATGAAGATCCCAGCGGCAAGGTTTGCCAGAATCTCCGGTCTCATGCTCGTCCAGTGCGCGGCCTGGAATGTTATCAGCACGACAAGGGCGTTCTTGAAGACATTATCATTGAATGCGCCGAAAAACTGTGTCAGGAAAAACGGAAGGAAGCGCCGCCGCCGAAACAGCGTGAACTGGGAGCTCATGCTTTCTCCGCCCGGGCTTTCAGGGCAACGCGATCCGCCTTTCCGTCCACGGGGAGCGGCAGTGCATCAGGAAACAATTCATGGTTGGCGGCGACCAGCCGGCGCTCAGCTCCGAACCTGTCAGCGAGTCCCTTCATCATAACCCGGAAGAGGACTTTAGCCATGCCCTGCAGCAAAAACGGAGATGGGTGCGCATGGGAATCTGCCCTACCTCTCATACCTTTGAAGGTCATCAAGAAACTCCGATGCAGGCTCAACCCCGGTAACGAGCAGATAATCCCTCGCTCTGGTACAGGCAACATAGAGCAGATGCCTTTCGGTATCATAGACTTCCTTGAGATCTTATTCATCGGCTACGGATTCAATCCGCTCCTGCAAGGGAATAACTGACCTGCCCCGAATCATTGTACCATGCATAGAGTCGTAGTTAACGGCATTGAAACTGGCATCTTAG
>JBBIQQ010000006.1:0-2583 GCA_037442225.1 Nitrospirota bacterium
GGCAGAGCCAACGGGTTTACAGCCCGTCCCCTTTGGCCACTCGGGTACCTCTCCTATTCGCGAAAAGCGCGAGGTCATCGCTTTTCCGCTTCCCCGTGCAATGCACGTGGAGCCACCGAAGGGAATCGAACCCCCGACCAACTGATTACAAATCAGTCGCTCTGCCAGCTGAGCTACGGTGGCTAAGCCTATAATTTTATAAAGGTTCGCCAATTCTTGTCAATAAAAAAATCAACACGGTCCAAGACCGCGCACAAATCCCGGACTGATGGATATTCTGTCCGGCTTTTCCTGTGCAGGGGCAATCCGCCCTTGCAAATATATCCGCAGCGCATCAGGCAATAACTTTGTTTAATGGATACTCAACAAGGCCGGTCGCGCCCGCCCTTTTGAGTTTCGGAATCAATTCTCGGACAAGCTTTTCATCTGTAACAATCTCGACCGCGTACCAGCCCTGATCCGATAGCGGAGCCACGGTCGGGGAATGCATGGCACTCAGGAGGCTAAGCACCTGCTTATATGCCTTATCCGGCACATTCATCTTAAGACCTACCTTGTCCTCGGCTGCAAGCGCCCCTTGAAGAAGAAGAGCCAGGGTTTCGATCTTCTTTCTCTTCCACTTATCTTCCCATGCCTTTTTGTTTGCAATCAGGCGGGTCGAGGACTCAAGAATAACTTCAAGGATGCGGAGATTGTTCGCGCGAAGCGAGGACCCAGTCTCGGTCAGGTCAACAATGGCGTCGCAGAGAAACGGCGGCTTCACCTCGGTTGCGCCCCACGAAAAGTCAACCGTCACATTAATCTTCCGTTTCTTGAAATAGCGGCTTGTATAGCTGACGAGTTCAGTTGCGATGCGCTTGCCTTCAAGGTCTTCGAGCTTCTTGAACTTTGAGTCATTCGGCACGGCAACCACCCAGCGGACCGGGCGAAATCCCTCCTTGCCGTACTGCAATTCCGCAACCTCGACGACATCGGCATTCTGGTCCATTATCCAGTCATAACCGGTCAGGCCGCAATCGAGATAACCATCGCCGACATAACGGGCCATTTCCTGCGCGCGAATCAGCATGGAGGTAATGTCCTCGTCATCAAAAACCGGATAGTAGGAACGGGATGAAACAGTGATATGGTAACCAGCTTTTTTGAAAAGGCGAAGAGTTGCTTCCTGAAGGCTTCCTTTCGGAAGGCCAAGCTTCAGCTGAGTCTTTTTTCCATTCATAGCGATACGTCCTTTCAGCAAATCATTAAAGATTTAAAGAATGAATAGAATAAAACGATACAATGCGACGTGTCAATAAATTCACCATAAAGTTATCAAGGCAATTCGTTCACTTTATTTTTTGCAGGAATTTATTTAAAATAATACATTCCCTGGTGAAATAATTTAAAGAACTTTTCATTGCTTTCGAAGCCGCTGAATTATCGCACACCGCCGATATCGGACGAGCAGGAACCCATATTTTTAATTGCGGCGCACATGAAGGCCTTGATGAAGCGTTTCAAAAACAGAGCAGGAGACTGACAATGAAGATTCCGCGGGTAATGTCCACCCAGCACCCTGACAATGTTCATCTTCCTTTTTTTGCGGCAAGCAAGGACATGTCAGGAGAGGATGAAATTCAGGAAGCGTACTATGCCTTCTCGCACCTGGGCTGTGACGAGCAGATGTGGGACTGCGAAGGCAAAGAGGTGGACGACTTTGTGGTGCGGAAGCTTCTGACCAAATATGAGCATTATTTCAGAGCCAACCGATTGGGAGAGGATGTCAGGCTCACGCTGCGGACACCAAACCCTGACGTGGAAAAGAACGAGGCAAAGGTTCTTGTTGAAGCTCTCGAGAGCATTCCGCGCTCCTGTGATGCTGCCAACCTCTTTTACGGCAGCGAAGCTCCGCCGATCCATGAAGTTATTCTTCCCATGACCATGTCCGCGGAGAGTCTGAACCGGGTATATTCTTATTACAAAGATTTTGTTGTCGGAAAACAGTCGCAGCCATTTTATCCGGGAGCCATTACCATCGCCGAATGGATCGGCGAGTTCAAACCGGGCGAAATCAGCGTGATTCCTCTTTTTGAGGACAAAGAACACATGCTGGAAGCTCATACTATCATGCGGGAATATTTCAAAGGCAAGAATATCAGTCACCAGCGGGTGTTTCTTGCTCGGTCTGACCCGGCCATGAACTACAGCATGGTAAGCGCAATCCTGTGCAACAAGATAGCGCTGCAGCGGCTTCGGATGCTCTCCGAAGAGACCGGAGTTAAAATCTATCCGATCCTCGGTGCCGGTTCCGCGCCCTTCCGGGGACATCTTGCGCCGAACGCCGTGCCGAGGATGACATTCGCCGTCTTGCGCCCGACACCGTCGACAAGGTGCTTGAAGAATACCCGGATGTGCAGACCTTTACCGTGCAGTCTGCTTTCAAGTATGACTATCCTGTTCCCATGGTCATAGAGGCGGTTCAGAAGCTTAAGGGGTCGGAGATGATGCGCGGCTATGATATTGACGAAGGCAAATGCCTGGATATCATAGAGAATGTTTCCGCGGAATACCGGCGTGTCATCGAACATCTGGCCCCCATTA
>JBBIQQ010000006.1:2600-35232 GCA_037442225.1 Nitrospirota bacterium
TGTGGCCTCATTCGTCCCCCGCAGGAGAATGCGAAAGCTGCATGTCGGCCTGTTCGGTTATGCCCGAAGCGTCGGCAAAACAACTCTGCCGCGTGTCATCAGTTTCTGCGCTGCCTGCTATTCCATCGGGCTTCCGCCGGAGGTTTTGGGACTCAGCGTTCTTTCGCGCGAAGATCTGCGGTGCATGAGAGATATGCATGTGAATTTTCCATTCGACATGCAGACGGCTATGTCATTTTTCAATCCTGATGTCCTTGAAATTCTGCCCGATGAAGTCAGGTCATCCCTGAAGCTCGATTGGGGAAACTATGAGACAAACGATGAACATCGCGCCGTTACATCCAGAATCATCAGTGCGGTGAAGGACAACAACGGAGCCAATATCCAGAACATGCTGGTAGAAGCAGCACATGTGCGCAGGTTCCTTGGCTGAAGTTTTCAGGCAAGTTGCTGTTGATATGAAGCGACAATAAAAACCAGAAGGAGGAATATTTATGGGAAAGCCGTTGGTAGGCATCTTGATGGGAAGTGACAGCGATATGCCGGTGATGGAGAAGGCAGCAGACGTGCTTAAGGAGATGGGCATTCCGTTTGAAATGGATATCAGTTCCGCGCACCGCCTGCCGGAAAAGACTGCGGACTATACAAAGACTGCTAGGAGCCGCGGAATCGAGGTATTGATTGCCGGAGCCGGGATGGCAGCGCATCTTGCCGGTGCTGTTGCCGCGAACACAACGTTGCCGGTTATCGGGGTGCCGCTAAAGTCTGGTGCTCTTGCCGGGGTTGACGCGCTTTATTCCACTGTGCAGATGCCTCCGGGAATCCCGGTCGCAACGGTGGCAATTGACGGCGCCAAAAACGCCGCATACCTGGCATGCTCCATACTGTCCATTAAATACCCTGAAGTAGCGCAAAAACTTGAATCGATGCGGGAACAGAACCGGAAGAGCCTGGCCGAAAAATCCGCGCAGCTCAGAAGGTCGTCTGAGTAATCGCCATGCTACTGATGGGAGAACAATAGATGGAGAGACTGTACAGCGGTATCCATAAATTTCAGAGTTCGCATTTCAAGACGGAACAGGAGTTTTTTCGGCGCTTGTCCCAAAGCCAGTCGCCGGAAGTGCTCTTTATAACCTGCGCCGACTCGCGAATTGACCCCAACCTGTTCACACAAAGCAGGCCCGGCGAACTCCTGATCATCCGGAATGTTGGAAATATCATCCCTCCCTATGATTCCATCAAGGACAAGAACAGTGTCGCCGCTGCCCTGGAATTCGCAGTGCTCGCTTTGAAGGTTGCTGACATCATCGTCTGCGGTCATTCAAACTGCGGCGCCATGAAAGTGCTTTTTAAAAGCCAGAGCGAAACACAAACCATGCCTCACCTCAGGGAATGGGTAGATATCGCCCGCCCGGTAAGAAATCATGTGGAAAAATACTATGCCGATTCATCTCCGGATCTGAAGGAAAGGATTACAGAAAAGGAGAATATTCTGGAACAGCTGCGAAACCTGGAGACATACCCTTTTGTGCTGGATGCGCTTGAGCAGGGAACCCTCCATCTGCACGGCTGGTACTATGATATCGGAACAGGAGATGTCCTCGTGTACAATCCGGCTACGGACAGATTTGAGAACATGCCGCAACAGAAACAATAGCAGTGTCATGAGGGCGGCATCAGCCGCCCTCATGACACATTGCACTCCGCCGCGCGGAAGTGAAGAACGCCAACTCGGCTGCAGGTCGGCACCTTGCGGCTACTTCCATTTAAATACGGTCAGGATGTTCGAGAAGTCATCAGTCCAGACGGGACTGTCGGCATCGCTCTTGAGCGGCTGCCAGCGTTTGTCGCTGAACAGTTCCAGAAAATCCTTCTTGTCCCGCGCAAGCACTACCCATGTTGAGCGATACTTGCCCGCAGCAGAGTCTTCCCAATCATCCTGAATCAGACCGGTAAGCCCTGCGTCCCGGGCCAGCCCACCGAGAACCGGCGCGAGATTGAGGTATTTGTTGGAAATATGGACAGCAATGACGCCGTTCTCTTCAAGTTTGGACAGATACAGCCGGAGCGCCTCGCGCGTAATCAGGTGAACCGGGATGGAATCGGAACTGAATGCGTCCACAACGATAAGGCCGTATACGCCTTCTGCAGCATCATCAAGCTTCAGTCGGGCATCCCCCATGACAATTGACCATTCGGCCTTGCAGTTTTCGAGATAGGTAAAAAGCGCTGCGTCGGTTGCTACCCTCCGAACAGCGGGATCTATTTCATAAAAGGTCAGGCTCTGCCCCTTCTCTCCGTAGCTGGCAAGCGTGCCGACCCCAAGCCCGATAAGCGCGACATCGGATTTCCGGTTTTTTCCGCTGAACATCGTGAATACCTGTCCGATCGGTCCTGTCCGATGATAATACGAAAGGGGCTCATCGCTGAGCTTCGGGTCGAGGCTCTGCCTCCCATGCTGGGTAGTGCCGTGAACAAGCAGACGGTATTCCCCGTCCGCATCTTCGGAAACCTTGACAACGCCGAAGAAACTACGTTCCCGGTAGATAACGTCCTGATGCCAGCCGTGCGAAAAAATGAGCGCAAGCGTCACGGCAGCAACACCGAAGGCAAAGCGCCGCGGGCTCTTCATAAAGAGCTGCGCATAGCAGAGCACGGCAGGAATGCTATAGGTCAGAAATGTCTGCATTGATGACAGATTGAGATGAAGCATCTGTGCGACGCCCCAGAAATTCATGCCATGCATAGGCCACTTGACGGTGAGCCAGAACGTGAGTCCGCCGAGCATTGCTGGCAGAGCAACGTCAAACATGCGGGCGGTCCATCGCCTTTTCGATGCCCAGGCCGCAGAATCGGGCATGAAGATGAGGATTGCAGACAGTGCGAGTACAATCGGATACTCCACAACCGACCGAAAAACCAGTGGCGCAACGACCGCATTGAAGATGCCGCCCAGCACCCCGCCAACCGACATCCAAAGATAGAAGCCGGTAAGGTATTTCGCCGCCGGACGGGTCCTCGCGAGCTCACCGTGACAGACCATCGAAACAATAAAAAAGGTCGCGAGATTGCACAGCATCGCAATCCACATAGCCGGCTTGGTGAGCGGAACATTAATGAACAGCAGCGTAATGACCGCGATGGGAAACAGGAGCAGCATAAAGCGGCTGACCGCCTGCGGCATATTGGCAAAAACGAGGATGAACGTAAGCAGATACAATGAAAGCGGGATGATCCAGAAGAGCGGTATCGCAGCAACATCGGTGCTCAGGAATGTGGTTACACCGAGCATGAGGCTCGACGGCACAAACGCCAGCGCCACCCACCGCAACTGCCGCGAACGGGCGGGCGGGACGGCATCCGATGCGCAATACGCGGGCAGACTGCCCGGCGCAGACATGCCCCCTCTCGGAGAACAGAGCCTTGCCGAACGCCAGGTGAAATATGCGCACCCGAGAATGAATGCAATCAGAAGAACATAACCGACCGACCAGAGCGAGCTTTGCTCACGAAGGGCAAATCCCGGCTCGATAAAGGCAGGATAGCTCATGAGCGCCAGCATGCTGCCGGCATTGCTTGCGCTGTAGAGAAAATAGGGATCAGCCGAAGACGGATGCCCCGTCCAGACAAACCATCGCTGCATGAGCGGCGCCGTGCTGGAGAGCGCAAAAAAGGGAAGCCCGACCGACACAAACAACAGAATGAGCACGAGCCCAATCGGGTTAGTCTCGCCTGCCGGAATCCAGTGGCTTGAGACGGCGACCGGCAGAACAATGCAGGCGAGCAGAAGAAGCGCGGCATGCAGCATCACCTGCCTTCCGACCGGAAGCCTGCTGCTTGAGACATGCGCGTAAGCGTATCCGCCGAGGAGGAGCGCCTGAAAGAACATCATGCAGGTATTCCACACGGACGGCGTGCCGCCGAGGAGCGGCAGAATCATCTTTGCGACCATCGGCTGGACAATGAAAATCAATGTTGCGCTCATGAAGAGCGTCAATGAGAAAAGAACCGGCAGAAAGACGGTGCGGATGCATGTCATGAGCAGAATTCCATTACTGACACATGGCGACTGCCGGCTTCGACAAGGCGCGCTCCTGACGTTCCCGCATCAAAATCTGTCATACTGACTCCTAAGTTGGCTTCGCGCATAAGAATTTACTAAACGTTTATTATGAAGGATTCGTTAGTCTGCAGGCAATGAGCACAGGAAACTCAGCCCGTCGGATAGTGCGATTCGCAAATGGACTCACCGGATTGCCAGAGGCGGAAGTTGCGGGAAGCATTGAGAATAATTGGCCATGCAGTCGGCGATAGCAGCAGATAAGTCTTTATAAAGGATCTAAAATAAGGCGAGTGCGAAGCGCCTGCCGGTTGCCAGGCCAAGAGATTATTATAGCTATACTAAGGAGTATCTCAGATGATTCATGTGAAACAACGTTTCGGCTCACTCGTCATTTTGGCCCTTCTGTCACTGGCCGTGCTGCTTGTTCAGGGCTGCTCAACCGCGCCCGGACTCCGCCAGGAAGCACTGACGCTTACTATCGCGCACATCAACGACACCCATTCACACCTTGACCTGACTGAAGTGACTCTCACCGCAAACGGCTCGCCCGTAAAAGTTCCCCTTGGCGGGTTTGCCCGTCTGAAAACAGCCATAGACGACCTTCGAGGACGACAGCAGAACGTGCTGTTTCTCCACGGCGGCGACATGGTGCAGGGAACGCTCTATTTCACGCACTATGCCGGCAGGGCCGACGCCGCCTTCATGAACATGCTCGGCATTGATGTCATGTGCGCCGGGAATCATGAATTTGACCGTGGACCAGAGTTGCTGGCAGAGCTTATTGATGGACTGAATTTTCCGTTGGTCTCCTCAAACGTTGACGTCTCACTGGAGCCACTGCTTATGGACAAGATACGCCCGTTCGTTATCAAACAGATAGCCGGCACTGTGGTCGGCATAATCGGGCTTACTACAATGGAGACTCCCTTTGTTTCAACCCCCGGACCGAACGTGACCTTTGCCGATCCTATCGCAAGCGTCAAAAAAGCGGTTGAGGCCTTAAACGCTCGGGGGGTAACGAGGATAATCCTGCTCTCACACTCCGGATATGAAGAAGATATCGCGCTTGCGAAAAAGATTCCTGGCTTGTCGCTCATCGTCGGCGGCCACACGCATTCGCTGCTGGGGGATACTGCTGGGTTCTCCCGGCTTGGACTGACCCCTGACGGCCCATATCCGACTCTTGTCAAGAATCCGTTCGGGAAAAATGTGCTCGTTGTGCAGTCGTGGGAGTGGGCAAAGCTCCTCGGAGTGCTGAAAGTGACGCTTAATCCCGACGGTGAGCCGGTGGCCTGGAGCGGCAGCCCGAAGCTTTTGGCAGCACATGCTTTTCGCCTGAACAACCTCCCGGTGCAGCCGGCATCTGATATTTATACTGAAATCGTCCGGGAACTGAACGAATCCGGCGTTGTCGCTTTCTACGATGAGGATCCTCACGCGAAGAAAATGCTGGAAACTTACGCAGGCCCGCTTCAGGAGATGATGCGCACCACCGTCGCCGCAGCGGCGCAAAATCTGGAGCGGGGGAATAACGCCGGTCCCGGGCCGCTCGTCGCTAATGCAATGCTCTGGAAAACGCGGGCTTCCGGCACCCAGGTTGCAATCCAAAATGTCGGCGGGATACGTCGCGACATCCCTGCAGGACCGGTTTCGGTTGCCACGGTCTACGAACTGCTCCCGTTCAACAACTCCCTGGTTATTCTTGATCTCAAAGGGTCTGAGCTGAAAGCAGCCCTCGAAGAGGCCGTTAATTTCCAACTGGCAACCTCCGGCAAGGAGCCGTATCTGTATGTGGCCGGAATAACATTTAGGATTGATACTGCCGCGCCGAAAGGCTCCCGAATCAGGGAACCGCGGGTGAAGCTGGCTGATGGCGGCTATGCTGACATTGACAATGCTCGAGCCTATCGAATCGTTACAAACAATTACCTTGCCAGCGGCGGCGACGGCATTCCGACGCTGGGCGCGGCAACAGGATACCGGGTTAATACGGGCTTTACCGACGCCGAGGTTTTTCTCGAGTACCTGAAGAGCCTCGGAACGATACGCGCACCGGCTGAAAAGCGGATTTCATCAGCAATGCCTGAGATGGCGCCAAACTTCGACCTCTGCATGTCTCCCGCAGTTTTCCGGAAAGCTGCGTAAGAAACCGGAGAATGCTGTTCCTCTCAGTTACAGACTGTATGCATACCGTCTGCGCTGCCGCGGCCGATGCTCATGAATCGAGCATTTGCATGTGGAACGGTCGAGATAAGGGCAGTACCCGTCAGGGTCGCGGGCAATATAGTAAGGTCGTTCAGGATTATGCTTCACGATTCCCCGCCTTGCTTTCTCCTGCGCTATCGCAAAACATGAAGCCTGGACAGGCAGTTACAAAATGCTTCAGTCTCTGCATCGCCTTCCAGTCCGCAGACGCACCCGTTGAGCATAACCTATCCGCTCCCGGGCTACATCAAGGAATTTTCTGTTCTTCATCCTCAGTGAGCAGAGAGCACGCATGCCGGACCAGATATATTTTTCTGCTGCTCTTTACCAACATATTATGGCCGGTCTGTTGACAGCGCAGGGCAGCACATGAGAGGCTTAACTCATGAAATTCTGCGATCTCGCATGCAAATACGCGTCGTTTCCGAAGTCCGATGCAATAGACGGGTCGGGAAGCTGCAGAACATTCATAGCCCTTCAATGCAAACTGAAAAGAACTCTCGTCCACAAAAACATGCCCTGTGCCGATAAAGTGACGAAGGGGAAAGACAGCAAGAATAGACGGGGCAATGCCTGAAGCAAAACGAACTCTTCCTGTTGTTACTCCACCAGTCGCTCCGGGCCGGTGCATCCGCGATCCGCTCCGCTTTTGTAAATTTTCGCTGCTTCATCCAGATTCTTTTCGACTCCCACTCCGCGGGTATAGAGCCTTGCCAATCCAATATAGGCATAGCAATAATCCTTGTCGGTATTGAGCGCCTTGCGGTACCAGCGAACAGCTTCTTCGGGGTCTGGGCGGTTTCCACCAAACCCGTGTTCGAAGCAATGCCCGTAGTAATACATGCCTCCCGGCACGCCCAGTTCGGCTGCGGAGCGATAGAGATCGCAGGCCCTGATTTCATCCTTCTCGACTCCGGCTCCCTGACGGTACATATGACCAAGCCCGACTTTGCCCGCAGCGTATCCGGCCGCAATTGATTTCTCATAAAGCTTACGAGCCATGACGTAGTCTCTCTCAACGCCATGGCCAAGCCGATACGCTCGGGCAAGGCGGCCAATGCCCTCCGGATGTCCCGCGTCAGCTGCTTTCCTGAACAGAACCACAGCCTCCTGCCGCTGTTTGTTGTCCCCTCTCGCCAGTTTCCGGGCTTGTTGCACCAGTGCTTGCAGATTCTGTTTTTCATCTTTCACCTGTGACGCCGCCGGTTTCGCCAACGGCACGGAGGCAGGTGTCTGTGGCTCCGGCTCAAGCGCATTGCCGCAGGCGGACACCATAGCTGCAAAAAAAGCAGAAAGAAGAAAAAAGGTATAGGAACGAACTGCTGACACCGCGTACTCCTTTCCCGGGGATGCCTATTCGACTTGATTATACTTCACAGGAGCATCTGATACAAAGAACAGATAGATTTCGTCAGAACATTTGGCAGGTGCGCGGCGAAACAAGTACAATATAAAACCATGGCGGATGAAAAAAAATCTTTTGTGGAGATATTTGCAGACGGGGCATGCAGCGGGAATCCCGGGATAGGCGGGTTCGGAGCCATTGTGCGTTCGGGCGCCAAAGAAAAAGAGCTTGCCGGATTTGAGGAGATGACAACCAATAACCGCATGGAACTGATGGGAGCGATTACGGCTCTGGAAGCTCTCAAAAAACCATGCACCGTAAGGGTTACCACCGACTCGAATTACATTGTCCAAGGGATGAAGGTCTGGATTTTCGGCTGGCTGAAGAACGGATGGAAAAATTCCCGGAAGAAAGATGTGCTGAACCGCGACCTCTGGGAACGGCTGCTTCAGGCAGCCAAGCCACATACCGTCCAATGACAGTGGATTAAGGGACACAACGGCCATCCTGAAAATGAACGTTGCGATTGTCTTGCGCAGGAGCAGATAAAGTTGTGCCGGTCACGGATGCTGAAATGAAGCTGCCTGAGCTTCTGTCTCCCGCGGGAGACTTCGAGAAATTGCGAGCCGCCGTTCATTACGGAACAGACGCGGTCTACCTCGGCGATTCCCGCTTCAGCCTCAGGGGAAAAGCGGGAAATTTCAACGATGCTGAACTCAAGACAGCGGTCGCGTATGCGCGTGAACACGGTGTTAAAGCATACGTCACCGCAAATATACTGGCGCACAACCGCGATATCGCCGACGCGAAAGAACATTGCGCGGCGCTGAGCGAGATCCGCCCGGACGCGGTCATCGTATCTGACCCGGGATTGATGGAGCTATTCAGAACGCATCTGCCCGAAATCAATCTCCACATCAGCACACAGGCCAATATCACCAATATTGGAGCGGCCCGTTTCTGGCAGCGCTTCGGGGCAAAACGCATTATCCTCTCGCGCGAGCTTTCGATCGATGAAATCCGTGAAATCCGGCAGGGTGTTGACATCGAGATCGAAACCTTTGTCCACGGTGCCATCTGCATCTCCTATTCCGGCAGATGTTACATAAGCAGTTTCCTCACCGGACGTAGCGCAAACAGGGGCGAATGCACCAATTCATGCCGCTGGAACTACACGCTGATGGAAGAGAAGCGGCCGGGAGAGCATTTCCCCGTGTATGAAAATGATCGGGGAACATATATCATGAGTTCGAAAGATCTCTGCATGATCAAACACCTTGCCGTGCTTGCCGATGCCGGAGTTGACAGCTTCAAGATTGAGGGCAGGATGAAAGGCATCAATTATGTGGCGGGCGTTACCAAGGTGTACCGCGAAGCGATCGACGCCTTAGGCAATGGCGACTTTCGGGTCAACGATCGCTGGCTGCGTGAACTCGCCATGTTCAGCAGCCGCGGCTATACCACCGGCATGTTTTTCGGCAGGCAGCCTGACTCAGACTACAATTTCGACAGCGAGGCGTACCGCATGAGCCATGAGTTGGTCGGGATAGTGCTTGAGACGGACGGCTCGACCGCAAAGGTCAGGATGCGAAACCGGCTGCATTCAGGCGACACGGTTGAGTACCTGACGCCGGGGCTTGAGGAACAGCCATTTGCGATTGTCGCGATGCAGGACGCCGAGCGGCGGGATATTCAGTCAGTACGCAACGAAGATACCGTTTACTTTCCCGTACCGCACGGGGTTCGGGCCGGAGATCTCATCAGGCGCCCGAAGCGGTTTCGCGGGCCTGAAGCTGCCGTTGCGAAGCCTACAGCCTGAGTCCTTCTCACTGCTTATGAACGCGGCACACTTGACTATCTTCTGATTTCACTGTTTCGGCCCGCACGCCGCTCGTCAATCAGATGCAGGACAACCTGCTCGCACTCCTTGATGTACAGGTGCGCAAGAACTTTCACCGCCCCGAAACTGACAGCGGCTACCGTCACCGTCCTCAGGATACGGCATCTTCTCTTCACCGCCATCTTAAGATCAGGGCTTTACTGACCTCGATTATACGCATTTCCCCCGACCCGCCTACCGTTACGCAGAATTTTGACAGACTCCTTCCCTCCAAGGTGCTTGTCTCTCTCGAATTCCAGCTTGATGTGGTAGATTATGAAGCATGGATATCAAAAAACTTCAGTATGAACTTGCCCGCTTTGCAGCAGAACGCGACTGGGATCAATTCCATACGCCGAAGAACCTCTCGATGGCCCTGGCAAAAGAGTCTTCGGAGCTGCTCGAGATGTTCCAGTGGCTTACCGAAAATCAATCGTCTGCGATCAAGGATCAAAAAGACGAGATGCTCCGCGTGTCTGAAGAAATCGCCGATGTCTTCATTTATCTTGCGCGGCTTGCGGACAAACTGGACGTCGACATTGAAGCCGCCGTCGCGCGGAAAATGAAGATCAACAGCGCGAAATACCCGCTCGGCCTCGCAAAGGGCAATGCCGTAAAATACAATCGTCGGAAGCCGAGGATCCGATAAGCTTCCGGACTACAGAACAGATGAAGATTGCGGCAGTCGCCGGACCAAGCCGGACAAGCCCGGCATTCCAGACATAAAAGCCAAACGCGGCAGGTACGACACCAGCATAGATGACCGCCAGCCCGCTCATCAG
Source organism: Nitrospirota bacterium (assembly GCA_037442225.1). Taxonomy (GTDB): domain Bacteria; phylum Nitrospirota; class Thermodesulfovibrionia; order Thermodesulfovibrionales; family Dissulfurispiraceae; genus JAAYUK01. The sequence continues at coordinate 12,875 of JBBIQQ010000006.1, forward strand.
GTCCAGACGGAGAGGCCTGACCTAATGCGACATATCTTTGTAAACCAGCTCCGGCCTTTTGATGAAGACCATGGTATCCGGTGGAACTGATGCGGTAAGCCAGACGTTTCCACCGATGACGGAGCGGGCGCCGATCACCGTTTCTCCGCCAAGAATCGTCGCGCCGGAGTAAATAAGCACATCATCCTCGATGGTCGGATGACGCTTCACGCTCCTCAGCTTGTCCACATCTTCTTTTGAAAGTGAGAGCGCTCCGAGCGTAACGCCCTGATAGATACGGACGTTATTGCCGATTGTCGTTGTTTCGCCGATGACAACGCCGGTGCCGTGGTCGATAAAGAAGCTTTCACCGATAGTTGCTCCCGGATGGATGTCAATACCGGTCTCACTGTGAGCGTATTCAGTCATGATGCGCGGAATGAACGGCACCTTCTGCAGGTAGAGATAATGAGCCATCCGCTGCACCGCAATCGCGAACAGACCGGGATAGCTGAAGATAACTTCGTCATAACTCTTTGCCGCCGGGTCGCCGTCAAACGCGGCTTGCACATCTTTGGCAAGAAGCTCACGCATTTTCGGAAATGCCTGCAGAAGAGACAGCGCTAAAGACTTGCCCTGCTCATCGCAGGTCATGCATGCCATGTTGTTGCGGCGGCATTCATGGCGCAGGGCAAGCGCAGCCTGCTCCGAGAAGATATCAAAAAATGAGGTTGCAGCCTGACCGTAGTAATAGCTGAGGGTTACCCGGTCAATCCGGGTCTCGGTAAGATATCCGGGGAACAGCATCTGGCACGCCAACCGCGCAATTCCGATAATGGCATCTTTGGACGGCAGTGGTTCGGAATCGACATGCGCAAGGGCGGCATGTTCGCTGCATGACTGGACCAGTTGATCGACAATCGCGGGGAGCTTGTCACGGATGCTTCTCGCCTTTTCGATCTGATTACCGCACTGCTCGGCATGTATCGTATCCATGACAGTCCTCACCTCTGAAGGTTGTTTGCATGAGCATCTTCGATACTGCCTGTTTTGTATATGGTTTGACAGGCAGACACAACAAATGCTGCGTTAATACCTTGCGTCGGCAAACTCAACCCAGCCGCCTGCCTTTACGAGCGCCTTGTCGAATTCGGCAAGCTGATACGGGAATGCCTTCGCTCCCTTCAATGACGTAACCGTCAATATGTCTTTCTCGAAATCAATTGCGATAGACGCGTCAGCACCTTTGTGCTCGAAAATCTCCCGAATCACTGCCTCCGGCAACTCAATGGCAAGCATGCCGCAGTTGAACATGTTCTGGCGGAAAATACGGGCAAAACTTGATGCGATGACCACATTAATGTCATTCACATCAAAGACCCACGGAGCATGCTCACGGGAAGAGCCGCAACCGAAGTTGGCGCGGGTAACGATCACCTTTGCTTCACGCACCGCCGCATCCTGAGCATGAAAGCCTTCGAGTTTCAGGTCCTCAAGCATATGCGGCTTCAGCGCCTCTTTTGAAATTTCGGTCAGGTATTTCGCCGGGATAATTTCGTCCGTATTGATGTCGGACCGATCAAGAAAAAGAACCTTGCCTCCATATGTTTTCATTTAAAGCGTCTCCTTTCTGAATTTTCTCGGGTCCGCGATCTTGCCTTCAATTGCCGTAACAGCTGCCATAGCAGGGCTGAGCAGATGAACCATGCCGCCCTTTCCCATCCTGCCGCTGAAATTGCGGTTGGTCGTAGAGGCGCAGACCTCTCCGGGAGCAAGAACTCCGCTGGACATCCCAAGGCAGGCTCCGCAGGTCGGGTTGGTTACACAGAAGCCGGCATCCATGAAGATACTGATGATGCCTTCCTCGTCAGCCTGACGGAATATCTTCGGGGTCGCCGGAGAGACGATACCGCGAACCATGGGCGAAATCAGCTTTCCCTTGAGATATGCAGCGGCAACACGGAGATCCTCAAGCCTGCCGTTGGTACAGGAGCCGATATATATCTGATCGACCGGCGTGCCCTCGACCTCGGAGATATTCTTCGCTTCGTCCGGCTTGTAGCCGACCGTCACCTGCGGCTCCAGATCCGAGACATCGACATCAATCACTTTTTTGTAGGAGCAGCCCTCGTCAGACCACCACTTCTTGAAATCCGCGAGCGCAGCAGGCTTTTCAGCATAGTCACCGGAGATGAACGGCCAGAGGTAATCCACGGTGACTTCATCAGGCATACAGACTCCTGAAGTACCGCCCGCCTCTATCGCCATGTTGCAAAGCGTCATGCGCGACTCCATTGACATTGCCTTCACAACGTCGCCCTGAAATTCCATGACACAGTCCGTCGCGCCATTGACCGTCAGGAGCTTGATGACATACAGGATGACATCTTTCGCATACACGCCTTCCGATAGGGTTCCGTTGACATTGATTCTGATGGTTTCGGGGTCCCGGAAGCTGCAGACACCTTTCAGGATGCCCACTTCCAGGTCTGTCGTGCCGACACCAGCGGCAAAGGCCCCGAATGCGCCGTGCGTACAGGTGTGCGAGTCGCCCATGATAACGGTGTATCCCGGACGGATAAAGCCTTTTTCAGGGAAGATTGCGTGACAGACTCCGTTACGCCCGATATCAAAAAAGTCCCTGATGTTCTGGCGGCGTGCCCAGTCCCGCATTATCTTCCCCTGGAGAGCGGTCTTGGTATCTTTTGCGGGGGTCACGTGGTCAATAACAACCTTTATCTTTTCCGGATCGAAAACCCTGTCTTTCCCCCTGGCAACCAAGTCATTTATGGCTATCGGGGTGGTTATCTCGTGACAGAGAACCACATCGATAGAAAGCACCTTTGTTCCTGGAAAAGGTTCGTCCCGCAGATGAGACCTGAAGATTTTTTCTGCCAATGTCATTGCCATGTTTATCACCTTCCGCTCGTGAGGATTAAGAGTCTTTACTCTTTGAATGCTCATAGAATATCATAAAGTCATGCATTATCTATATTCATTAAAGTCATAATATCCATAACGAAAAGTATGAATATCAATCAGCTGGTTTATTTCAGGAAGGTCTGCGAAACGCGGAGCCTCAGCCGCGCGGCCGAGGAGCTTTATATTACCCAGCCGGCTGTGAGCAAACAGATAAAGGCTCTGGAGGATGAACTCGGCAAGCGGCTTTTCGACCGCATCGGAAAAAAGGTTTTTCTGACCAGTGCCGGGGATACGCTTTACGGTCATGCAGATCGCATCCTCCGGTCGGTTCATGAGGCAAGAACTGCGGTCAGAGACATGTCAGCTGAGTGCTCCGGCGAACTCGTTATCGGCACGAGCGACCATATCAGCATTCACCGGCTGCCGGATGTGCTGAAGTCTTACATCTCAGCATTTCCGAAAGTTAACCTGAAGCTCCGATGCCACCGCTCTGAGACAATTCTCGACATGGTGGGAAAGAACCTTGTCGATCTCGGCGTAATAACCCTGCAGCAGAATCCGCCCCGGATGATTGCAAAAAACATTTGGCAAGACCCCATGTCGTTAGTAGTGCCTGCCGGACATTCTCTTGCCTCAGTCAAACAGATACGACTGAAAAACATCATTTCCCACGGATTGATCCTCACAGAAACCGGTACTGAGACACGAAGAATGGTTGATGCAGCATTTGCGGCAAAAGGGCTGACGCCGGCGGTTGCCATGGAAGTAGCCTATATAGAAACAATCAAGAGCTTGGTGAGGACAGGTCTCGGCATCTCAATTCTGCCGGACAAAGCGGTCGAGACCGAGAAAAAGAACGGCGCGCTCATGTGTCTTCCGATAACAGATACTTCCTTCTCCCGAAATCTCGGCGTTATCTATCTTAAAGACAAATTCCTCTCGCGCCCGGCGGTAGAGTTCCTGAAACTGCTCGAAAAGGCATCGTCACCCTGAACATGAACATCGGTCAATGGAGGACATGACTATGAACTTCACCTTTCATGTACCAACAAAAATCTTCTTCGGCGCTGACTGCATTGCAAAGAACGCCGCTGAACTTGCCGGTTGGGGGAAGCGGGCGTTGCTGATAACCGGCAGGTCGTCAGCCAGAAAAAGCGGCGCGCTTGCGGATATCGAGGCAGCGCTGAAAAATCACGGCATTCCATGGGATACTTATGACCGAATCGAGGAGAACCCTTCCTTTGCAGCCATAGAAAGCGGAGGCGCCGCCGCGCGGACATTTGGGGCAGACATGATTATCGGCATCGGAGGCGGATCTCCGCTGGACGCAGCCAAGGCAGTCGCGGCATTGGCTGCAAATGAGATGAATGCCGGGCAGCTCTTCGGCGGACAGTTTCCGGTCAGACCGCTTCCGGTTATCGCGGTTCCGCTCACTGCCGGAACCGGCAGTGAGGTGACTCAATATTCGATTCTTACGGATACGGAACGCCAGACAAAAAGAAGCTTCTCTCATCCCGACATCTTCCCGAAAGTAGCTTTTCTTGATGCGCGATATACCGAATCGCTTCCACGGCAGGTAACCGTAAACACCGCGGTCGACGCGCTGTCACATGCCGTTGAAGGGTATCTTTCAAAACGAGGGACCTGTATAAGCGATCACCTGGCAATCGACGCAATCCGTCACTTCGGCAATATGGTTAAAGCATTGGAGCATGAAAAGCGGACTCTTGCCGAACGGGAAGAACTGCTCTATGCTTCTCTTTTAGGAGGGATGGTAATTGCACAGACCGGCACAACGATGGTGCATTCGCTCGGATATTCACTCACCTTCTTCCGAAACATTCCGCATGGCCGGGCAAATGGTCTGCTTCTGACTGAATACCTGCGTTTCCTCCAGCCGGTCACACCTGAAAAGGTTTCAGCCATTCTCAAAGCTCTCGGGCTGGAGTCCATTGATGAATGCGGCCTTCTCATGCGGACATTGCTTGGCGAAGAAGATGCGCTCACAGAAGAGGAACTGGAAAAGTTCAGCCGCATCGCACGGCAGGCGACGAATCTTGTCAATACTCCCCGTATTCCGGATATCGACGATCTAAAGAATGTCCTGAATGCATCTCTGCCTGGAAGATACTCGGAGCTTCGCTCGCATTCCGACTGCGGAGGCGGGCTGCCATCACGTTCATAAAATCGACACTGGAGACGCCGCGAAAAAATGTCCGGTTCGATGATATGCTGAATCATGAAATGAAAAAATGCCATTATATTCTCAGCTTTGCCCTTCTCATGCTGCTGTCGCCTCTTTTCGGATGCATGCAGCAGCCCGAGCAGAGACAGGCGCGGATTGCCGCTCCACAGCAGAACCTGGCAAATAATACATGGGGAAACTACATGAAGCCTTCAAAAGAAGAACTCAAAAAAAAATTGACTCCGATGCAGTATAAAGTAACGCAGGAAGACGGCACCGAACCGCCGTTCCAAAACAAATACCACTCCAATGAAGAAGATGGAATATATGTCGATATTGTTTCCGGCGAACCGCTGTTCAGCTCGCTTGATAAATATGATTCAGGCACCGGCTGGCCGAGCTTCACGCGGCCGCTCGACCCTGCCAATCTTGTCGAAAAAGAGGATCGCAGTTGGCTCCAGACCCGCACCGAAGTCAGGAGCAGACATGCTGACTCTCATCTTGGTCATGTCTTTTCCGACGGCCCCAAGCCTGCCGGGTTACGGTACTGCATGAACTCCGCGTCGCTCCGTTTCATCCCGAAAAAGGATCTCGAAAAGGAAGGCTACGGACAGTATCTCACGCTCTTTCAGAAGTGACAGTTTTCCTGAAAGCATTGTGCCGCAACGCTTTTATCAGCCCCTTCCTCTTTATCTTATGACTGTGCTAAAGTATTAAGCTTGGTTGGAACGGGGCGTAGCGCAGTTTGGTAGCGCGCACGGTTCGGGACCGTGAAGTCGGAGGTTCAAATCCTCTCGCCCCGACCATTCTTTTACGAACCGGAAGTTATGAACAGTTGAAGACACCACTGACAATATGCCAGAGACGCCATGCCCACTACCGCAGTCACCCCACGAAAAATATCCCTGCGAGCATTTCTTCCGCAGCCTTTTTGATCGCAACAAGGCGTTGATTCTCCATGAAGTGCTTCAGGTAAGAGGTCTTATGCAGTTACTCATGAAACATCACAGCACCGGTCAGCAATGGACAGCCAATGAAAAAAAACAGCTTTACGTTCATTTCAAGGAACTCGCGAAGGCTGTCCCTGCGCTGTTCATCTTTATGCTGCCGTTTGGCGCTGTTTTACTGCCTCTTCTAGCCATGGTGCTCGACCGGCGCAAAGAGCCCCGACAGCCACAGCCGCAACGGACAGATGTTGCCGATGCCTGACAGAATTGTCTTAGCCGTAGTTGGAGCCGGAACCACAGACTCTGCAACTCTGGCACTTGCGGAAGAGATCGGCAAACTGATCGCTAAAAACGGAGCCATGCTTGTCTGCGGCGGGTTAGGCGGAGTCATGGAAGCGGCTGCAAAAGGGGCTAAGTCAGCCGGCGGAACAACTGTCGGCATCCTGCCGCAGGCGTACCGGCATGATGCCAATCCTTACATAGATGTTCCGGTTGCAACCGGTTTCGGCGAAGAGCGCAATGTGTTTATTGTCCGCTCTGCAGATGCGCTTATCGCCATCGGCGGCGAATATGGCACGCTCTCCGAGATTGCCATTGCCCTGAAAACCGGTAAGACAGTCATCGGACTGAACACGTGGGACATTAAAGGCGTGCAAAAAGCCGAATCCCCGGAAGAAGCCGTCGCCATGGCACTGGCACAAATATAACGGCACCGGTTCGTTGTTGTGGTAAACTAAAAAACTTTCTGAAGCCCCCGTAGCTCAGGTGGATAGAGCACAGGTTTCCTAAACCTGGTGTCGCACGTTCGAATCGTGTCGGGGGCACTTAACTTACTATATAACAAGGGCTTTTTGAGATACCTCAAAAAGCCCTTGTTTTGCTCAGCTACTACCAGCTACTACATTTCTACCAACTACTGATTGACACTCTCCGCCATGTGTTCGCCGCGATGCAAATATAGAAATAGCTTGTGTCATACGGCCATCTCTCCTGCCGGGCCGTCTTGCAGGAAAAAGGGCGCTTATCCGCCCGCTTTTTTTGGTCTGAACCCAAGCTGCTGGAGATGAAGCAGAATCGCATTGCGGTGATCTCCCTGAACTTCGATGGTCTCCGCTTTCAGCGCTCCGCCGGTGCCAAAACACGATTTGAGCTGCTTCAGGAGAACATCCTTTTCCTTCTTCGCTATCTGCAAACCCTCAATGACAGTGACCGATTTGCCGCCGCGTCCCTTGCGTTCCAGACTGACGGTGATTTTTTGTTGAGCTGCGGCAACAGCAATTGATCTGCTCTCACTTTTTGCCTTGTCCTTCAAGGGCGTGACTTGTTCCGTTGAATAAACAAGATTGATCGCACTATCTCGCATTTTTAATTTTACCATAGCGCAAAGGCAGACAATTGAACGGCTCAGAGCGGATCTTCCCGCTCAAATTTCCTGTGCATTACAAACTGTTTTATGCTAAGCTACTACAGCTTTGGAGCGGTATGGAAACTCAATCCTCGCAGAGGCTCTTGGGTTTATTTCTGCGCAAGCACTAAGGAGGCGCTATGGCAAAGAAAGTATATGTAGGGAACCTTCCCTACACAGCGGGCGATGAAGATCTCAACACCCTGTTTTCCGCATATGGTGCGGTTGATTCGGCTCGCGTTATTATGGACAATGTGTCAGGCCGCTCAAAAGGCTTCGGTTTCGTTGAAATGGCGTCTGATGACGCTGCGCAGAGTGCAATTGCGGCATTGAACGGTTCGATGTTTAAAGATCGGACCCTCACGGTTTCTGAGGCCCGGCCGCAGCAGCCTCGCGAACGCAGAGGATTTGGTGGTGGCCCTGGCGGCGGCGGACGAGGCGGTTACGGTGGCGGCGGGCGCCCTGGCGGCCGGGACAGGAGATAACCTCCTATTGAATATAAAAGTGCAGGGAAACGATGTCGATTGTGCCCTCAAGGAACTGAAGAGAAAGCTTCAGAAAGAAGGCTTATTCAGGGATGTAAAAAGAAAAAGTTTCTACATGAAACCTTCAGTAAAGGAAAAGGAAAAGCAGCGGGCGGCACGCAAGAAACGGATGAAGGCCATGAGATTCCGCCGACCGGTCTCCTGAATTATATCTCCGGTTTTCATTCCTTACATGGTTTTTCAGCAGGCATCGAATCCGGGAATTCGGCTCGATGCCTGCTTTTTATTATCTGAATCACTTGAATACTAACGATAAATAGCACCGCCGTAACGGGACGCTCTTTTTTTGTAGCATGAACAACTGATAATTATTTCAGGAACGAGCAGATATAGTCAGAAATTATTTTTACACGAACCTTAAACGAGACATTAGCCGGCACATCGAATGACTGACCGCCGGTCACCGGCTTCCATTCATTCGATCCCGGAAGCAGGAAATCCAGCTCTCCTGACTGGATTTCCATAATCTCACGGTCTGATGTTGCAAACTCATACTCTCCCGGAAGCATTATGCCAAGTGTCTTTTTTGAGCCATCTTCAAACAGAACGGTCCGGCTGGTAACACCCCCTCCGAAATACACATTCGCTTTTTTTGTGACGTCAACATTCTTGAATTCGGACATTAAAGATCCTCCCGTTTGTGAAATTACCTATCCCTGAAAGCTGCGCAGTAGACAAAAAGAGTGAACAGCGAAGCGGAAAAGAAAAGTCCCTATTTTCGTCCTTCAATAATCCACAGCACCCGGTTGCGGCCCTCGCTTTTCGCCTGGTACAAGGCGCGATCCGCACTTTCAAGCAGTTGTTCGCACGACTTTCCGTCACTTGGCATGCCTGATGACGCGCCAATGCTGATGGTAACATATGGGGCAACTCTGGAATCTTCATGCGGCAGGCGCATCTCCATGACCTTCTCGCGCATGGTCTCAGCGACCTTGATGACCCCTGCAATATTGGTATTCGGAAGGATCGCCACAAACTCCTCTCCGCCGTATCGGGCGACCAGATCGCCCGACCGCGTTACCACAGCCCGGAGACACTCCGCCACGCGCTTCAGGCATGCATCTCCCGACTGATGTCCATAGAAGTCGTTATATGCCTTGAAAAAATCGATGTCGACAAAGATTACAGACAAAGGCTTTTGCTCCCGCAAGCCCCGCTGCCATTCAGAAGCGAGTACCTCTTCAAAATGACGGCGGTTGGCAACTCCGGTCAGCGCATCTTCTATCGAGTAGCGCTTGATCACCTCGTCAGCCTGCCGCTGCTTCAGGATTGCCCACATGGTCTGCATGAAAAGCCCAAGCTGAGCCGTATCTGTTTCATCATACGGCAGCACCTTGTTTCCGACTCCCGCTATCGCGACAATCCGGTCGTTTTCAAAAATTGGAACGCTCAGGTGCCTTGTTATTGGCGGATAGCCTGCCGGAAATCCTTTCAGCAATGCTCCAGAACTCAAGTCATTATGAATCACCGGCCTGCGCTCCCTGATGCTGTCAGCCAAGATTCCGGTCTCTTCAACAGGATAATGCATCAGGCTCTCATGGGGACACTGCCGATAAACATCCTGCGACCAGAGGACAAGATCGACCGTCCCTCTATCTTCATTCACGGAATGCAGGTATCCGAAACGACTCCTCATCAGGCTCACCGCCTCCTCAAGCGCATATTCACGAATCTCCGCTTCGGACTTGCCGGTCATTTGACTCAAATGGAGCAATGCTTCAAGACGCTCCTCATTCAGCAGAAGCGTCTCCTGAGCCTCCCGCAGCCAGGTAATGTCTTGCCCAAAAACGGCAATCTTCACAATATCCCCTTCGCTGTCGCAAATCGGATACATGGAAAGGTAGATAATCCTTTCTTTGTATTCGTCTTCCATACGCAAGCCTTTTTTTGTCTTAATCACTTCGTCAATCCGGGCGCGCCAGCGATAGACAATTTCCGCCGGCAACAGATCGAAGAGCAGCTTGCCCTGAAAAAGTTCGCCTCTCCTGCCGATGAGCGTTGCAAATGCCTTGTTATGTTCAAGGACAAATCCATGGGTATCCATGACATAGGCGGGTTCCGTTATCGCATTCAGCACTGCCCTGAACGTCTCCTCAGACAGGCGAAGAGACTGCTCCATCCGCTTGCGCTCGGTAATGTCGCGCGCTACTGCATATGCGAGTCCTCGTTCGAGATGCGGGTGCGCATTCCACTCCAGCGTCCTTCCTCATATGCCGATTCGACACCCCAAACACTGGTATTCCATTGGCAAGGTTCCCGGAAAAATTCAACGCGGCATCATCTGCCTCGTCTGGATGTATCAGATCGAGCAAGGAACGGGAAAGCAATTCAGCGTTGGAATACCCCAGCGCACGTTCGAATGCCGAATTCACCTTCACGAAACGGGTGGAGACACAATCAAGGATGCACATCATGTCAGGAGAGAGAGAAAAGAAATCCGCAAGCTCACCCGTCCACTGAAGCGCGCACAGGGAATCATCCGTCTTGGGGGGATTCACTGCCGGAAACTCACCTTCCGGCATCTGCTCTTTTTCGATCTGCATGGGTTAATTATAAAGCACTGGCCAGGCACATGCAACGGCGGCTAAAAAACGGTCTTTCACATCCGGTCTGATTATGGCTATAATTATCGCAATGTGCCATCAATTGTTTCATGGGAGCGCTATCATGACTATGCCAAAAAGCAAAACCAAAATTGTCTGTACAATCGGCCCCTCATCAGAATCTCAGCACATGCTGGAGCAGATGATTCGAGCCGGGATGAACGTTGCCCGTCTCAACTTCTCGCACGGCGATTTCGACAACCATGCCCGCGTTGTCGACAGCATCCGCAAGGCGTCGGCAGTTGTCGGACGGCGTATTGCGATCATGGCTGACCTCCCCGGTCCCAAAATGCGCATCGGATTGATCGCTGAAGAGCCGGTCACGCTGAGCCCGGGTGATTCCTTTACGCTGACGACCGACGACGTTCCGGGTTCAGCGTCCCGCGTTTCCGTGACATTCAAATTACTGCCGAAATCAGTCAAGCCAGGCGATACGCTTTTCCTGAACGACGGAATCATCCAGCTTGAGGTCCTCGCTGTTTCGGGGAATGACATCGCCTGCAAAGTCCTGGTCGGCGGCGAGCTTCGTTCGAAAAAAGGGTTGAACATTCCCGGAATCAACCTTGGCATGAGCGCCTTTACCGACCGGGACCGTGCTTGGCTGGAAGTCGCACAACGGCTTGAAATCGACGCGGTCAGCCAGTCCTTCGTCGATTCGGCACAGGACATTGAAGACCTTCGGGCTGCAGCGCAAGAACTTGCCTACAAACCCTTTGTTATCGCGAAAATAGAACGTCTGACCGCTCTGCAGAATATTGACGAGATTCTCGCTGCGGCCGACGGCATCATGATCGCCCGCGGTGACCTCGGCGTCGAAATTCCTATTGAAGAAATAGCGCTGGTCCAGAAGTCGCTCATGAAAAAGGCGAATCTGCTCGGCAAGCCGGTCATTACGGCAACGCAGATGCTCGAATCCATGACCGAGAACCCCCGGCCTACCCGCGCCGAATCGACAGATGTCGCTAATGCGATTCTTGATGGAACAGACTGCGTCATGTTGTCGGGTGAATCTGCTATGGGATTATATCCCGTCGATGCCGTTTCGATGCTTGCAAAAATAGGCGCCGCGGTTGAGCAGGCACGTCCGGCCCATGCGGTGCGCGAGCAGATCCGCCGGGCAAGTTGCTCCAGCGACACGAAACTTTCAGATTTGATTGCGCTCAGCGTTGAGAGCACATTGGCGTGCATATCGCCGGCAGCCGTATTTGTTCCGACGCACACTGGGGCTACAGCCCGCAGCATTGCCCGTTTTCGCATGCCGGTCTGGATAATTGCCGTCAGTTCGAAACACTCGACCTGCCAGAACCTGCAGTTCAGCTACGGCGTATGTGCTGTGCACGATTCGGACCATCCGGAAAACTGGCGGGAATATGTCAAGCAATGCCTCTGCAAATTTGGCATCGACGGCAACCTTGTCATCTTCACCGAGGGACCGTCTTCAAAATATCCTGAAATGAACAATAAAATGGAGATTATCGACCTCAGCCGCGACATATGTAAAGTACAGAGATAAGGAGCTATAATTCAGAACTCGGAATACAGGAAAGGGATGACTCCTGAATCTTTCCTCCTGAGTTCCGCGTGCCGATTTCTCAACGGATCATTTTTCGTGCTGCCTTCAGATTGCGCGGATCGTCTTCCTCGGTCTTCTTCGGAGTTTCAAGGACAAGAGGGACCGACGCAAAGAGCGGATGGCGCACCAAGCGGCCAAGCGCATCGATGCCGATGCCGCCTTCGCCAAGATGCTCATGCCGGTCTACGCCTGCTCCGAGGCCCTTCTTCGAATCATTCAGATGAATAAGCTTCACCGCTTCGCGACCCAGCCGCCGTTCCACCTCGTCGGCCAATGCGTCCAGCCCCTTATCATCTGAAAAATCATACCCGGAAGAAAATGCGTGACAACTGTCCAGGCAGACGCCTCCGATAAACGGCGATCCGACAGCTTCAATCATCTCCGCAATATCGATAATGCGGGACGAAATGTCCCCCCGCTCCCCGGCGGTGTTTTCGAGCAGCAGCTTTGCCTGCCACTGTTTCATCCGCGCAACCTGCCTGAACGCACCGACAGCCCTGCGCCGGGCATTGTCTGGAGCATCCTGCGATGCGCTCCCGGCGTGCAAAACCACATACTCCGCGCCGAGGATGTCGGCAATATCCATCTCCCGCGCAAGCAGCCACACCGACTTTTCGAACAGTTCCGGCTTCATTGCCGCGAGATTGATGAGATACGAGGCATGGACAAAGACCGGATTGACGTCATGCCGCTCACGCAGCGCCCTGAACTGCTGCGCATGTTCATCAGGAATCGCGCCTGCATGCCACTGACGGGGATTGTGGGAGAATATTTGCATGGTGGTACAGCCAAGCTTGTGCGCACGCTCGACCGCAAGATGCACACCGCCTGAAATGGATGTATGGACGCCGATGCGGCGTGACGGTTTATTCACTGGAGTTGACCTTGTTTCTGGCGAAATTTTATTATACACACCTATGCTTACTCCTGAGAAACAGCTCGAAATCATCAAACGCGGCACCACGGATATTCTCCTCGAAAAGGAACTGCTCGAAAAACTCAGCCGCGCCTGCAAGGAAAACCGCGCGCTCAAAATCAAGGCGGGGTTCGATCCGACCGCTCCTGATATTCACATCGGACATACGGTGCTGATTGAAAAGCTGCGTCAGTTTCAGGAACTTGGCCACGAAGTTATCTTTCTGATCGGCGACTTTACCGGCATGATCGGAGATCCGACCGGCAAGTCCGAGACGCGCAAGCCAATCACAAAAGAGGACGTGCTTGCCAACGCGGAAACCTATAAAGAGCAGATCTTCAAAATTCTTGATCCCGCAAAGACACGCATAGTCTTCAACAGCACCTGGCTTGAAGCGATGTCCGTCACCGAACTCATCATGCTCCAGGCCAAGCTCACGGTCGCGCGCATGCTTGAGCGGGAAGACTTCAAACAACGTTTCCAGAGCCAGAACCCTATCGGCATCCACGAGTTCATCTATCCGTTGCTGCAGGGCTACGACTCTGTCGCGCTTGAAGCCGACGTTGAACTAGGCGGTACCGATCAGCGCTTCAACCTGCTTATGGGCCGCGAACTCCAGAAAGAATATGGACAGCCGCAGCAGATCGTTGTCATCATGCCGCTACTCGAAGGACTCGACGGCGTCAAGAAAATGTCCAAGAGTCTGAATAATTACGTCGGAATTTCGGAGCCTCCGAAGGAGCAGTACGGAAAACTGCTTTCGATTTCTGATGAACTCATGATTAAGTATTATGAACTGCTGAGCCACAGCAGCCTTGAGGAGCTGAACGCGATGAAGCAGGGAATCGTGGACGGCTCGATGCATCCCAAGAAGGCGAAAGAGGCATTCGCGATGGAGATTGTGGAGCGGTACTGGGGCAGGGAAGCCGCGGTTCAGGCGAAGGAAGAGTTCGACAAAGTCTTTCGGGAAGGCGGCATCCCGGACGATGTGCCTGAGCATGAGCTGGTGTGGGACGAGCCCGAAATCTGGCTGCCGAAAATCATGAAACTTGCCGGCATGACCCCGAGCACCGGCGAAGCCATGCGTCTCATAAAGCAGGGCGCGGTCAGCATTGACGGGGCAAGGATCGGCAACTCGGACTTGAAGCTCGCACCCGGCGACTACCTCATTAAGGCGGGAAAAAGGAATTTCGCAAAAATAAAACCGACGGCGTAATCGTCTTCGGCTTCATCCATGCGCTTGAATGAGGCTATTCAGGCAAGCAGGATCTCGTTTATCTTCCCGATTAATTTTTCCTGGGATGTCCGGAGCTTGTCAAAAAAAGCCACTGCGCCGCGCTTTTTAAGAAGCTTTCTGTCAGTAGGATTATACATGCCCGTGAGGACAATCATCGGAGCCTGTATCTTCGGGTTAATCTCCATGAACTGCAGAATTCTGAAGGCATCCACCTTCCGGTTTTTTAGCTCGCTGATTACCAGATCAACCGGTCCCTGCTTCAGGGCATTCAATCCAGCTTCTCCATCATTGACCTTGATAACGCAATAAATCCGCTCCATTGCCTGAAGCTTGATCCTCCAGTATTGATCGCTTTCATCGATAATCAGCAAGGTCGGTTTCAGGCGTTCGCCAAAATCATCACTTTCCACGCCGACCTGATACTTTTCCATAATCTTCACAATAAGGAGCGCCTGTTCCAGAGAACGTCCGACAAATTTAGCCCCGAAGCCCCACCCGGGTATTACATATAAAACCTGCGCTTCGAGTTCAAGATGAATATCATCTGTTTCAATATTCACAATGAGCTCATCCCCTCGGCTCACCTGCTCAGCCGAGGCGATGAAGATGCCGTCAACGCTGAGGTCAAGGGCAGTCGCCATGATAAGTCCGCCAATTGTTACAGGCAGGTGAACGTACGCTCTTTTCGTCCGCACTTTCTCTTTAAGCATGCTGCCTCCTTGTTGCACCGGATAGCTGCTTTGCCCTTCTGCTAAAAAATAGCATACTTTTCAGGCGGATTTCCTCGTTCTGCAAAAAACCGCTAGTGATGCCCGCCCGCAGAATGCCCGCCCGCAAGAACGTAGACCGCTTCGGAATCTCCTGCATTTTCAAGCAAACATGTTTCTTCCCCGGCGAGATGAAAGGCCGACCCTTCAGGCAACATTCCGGCGTAGTGGCCTGTCACCATAAAATCGCCCCGCACCGCCAGAACCAGTTCTTCATGCCCGCTGCCAGGTTTTACGCGTCGGCCCGACTCTCCCGGTTTCATAACGCCATACACCAGATAGCAGGCATGGCTTCCGGTATCCAGGCTTCCAAGAATCTGCTCGCCTTCGTCGGCAAGAACAGCCTTCTTTTTCAGCTCAAATATTTTCAGGTTCATGTGCGATACTCCGCGTTGATTTTGATATAGTCCTCGGAGAGGTCGCAGGTGAGCACCTTTGCACTGCCTTTTCCGAGTTTCAGGTCAATAACAATAGTGACGGTCTTGTTTCTCAGGCGATTATTCGCCTCGACATCCCTCCCTGTTGCCATGCCGTTTTTGCAGACCATCAGGCCGTTCAGCGAGATATCGACCCTGCTGTCATCGACCGCAATGCCGGAATATCCGGTCGCGCAGATGAGCCGTCCCCAGTTGGCGTCATTACCGTAAACCGCCGTTTTCACCAGCATCGAATTCGCGATCGCGAATGCCGCTTTTTCGGCTTCGGCTTCAGTCGTCGCATTGTTGACGATCACCTCGACCAGCTTGGTAGCGCCCTCTCCATCCTTCACGATGAGCAGCGCAAGCTCATAACAGAGCTTCGCAACAGCAGCGGCAAAAACCGCGTAGTCGGCAGATGACGCCTTGATGGGAGGATTGCCGGCCGCTCCGTTTGCCATGATCAACACGGTATCGTTTGTGGAAGTATCACCGTCGATCGTAATGCGGTTAAATGATGTTTTCACCGCGGCTGTCAGCGCAGCCTTGAGCGCCGCTTTGCCAACGGCGGCATCAGTGATAACATAGCCGAGCATCGTTGCCATGTTCGGAGCAATCATTCCTGCGCCCTTGCAGATTCCGGATATAGTTATCTGCCTGCCCCCGATCTTTTTCCGCACGCTCAGAATCTTCGGGAATGTATCGGTCGTCATGATAGCCGCGGCCACATCATCAAACGAGGCACTGCCAGCCAAGCCGGCCAGTTCCGGCAATTTTGCGCGGATGCGCTCCATCGGCATTGGTGTCCCGATAACGCCGGTGGAGCAGACATAGACGGCATTCTCCGGCACGAGAAGAGACTGCGCGACAATTCGTGCAGTCTCAGCAGCGTCCTTCAAACCCTGCGCCCCTGTGCAAGCGTTGGCGTTTCCGCTGTTAATGACGATTGCCCTGCCCCTCCCGGATTTGATGCGTTCCGTATCAAGCCGCACCGGCGCTGCCTTCACCGCATTCTTCGTAAACATGCCCGCCATAACTGCATCAGTATCACTCAGGATGAGCGCAAGGTCTTTCCTTCCCGGCTTTTTAATCGCGGCTTCCACGGTTGCAAAGCGGAACCCTTTGGGAACCGGAGTTGATTTCTCCATGAAAACTCCTTTCTTTCACAATGTGTCCCGGACTGCGGAATGCTCCAAGGCATGCCGCTGCGGACATTATAGCACCATTTGCGGCCTTCAATGATGGTATACTCATATCAAGGAAACACCTCTGCAGGAAGGATCTTCATGGAAAGCTACAAGTTCGTTCTTCCGGAACACCTGAACCATTACGGTTTTCTCTTCGGCGGTTATATGCTCAAGTGGGTTGACGAAACGGCCTATATCGCCGCGAGCATGGAATATCCGGGCTGCAATTTCGTCACGGTCGCCATGGATCGGGTCGAGTTTAAAAAAAGTGTCTGTCAGGGTTCCATTCTTCGTTTCGATATGCAGCGCTCCGCTCTGGGCAAAACATCCGTTACCTATCATGTTCAAGTGTACGCGCGCGACCTGCAGCATGGCAACGAAAATCTCGTGTTTTCAACACATATCACTTTTGTCTGCGTTGATAATTGCGGCAAAAAAACAGCTATTGAGGAGCGACTGAAAACCACCTGTCCGCTCCGCACCGGGTTGCAGGGACCGCCGCGATAATGCCAGTCCAATGAGGAGGTCTTTCCATGCATAAAATAGTGTTGCTCCGTCACGGCGAGAGCCAATGGAACAAGGAGAACCGCTTCACCGGCTGGACCGATGTGCCGCTGAGCGACAAGGGAATTGCAGAAGCGCTGAAAGCCGGCAAACAGATGAGGGATGCCGGATTTGTTTTTGACATCGCATACACCTCTGTGCTGAAACGAGCCGTCAAGACTCTCTGGCTCGCGCTTGAAGAGATGGACCTCATGTATATACCGGTTCACAACAGCTGGCAGCTCAATGAGCGTCATTATGGGGCATTGCAAGGCTTGAACAAAGCGGAAACCGCAGAAAAACACGGCTTGGACCAGGTGAAGATATGGCGCAGAAGCTATGATATCCCGCCGCCGGCTCTTAGTGTTGATGACCCGAGAAGTCCTGTCAAAGATCCAAGATACGCCGGCGTTGCCCCGGCTGATCTGCCGCTCACTGAATCGCTCAAAGAAACGGTTGCGCGCTTTATGCCGTACTGGCTTAAGGCAATCGCTCCCGTTGTAAGTAGCGGAAAACGTGTCATCATTGCCGCGCACGGCAACACCCTCCGGGCGCTGGTCAAATATCTGGACGCCGTTTCTGAAGAGGATATTTTAGAACTGAACATTCCGACCGGAGTGCCGCTCGTATACGAACTGAACTCAGACCTGAAGCCGATTAGGCACTATTATCTCGGAGACCCGGAAGAGATCAGAAAAGCAGCCGAGGCGGTGGCAAACCAGCTGAAGAAATAGAGCGCGGAGTCCAAACTCAATCACAGAAGAGGCCGGGAACGCCCCCGGCCTTCTTTAATTACCGCATCCGCGCTTCCGCCTTCTATCTCCTGACTTCTGAGTTCTTCCTTTTACCCGTTCCCTGCTGACCCCAGCACGTTCGTATTCTTCGCGATAATCATCTTCTTAAGTTCCTCGCGGGCCGCGCCGAGGTATTTGCGCGGGTCAAATTCCGAAGGGTTTTCGGCAAGCATCTTTCTCACAATCGCCGTAACAACCAGCCTGCCGTCGCTGTCGATATTGATTTTGCATACAGCGGATTTGGACGCGCGCCGCAACTGCTCTTCGGGAACGCCGACCGCATTTTCCATCTTGCCGCCATACTGGTTGATCATCGCCACATAGTCCTGGAGAACAGACGACGCGCCATGCAGTACAATCGGAAAACCCGGCAGTCGCTTTTCAATTTCTTCGAGAATATCAAAGCGAAGCGGCGGCACCTCTCCCGGCTTGCATTTGAATTTATATGCCCCGTGAGATGTGCCGATGGATATCGCCAGGGAATCAACATTGGTCTTCTTCACGAAGTCCTCAACTTCATTTGGATCGGTATAATGCGAATGCTCAGCCTGCACGTCGTCTTCGATGCCGGCCAGCACGCCCAGTTCTCCCTCAACAGTGACATCATATTTGTGCGCATAGTCGACAACCTGCGCGGTCAGCTCAACGTTTTTGTCATAGGAGTGGTGCGATCCGTCTATCATGATTGAGGAGAACCCAAACTCGATACATGATTTGCAGAGATCAAACGTGTCGCCATGGTCAAGATGTAGCGCAATCGGGATCTCGCTCTTCAGCTCCTTCCGGCACATCTCGACCGCTCCCTTCGCCAGATAGCGGAGCAGCGTCTGATTGGCATATTTGCGGGCACCGCTGGAAACCTGGATGATGACCGGCGATTTGCTCTCGGCACAGCCTCCGATAATCGCCTGAAGCTGCTCCAGATTGTTAAAATTATATGCCGGGATAGCGTAGCCACCCGCCATCGCCTTTGCAAACATCTCTCGCGTATTGACCAGTCCGAGTTCTTCGTACAACCGCTGTGCCATAATAAATCTCCTTCCGTCTTTTATTGCGGGAATTCCCGCAGGTTAATAGTCAGTCATTCCACGCCAAAAGCCGAACCTGCTGAAAAACTCTTCTGAAAGCAACTCACAACGGCACTTCCTGGAGCAAGAAGGCAAATAGAAGACCGCAGTGTTTCTGCACCGCCTTCAATATTCTGACTTCTGGCCGCTATCTCATGAATCCTGCTTCCTGAACTCCATGTATGCGTTAATCAACCCGTTGGTCGAAGCGTCGTGCGATGTCACCGGCAGTTCGCCCTGCAGCTCCGGCAGAATCTTCTTTGCCAGCTGCTTGCCGAGTTCTACCCCCCATTGATCAAAGCTGAAAATGTTCCAGATAACTCCCTGCGTAAAAATCTTGTGTTCGTACATGGCGATAAGGCTGCCGAGCGTGCGTGGCGTGAGCTGCCTGAACAGGATGGAATTGGTCGGCCGGTTGCCGTCAAACACCCGGAACGGCCAGAGCCGCCTGATATCATTCTTCTGCTTGCCTTCCTCGAACAAGTCCGCAAGCGCCTCCTCCTTGCCCTTGCCGACCATAAGCGCTTCCGTTTGGGCAAAGAAGTTCGACAGGAGAATCTGATGATGCCCTCCGATAGGATTATGGCTGAGCGCGGGCGCGAGAAAGTCTGCCGGAATCAACTTGGTGCCTTGGTGAATGAGCTGGTAAAACGCGTGCTGTCCATTCGTGCCGGGCTCGCCCCAGATAACCGGACCGGTCTGATAGCTGATGCCCTTGCCCGCCCTGTCGACTGACTTCCCGTTGCTCTCCATGTTGCCCTGCTGAAAATAGGCCGGGAATCGGCTCATGTACTGGTCATACGGCAGGATGACCTCAGTCTCGGCCTCATAAAAATTCGTGTACCAGATGCCGAGCAGAGCGAGAATGACGGGAATGTTCTGCTCAGCTGGCGTGGTGCGGAAATGCTCATCCATTTCAAATGCTCCGGCAAGGAGCTGTTCAAAGCTTTCGAACCCGATATAGCAGGCAATCGAGAGGCCGATGGCCGACCACAGAGAATACCGGCCGCCGACCCAGTCCCAGAACTCGAACATGTTTTCCGGATCGATGCCGAATGCCTTCACCCTCTTTGCATTTGTCGAGATCGCGATGAAATGCTTTGCTACAGCGCTCTCATCGCCGACCAGTTCCACAAACCACTGCCGCGCAGTGAACGCGTTGGTCATGGTCTCCTGAGTGGTGAAGGTTTTCGAAGCGATCATGAAGAGCGTCGTCTCGGGAGCAATTTTTTTCAACGTCTCAGCAATATGGGTCCCGTCCACATTCGATACAAAGTGAACTCTAAGGTCCGGCTTTGCATACGGCTTAAGGCATTCCGTCACCATGACAGGCCCGAGGTCAGAGCCACCAATGCCGATGTTTACAATATCAGTGATACGTCTGCCCGTGTAGCCGACCCAATCGCCGGAACGAACCCTGTCCGAAAACTCTTTCATTTTCGCCAGCACTCGGTTCACCTCCGGCATCACATCCCTGCCGTCAACCAGCACCGGCGTATTGGAACGGTTTCGCAGCGCCGTATGCAGAACTGCCCGCCCCTCGGTTTCGTTGATGGCCGAGCCGCTGAACATTTTTTCGATCGCATCGGCCAGATCGACCTCCCGCGCGAGAGCAAACAGCAGATCCATCGTCTCTTCGGTAACGCGATTTTTTGAATAATCTACAAGAATATTGTTGAATTTCAGGGAGAATTTTTGAAACCGCGACTCATCAGCCTTGAACAGATCCTTCATGTGCAACGAACTTGTTTTCCTATAATGCTCCTTGAGCTTCGCCCAACTCCGGGTGCGGGTCGGATTAATACGCTTCAGCATCAGTGCACCTCCTCAAATACTGCCTGAGAAAAGGATACCACAGAGCAGGCACGAATGGGCTACGCCGCTCTCTTCCTCATTTATCAACCAGTCGGCCATTATAAGAAAATAATGTGAACAATGCCGTGATGTCGCATCGGACGCCAAATATACGCTATGATACCAAAAGTGCCCGTTGCATCTTCCGATTCTGCGCAACCGGCGCTCTGCAGACTTCAGACAGCTGGCGTGTCGGAGGATTGATGAAAACGACGGCAGAGAAACAAAGTTACAAAGTGGCAATCAACACCGCATGGTGCAAAGCCTGCGGCATCTGCATTGAATTCTGCCCAAAAAAAGCGCTCGGTCGCGATTCCGATGAGAAAGCCGTCTGGGAACATCCCGAAACGTGCATTCGCTGCTGCCAGTGCGCGGAGCGCTGCCCTGATCTCGCAATTGAACTTGTTCAGGGGGAGGAATAAGATGGCCGGAACCTTGCGCTTTATTCAGGGCAATGAGGCGGTTGTTGAGGGCGCGTTATATGCAGGTCTCGGCTTTTATGCCGGGTATCCGATAACGCCTTCAACGGAAATCACCGAACTTCTGGCTGAACGGCTCCCGGAAAAGGGCGGCACATTTATCCAGATGGAGGACGAGATCGCATCCATGTGCTCGATTATCGGAGCATCGCTGACCGGCCGGAAGGTCATGACCGCGACAAGCGGACCCGGTTTTTCTCTGATGCAGGAGGCTATCGGATACGCCATCATGGCGGAAGTTCCGTGCGTCGTGGTCAATGTGCAGCGGAGCGGTCCGAGCACCGGTCTGCCGACTGCCGCGGCACAGGGCGATGTAATGCAGGCCCGGTGGGGCACCCACGGAGACCACGCCATTATCGCACTCACCGCGTCAAATCTCCAGGATATTTTTAGATTGACCGTCGAAGCATTCAACATGGCGGAAACTTATCGGACGCCAGTTATCCTGCTGCTTGACGAATTTGTCGGCCATATGCGGGAAAAGGTCATCATCCCGGATCAGGGAGAATTCGTTGTAGAACGGCTCATCACTTCAGTCCCGGAAGGCACCGACTACCACCCGTATCTTGCCCGTGAAGACGGCCGCCTGCCGATGAGCGATTTCGGGGGGATTCATCGCTATAATGTGACCGGTCTGGTCCACGACATGTGGGGCTTCCCCAGCAACGATCCGACCGTCGCGTATAATCTCTTGCGCCACCTCGTCGACAAGATCGAAAAACGGGCGCATGAAATAGTCCGCTGCCAGGAACACCGGATCGAGGATGCTGACATTCTGCTCGTCTCATACGGCAGTTCGGCACGCAGCGCCCTGCACATGGTCGAAAAAGGCCGCGATTCCGGGGTTCGCATCGGGCTTCTGGAGCTGAACACCCTCTGGCCATTTCCCTGCGATATTGTGCGCAGGGCGGCGGAGAGAGTCGAATTAGTGCTCGTCGT
>JBBIQQ010000007.1:0-9460 GCA_037442225.1 Nitrospirota bacterium
TGCTCAACTTATTTAGGTTAGATTCCTGTCCGGTTCAATTGGGGGCTGTTTCAAAAACTGCTTAGCCGCCAATTGCGGACCGGTGGCGGAGCAGTGGGAAAATCGCGGGTTTTTTTTGGTCTGGTATCTCTAATCCGGAAGCGCGTGTCACCATAGTTTATTTATCATCATTCTGCTCGCACATCAGCTTGTCAGGGGATTCAGTCCCCTGTTTCTCGGCCAGAGCTAAAAAAACACCGGTAACACGTAACGCAGTGCGGTGGAAATCAGGATGGCGGCAAGCAGCCACTTGATTATCTTTGCCGGGACAAACTTCTGCGCCCTTGCCCCGAGGTACATGCCCACCATTCCGCCAAATCCGAATATAACGCCCAGCAGCCAGTCCGGGGCCACCACGAGGTTGGGATAAAAGGGAGCAATGGCCTGATAGAAAAGGACTGCCGTAAGGGAAGTCAGAAACGTGCCCATAAGACACGCCCCGGCTATTGTGTAAACCGGCAAGTGGAACAAGGCAATGAACATCGGGGCGATGATGGCGCCGCCGCCAATGCCGTATATGCCGCCAACTACGCCGACGATGGCGGAAAGGCCGAATATGGACAAGGGGTTCACGGCAAAAGTCTCACCGTAGAATGAATATTCCATTCTGGTGAGACCGAACTTCGTCACCTCAGTCTTGGGAAGAGCGGATTTGCCGGACTTGAGCGAGGCCTCGCTGGACTTGTTGAACTGGGTTGCCAGCTCGTGAAACCGCCGCTCTGCGGACGTCTTGTCAGATCCCGGGGCTGCCTTTTGGAGCAATGACTTGACCATCATGCCGCCAATGTAGAGAAGGACCAGGCCAGCGAAGAACTTGAACCCAGCCGGGTTTGGCAGATACTTCACGCGGGCGATGACGCCTGCAAAAACCCCCGGGATTGTGCCTGCAATTACCATCAAGGTAAGTGGCCATACCATGCGGCCTTCCTTGATGAACCGGTAGACGCCACTGGGGATGGCCACCACGTTGAAGAGGTGGTTGGTGGCACTGACAGCTGGGGTGGTAAATCCCAGTATGCTCATCTGAAACGGCAACAAAAGGTTTGCTCCTGACACGCCTCCCATGCTGCAGACAAATGCTACGCCAAAGCCCACAACAAAAGGCACCCATATCGCTACTTCAATACCCGCAATCGGAAAATGCATGTGGCACCCCTCAATCATTTGCAATGACTACAGTGTTTAGCCGACACGAAAATAACGCCGATTCACCCTGCATCAAGGCATTACCCTGATTCGCCTTGACATGTATCTAACACGAATAATATAATATTCATGTCAGTTTGTCAAGCATCAATAATGAAGCTGGGCTTGTTATGGTTGTCCCCGCTGAGGGGGCGCCGGGCAACACATGCGGAAGTCAAGAGAGTGCGGAGCTGGTATGAAAAAAAGCAAAAAAAACAGAGTTGTCAGCGCAAGATCGGAGCGCCGGTGCGTTCCATGGATTACAGAGGGGCCGGCCGGAAGCCGGTGCCTTGACTCCATTCAGCTCAGTCACCTGGAGCAGTCGTTTCGCAGGTGGGTTAACAGGTCGGTACGCGCTGATGTTCGAATGTCGCGAAAGCGAATCCTGCTGATCTTTCTCCTGATTCGCTATACGGGCGCTAAACTGAATGAGGTCCTGGAGATTGATTCGACGCGCGACATTGATTATGACCGGCACGCGGTTGTCTTCCGGAGTTCGTCTGCCGCAGTGGCAGCAGTCTCTCGGGAGGTTCAGATATCGGAAGCATTGACGATGGAGATCGGCACCATGTTTTCGGAACCGGCATTCAGTGACCTTGCCGGCACGTCATGTTCTGTCGATCCCGCGTTCGTGCGCCGGAAATTTTATGAAAGAGCTGAGGAGTGCGGATTCGCAAAGCATCTCGGCGGCCCGGAAATGATCCGAAAATCGCGGGGTGCTGAGCTGATGCAGAGCAATATGCCGCTGCCCGCGGTTCAGGCGCTTTTGGGTCATTCGACCCCCAGCCTGACATCTTCCTATGTTTCGTTTTCAGAGGATGAGATTCGCCGGCTGAGCAAGCGCTTTATCGAGAAGGAAGCTGCCCGGAAGACCAGCGCTCGGAACTGGTTTTTTGGAAAAATCAGCGTTCTGAAACACGGAGACATTCAGTCGCTTGTTGAGATTTCCTCTCCGGAAGGCCATCGGGTCACAACGGTCATTACCAATGATAGTGTCGGCCGGTTGGGTCTCAGGGAGGGATTGTTGATAACGGCAGAAGTGAAGGCGCCCTGGGTTATTCTGCACAAAGGCGCGGATGAACCGGCCAGCACTGCTGAAAACCGATTTCAGGGGATTGTCGAGCGTGTGAACACCGGGCGGATCAGCACCGAATATGTGGTGCGCATTTCTGTGCATACAGAGCTGTGTTCGATTATTACGACCGTGAGCGCCCGGAATCTGCGTCTCAAGAAAGGAGACCCCGTCTGGGCGCTGTTCAACTGCTTTGCGGTGGTGCTGCATATTGACTGATTGAAGAACAATTTTTTCATCGTCGCTTGACCATGATGTCAAATTTCGGAGGCGTTCATTGAAGCGTCCCGCGGTTCAGCCCTCATTGTTTGGGAGTAACGATGTTTGTTGCCCGGTCGTGAAAGCGCAGCGCCTCAGGGGAGTCCGACCCCGTCAATGAGGGTGTTGCATGCAGCGCATCTGCCGTTTTTCATCTGAATCCCGCGGAGCGAGAACCCGAAACGAGACAGTACGGTTACGCCACATTGCGGACAGAACGTGTTCTCTCCGCCTTCGCCGGCAATATTGCCTTCATACACGTATTTCAGTCCGGCGGCCAATCCTGTTTCACGAGCCCGGCGGAGCGTGGAAACGGGAGTTCTCGGCTTATCGAGCAATTCATGGGTCGGATGAAACTGGGTCACATGCCAGGGGATTGCCGGGTCGATGGATACGAGGAACCGGGCCGCCCAGCGCAGAAACGCGTCCGAATCGTTCCAGCCGGGGATTATGAGGGTGGTCACTTCGACCCAGACACCAAGCTCCTTCATCAGGCGGATTGTGTCGAGCACCGGCTGGAGCTTTGCCCCGGCCAGCTTCCGGTAAAAGTCGTCGTCTCCCTTGAGATCAATGTTGTTTGCATCAAGATACGGCGCAATCATGCGAGTTGCTTCCGGACTGGTATAGCCGTTGCTTACAAAGACATTTTTGATGCCGCGCTCGCGCGCCAGACGCGCGCAGTCGTATGCGAATTCAAAAAAAATGGTCGGTTCCGTATATGTATAAGAAATGCTGGAGCATCCCGCGTCTGCCGCAGCGCTGACAATCTGTTCCGGAGTTGTCTCCCGTCCCGGAATGTTTTTGGAAATACGGGGAGACTGGGAAATGTCGGCGTTCTGGCAGTGCCGGCATTTGAAGTTGCATCCGACCGTCGCAATTGAGAATGATTGCGAGCCGGGATGAAAATGGTAGAGAGGTTTTTTTTCGATCGGATCGATATGCGCGGCGACCACTTTGCCATAGACACGCGAGAAGAGAGTGCCGCCATGATTTTCCCGCACTCCGCATATGCCATGACGTTCCGGATGAATGGCGCAATGATGAGCGCAAAGACGGCATCGGACTGAGCCGTCATCCTCTTTCGCGTACAGAAGCGCTTCGCGCATGAGGCGATTACGCCTTTTTTCGTCCTCGATGGGAGTGCTTCGCGGATGACGGGGTGTTTTTTTTCGCAGGCTTGCCTTTCGGCTTTGTTTTCTTTGGCTCTGCAGCGGTTTCTGACTGGTGGGTAATGCTGACGGTTACCGCTTCGATGGTGAGGTATTTAGCAGCAACAATCTGCTCGGCTTGCAGCCAGTCTTCGAGTTCGCGTCCCCCAATAAAGCCTCGCTTCTCGAAGAGTTCATGCGCAATTCTTGCAATCTCTTCCTGTCTGTTCATGGGCCCCTCCACGAAAATAGTGTATATTTTTACTAAATAGCACGTTTTGCCGTGTTTGGCAAGAAAAATACGGTCTTGTGTCAGGAAAGAACCGGACAATGCATTTGCTGGTGTGCAAGGCTCCAGCTCTTCGCATGGTATAATCCTTCGATGCGCTATATTGCCGACCTTCATATCCATTCGCGGCATTCCCGTGCGACCAGCAGGGACATATCCCCGGAAACCCTGTGGCGATGGGGGCAGCTTAAAGGAGTGACACTGCTCGGCACCGGCGACTTTACCCACCCGCTCTGGCACAGGGAACTGCTCGAAAAGCTTGAACCGTCCGGCAACGGCCTCTACCGGCTGAAAAAGTTTTTTGCCGCAAACGATATTCCTGATTCATGCCGGGCGGACATCTTCTTTCTGCCGAGCGCGGAAATCAGCTGCATCTACAAAAAAAACGGCAGGACGCGCAAGGTGCACGCACTTATCCTTGCCCGGACGCTTGATGACGCCTACCGTCTGAACATTGAACTCGCCAAGATCGGAAACCTGTCATCCGATGGCAGGCCGATTCTCGGCCTGGACGCGAAGAGACTGCTCCATATCGTACTTGCGACGGCACCGGACGCGCTGTTTGTCCCGGCACATATCTGGACGCCTCACTTCTCGGTATTCGGCTCGGCATCGGGGTTTGATTCCCTGGAAGAGTGCTTCGAAGAACTGACCCCGCATATCCACGCGATCGAAACAGGACTCTCCTCGGATCCGCCCATGAACTGGCGCATTGCCGGGCTTGACCGGCTGACCCTCATCTCAAATTCCGACTGCCATTCGGCTCAGAAGATTGGGCGCGAGGCAACCGTGTTTGACACGGACATTTCATATGACGCGATTATGGCCGCGATACGGACAAAACACGGCTATGCCGGCACTATCGAGTTTTTCCCGGAAGAGGGCAAGTATCATGTTGACGGCCACCGGACATGCTCCGTAATCTTATCCCCCAAGGAGACGATACGCCACAATTACCTCTGTCCTGTCTGCGGCAAGGCGGTTACCGTTGGGGTGATGCACCGGGTTGAAAAACTGGCCGACCGGGATGAAGGCTTCAGGCCGAAAACAGCCGCTCCCTATCGCTCACTTGTCCCGCTGCAGGAGCTGATAGCCGAGGCATTTGGTGCCGGAGCGGCAACGAAAAAGGTTCAGGCCGCCTATTTTGATTTGCTGGAGAAGTGCGGCAACGAACTCTCGATACTCATGGATGTACCCATACAGAAGATCCGGAGCGCCGCGGAAGAGCCGAAAATTGCCGAGGCAATCGACCTGATGCGCAGAGGGCAGGTGCATATTGCGCCCGGCTATGACGGCGAATACGGCAAAGTCAGGATATTTGAAAAGGTTGCTCCTCCCCGGAAAAAAGGGCAGGAAGTGCTTTTTTAGTGGCGGGCAAAAAGCAAGAAGTAAAAACAATTTTTGTATCCAGCCCGGAGGTTTTTTTGTGCCTGTGCTGACCGGACTTGATTTGTTCGAAAAACGCTGGCCGAAGGCTCTGCGCGGTGCGCGGGTCGGTCTGGTTGTTCATCCCGCTTCTGTCGATAGTGAACTCAGGCATGCGGTCGACCGGTTCCGTGCGGCCAAGCGCTGCGAGTTGTCGGCGCTCTTCGGGCCGCAACACGGCATCCGGGGTGAAACGCAGGACAACATGATTGAGTGGGAAGGCGGCCGGGATCGTGCCACCGGCCTGCCTGTTCACAGTTTATACGGCGCGGTGCGCAAGCCCGCGCCGCGGATGCTCAGGGACGTCGATGTTCTCGTGGTCGACCTGCAGGATGTCGGCGCCCGTTATTATACCTTTATCTGGACGCTGGATCTCTGCATGCAGGCGTGTGCGGAGCTCGGAAAGCCGCTCATGGTGCTCGACCGCCCGAATCCCATTAACGGCCGGGACATGGAGGGCCCGGTGCTCAACCCCGGGTATGCGTCGTTTGTCGGATTGAAGCCGCTACCGGTCCGCCACGGCATGACGATCGGTGAAGTGGGGCAGTATCTCCGCGAGATATATTATCCCGCGCTCGACTATCATGTCCTCCGCATGGATGGATGGCAGCGCAGGATGTGGTTCGATGAGACGGGGCTCCCCTGGGTTCTGCCGTCGCCGAACATGCCGACGCCTGACACGGCAACTGTCTACCCGGGCATGTGCCTGCTGGAAGGAACGCTGCTCAGCGAAGGCCGCGGCACGACGCGGCCGTTTGAGATCTTCGGCGCTCCATATATTGATCCTGAGAAGCTCGTCGCGGCTCTCAGGGAGTACCGGCTGCCGGGCGTCTTTTTCCGCCCGATTGCGTTTGAGCCAACGTTTCAGAAGCACGCTAAAACCATCTGCGGCGGGGCTCAGGTGCATACGACAGATCGCGCCCGATTCCTCTCATGGAAGACCGCCGTCGTGATTC
Organism: Nitrospirota bacterium; assembly: GCA_037442225.1. Taxonomy (GTDB): domain Bacteria; phylum Nitrospirota; class Thermodesulfovibrionia; order Thermodesulfovibrionales; family Dissulfurispiraceae; genus JAAYUK01. The sequence goes on from JBBIQQ010000007.1 coordinate 6,373, forward strand.
TGAAGGTGGTTCATGATCTCTACCCGAAGAAGTTTGCGTGGAAACAGCCGCCCTACGAATACGAAGCCGAAAAAATGCCGATCGATATTCTGGCCGGAACCGACCGGCTTCGCGCGGATATTGAATCAGGCGTGCGGCTCCGTGAAATGGAGCGGTGGTGGCAGTCGCAGTTGAAGGCGTTCGCAACAAAGGTCCGGCCGCATTTTCTCCTGTATGAATAAGCTGCATGCGGCATTTGTTCTTGCGGCGGGCTTGGGAGAGCGTCTCCGTCCGGTCACTGACATTCTTTCCAAGCCGCTGATTCCGCTCTGCGGCAAGCCCTGCATCGAGCGGGCTGTCGAACGGGTCATGCAGTGCGAACCGGAGCATCTGTGCGTGAATCTGCATTATAAAGCCGACGCGATCCGCACGTGGGCATCCGGAACATCCTTTGGCGCCCGGATTCGATTTTATCATGAGCCTGACATCCTCGGCACCGGCGGCGCCCTGAAAAATGCAGCGCCGCTGCTCGCGGGCGGGACATTTCTTGTCTGCAACTCGGACATTATCACCGATATAGATCTTTCAGTTCTGCTGGATCGGCACCTCGCCGAAAAAAATCTGGTCACGCTTGCGCTCCTTGACTATCCCCGATTCAACACGGTGCGCGTCGCTGCTGACGGCCTCTTTGCCGGACTCCGGCGGCCGGCAGGGGAAAATCCTGAGTTCAGGCTGCGGGCATTCACGGGGATAGCGGTCTATGAACCGGCATTTCTTGATTTTCTACCGGACGGGGTTTCTCATGTGACCGACGCATGGAAGCGGGCGCGGGATGCCGGAGAAAGAGTGGCAACTTTTGATGTGAGCGGCTGTTTCTGGTCGGACATCGGGACTCCGGCGTCATATGTCAGGACGGTTTTCGACCTGCTGCGGACCGAGGGAGAGACGGTTTTTATCCACCCATCGGCACACGGCTGCGAGCAGAGTTCCTATCAGGGCTATGTTTCCCTTGAGGCTGACTGTCTGGCACACGGGTCCAGACTGAGGAACTGCGTGGTTCTGCCGGGGTGTGATGTCAGCGGGAAGCATATCGAAAACGCGGTGGTGCACGCCGGCGGAATCCTGTCTTTCGCGGCGCAGGATCTGTTCGACGGTGAGAGCGGCGGACTGGTCGGGATTGGCGCCGGGGGCTCCGACCGGCGATATTTCCGTATCGGACACGGAGGCAACAGCGCGGTGCTTCTCCAGTGCGCGCAGCGGGATGATGAGTTTGAACGGCATGCCGCGTATGCAAAATTTTTCATCGAGCAGGGAGTCCGAGTTCCGCGACTGGTCTCGATTGCTGCGAATCATCCGGCAATGCTTTTTGAAGATCTCGGCGATCTGTCGTTGTATAGCTGGCTGCGCTGCCGGCGGTCTCATGAAGCGGCCGAGGCAGTCTATCGGAAGATTCTCGACCAGTTGGTTCGCCTGCATGTCACTGCAACAGGCCGGGTGGCGGAATGTCCGCTGCTTGCGTCCCGAGTGTTCGATTATGAATACCTGCGGTGGGAAACCACGTATTTTATTGCCCGGTTTGTAACCGGATTGCTCGGTCATTCCGATATTGACCGGAGCGCGCTTGATTATGAGTTTCACCGTCTCGCGCTGACGGTTGACGCAGCTCCGAGGACGATTATCCACCGCGACTGCCAGTCTCAGAACGTCATGCTGAAAAACGGAACAGAAGCCTGCCTCATAGACTTTCAGGGGGCTCGCCTCCTGACACCCGCCTACGATATCGCATCGCTGTTATGGGATCCGTATTATCGTCTTAATGAAGAGATCCGGGAGCGTCTCATGGCGTATTATCTCGTCGAAATGTACAACAAGTCCGATAAGTTTGATGCGGATGCTTTCCGGATCGTGCTCCTGCCCTGCCGCCTGCAACGCCACATGCAGGCGCTCGGCGCATATGGGTTTCTCGCCATGGAAAAAGGAAAGCATTATTTTCTGAAGCATGTGCCCGAAGGATTGCGGCTGCTGAAAGAGGATGTTGCCGAAGCCAGCTCCGAGTATCCCGCGCTGTTTTCCCTGGTGTCACGGCTCAGTTTCGTCCATACGCGATCAAGCAGCGGGCCGCAGGCGCGATCCGCTGTTTGATCGCGAGCGGCTATTTCTTCGTGGTCGACATAGGCTTGCCGCAGCAGAGAATATCGCAGACATCCACACAGCCGCATGCTTTGTCAACCGTCACGACCAGCCCGCATGTTACGCATGCGTACTTATTGCCTTTTACGGTGCCGGCCTTTTTTGCAACAAGCTTTGCCGGAGCCTTTGCCGCCGTTTTCGGCGCGCATTTTTTCGTTCCGCACTTCTTTGCGGCTGTTGCCTTTTTTGGGGGCGTTTTTACGGTTTTTGCCGGGGCTGCCGCCTTCTTTGTTGCCATGCCGCCTCCTCTGCAGGTAGTGTAGTAAACTATCGCGCAACGCAATGCGCACAGTGAATATATGCGGGATGAAACAGTATTCACTCTCTGTTTGAGATATCCGCAAGTATTCCATAAATTATATATATAGACAGGGGTTCGATGAAAGAAAAAAAAGAAGAGGGCTGGAATGTTCCGACAGTGCTTGAGATCGGCTCTCTGAAGCTCGATATGCCGCTCATTCTGGCTCCGCTGGCAGGAATCAGCGATCTTCCGTTTCGCAAGATGCATCGCCGATACGGCTGCGGAATGGCCTTTACCGAGATGATCAGCGCCCGCTCGCTGGCGTACGGCAGCAGGCAGACGCTGACCATGCTTTCAACGTCAGATGACGACAAACCTCTCGGTGTTCAACTGCTCGGCAGCGACCCGGAGATATTTCTCCGGGCGCTTGACATTATCCGTGCGATGCCATTTTCCGTCATCGACATCAACGCCGCCTGCCCTGTGCCGAAGGTGACGAATCGCGGTGAAGGAGCGGGCATGTTGCGGGGAGATCCGAAGCGGATTGAAGAGCTTGTCGGCGCGGTCGCGCGGGCTGCGCATCTTCCGGTCACCATCAAGATCAGAACCGGCTGGGACGATGATTCTTCGGTCGCGGTCGATGTTGCCTGTGCGGCGGAGGCCGGAGGAGCTTCGGCT
>JBBIQQ010000007.1:9470-15999 GCA_037442225.1 Nitrospirota bacterium
ATGGCCGCACCCGCATGCAGCGCTACGGCGGGCGGGTAAACCGCGAGGCGATCGCCCAGGTGAAGCGGGCGGTGAAAATTCCGGTCATCGCAAGCGGCGACGCGTTTTCACCGCGCCTGATTCAGCGCACCTTTCTGGAAACAGGATGCGATGCTGTCATGATCGCGCGAGGCGCGCTTGGAAATCCATGGGTTTTTCAGTATGTCATGGACTATTTGTCTGCCGGATCCTATGGCGGCCGCAGGTCAATTGCCGATATCTGCTCAGCTATGCGCGACCACCTTGAGTGCTGCTGCGAATATTACGGCGACAAGGGCGGCACCGTACTCTTCCGGAAATTTTTCACCTGGTATGCAAAAGGCATTAAAACGGGGCGGCAGTATAAAGAGCGCATCTTCAGCGTGCAGGAGCAGTCCGGGATGGTTGCCATCATTAATGAACTTGAGCAGGCCAATCCGCAGGTGCTGTCGCTGTATGATGCGTATGACAAGGAAATGCTTGAGCAGGAAGAGGGGTAGCCGCATCACCTGACGCAGGGAACGCGGGCATATTTTGGCCGGCTGCTCACAGCACGACAACTCCGAACTCCTTCAGCGTCTGCGCGAGCGACGCAATCGGCAGCCCCATGACGTTAAAATAATCGCCCTCAATTTTTTTCACAAGCAGCGCTCCGAATTCCTGAATCCCGTATGCTCCCGCCTTGTCGAACGGCTCGCCGGTCCGGATATACGCTTCAATCTCGTTTTCCGATAATTTCCGGAACCATACCTTCGATTCGACTGCGCGGGTGCGCGATTTTCCGGTTGCGGCGTCCAGGATGGTATAGGCTGTAATCACTATATGGCATTTTCCGCTCAGGCGGCGGAGCATCCGGTGGGCATCGTCAGCATCAGCCGGCTTGCCGAGCATTTTGTTTGCAAGGACAACGATGGTGTCCGCGGCGATAATCAGGTCCTTTTTGTGATAATGAGCGACGCATTGCGCCTTGTGGCGGGCGATTGCCTTGGCGCACGCCGCGGGACTGAGCGCAGAACCGCAGGTCTCATCGGTATGCGCCGTGCTGACCCTGAATTCAAGACCGATACGGCGGAGCAGTTCTTTGCGCCGGGGCGAGGCAGATGCGAGAATAATTGTTTTCATGCCCATAGTATAACGGAAGCATAACGAAAGAATGTGCGGAAGTCTGCGGCGACTGTGAGGGGCGCGGAAGTTCGGAACCCCGGAAATGCGGCAGAACCGGATTGTCAGCCATGTTCCGCTGGATATTCCGCCTTCTTTTCCACTGGTGTTCTTTTCTTTTGACCGATCTTTTCGGTAAACTTGTGTACGCATCATCAGGGGGTTCACATGCTGACATCAGATGACTGGCAGAACGTTCTGGAGCGCCTTTTTTTTGTTGCGGAGCGCCTGCTCGCGTTTGACAGTCTTGATGATGTTTTCAGCCATATTCTCAGCACAACCATAACATTTGCCAAAGCTGACGCGGCTTCCATTCAGGCTTTCGACCTGAAAACCGGCCGTTTGCAGACGGTGAAAGGCGAGGGACTGACTGACGATTTCATCAGGCATGCTGTGGAAAATGTCGGGGAGGGAATCGCGGGAAGGGTTATCGCCGAAGGCAAGCCGTTTTTCACGAATGACGTTACGGAAGAAGTATTCTCTGATCACCGCCGGCAGGCCCGGGCCGATGGGTTGAAGGCCGCCATGGCTGTCCCGCTGAAAACAAAAGCCGGCACTGTCGGCTGCCTGACCGTTTTCCGGAAGACCAGCGAGTCATTTGCGGATCAGGACCTGCTGCTGGTGAGCGTATTCGCCTCGATCGCAGCTGAGGCGATCGAGAAACGCGGTTTTATCTCCTCCCTGAAGCAACAGGCTATTTTTGATCATACGACCGGGTTGTACAACCGGGGCATGCTGCTGAAAATGTTCGATGCCCAGCTGAACCTCGCGTTTCGCCACAAGCATCCGGCCAGCGTGGTCATGATGAAACTGGACGATTTTGACGAGTATGTCGGCCTGAACGGCAAGCTGTTCGGCAATAAAGTCCTCAGGGATTTCGCGCGTTTTCTGCTGGAGCATTGCCGGAGATCCGATATTATCGGGCGTGTCAGTGAAGACGCGATTGTAATTGTGCTGCCCCACACCGACCGGGGTCAGGCGGTTGCCTTGTGCGCGAAACTTCGCGCGCTTCTTGCCGATCTGCGGCCGATTGACGCAGGAAATCCAGCGCAAGCCCCCACCTTCAGCGCGGGCATAAGCACCTATCCACACGACAGTGATGTCGTGCAGGTGCTTATAAAAAAGGCGGAGGCAGCCCTTGTTACGGGCAGTGTTGAAGGACGGAATCATACGACCGTCTGGACGGAGAAAGGACCCATGGAATGAAGACAACCAAATCAAAAGCATTCTTCGGAAAAGCGCAGGCATTGTTTCCCGGCGGGGTGAACAGCCCGGTGCGCGCATTCCGGGCTGTCGGCGGCAAGCCGCTTTTTATCGGGAAAGCAAAAGGATCCCGTCTGTACGATGTCGACGGCAACGTATTTATCGATTATGTGCTGTCGTGGGGGCCTATGATTCTTGGCCACGCGCACCCTGCTGTTGTCAGGGCCATCAAGAAGGCGGCAGACAAGGGGACAAGTTACGGCGCTCCGTCGCCGCTTGAAATTGGACTGGCCGAAATGATTCGGAGCTTCTATCCTTCCATCGAGAAAATGCGCATGGTCAGTTCGGGCACCGAGGCAACGATGAGCGCCATACGGGCAGCCCGCGGTTTCACCGGACGAGACATGATTATCAAGTTCGAGGGTTGTTATCACGGCCATGCCGACGGCCTGCTGGTCAAGGCCGGATCGGGCGCCGCAACCTTCGGCGTGCCGGACAGCTCCGGAGTCCCGCACGACTACGCGAAGCTGACGATGACCTTGCCGTTCAATGATATGGATACGTTTCTTCGGACGATGCGGCGTGACGGGAAAAAGACAGCCTGCGTCATTGTCGAGCCGGTGGTCGGCAACATCGGTTGTGTTCTTCCGGCGCCCGGCTTTCTTGAAACGCTTCGGGCCGAGACCGCACGGCAGGGAACCGTGCTTATTTTCGATGAAGTCATGACCGGCTTCAGGGTCAGCCGCGGCGGCGCGCAGGAGACCTTCGGCATACAGCCGGATCTCACCTGTCTTGGCAAAGTCATCGGCGGCGGCCTGCCGGTGGGCGCGTATGGCGGCCGCGCCGACATCATGGCGAAGATTGCTCCGGAGGGACCGGTGTACCAGGCTGGAACGCTCTCAGGAAATCCGGTTGCCATGACCGCGGGAATGGAGACGCTGAAGATCCTGAAGAAGATGTCCACCTATCCGGCGCTCGAAAAGACGATGCTGCATCTTGAAGAAGGGCTGAAGGATGCCGCGAAGAAGGCAAAGGCTCATACGAAATTCTACCGCGCCGGCACCATGTTCTGCACCTATTTCACCGATGCCGATGTAGTCGACTACGCAACGGCGAAAACTGCCGACACTAGGAAGTTCGGCCGGTTTTTCATGAAAATGCTCGAACAGGGAATCTATCTTGCGCCCTCGCAGTTTGAGGCGGGCTTTATCTCGCTTGCGCATGTGAAGGCTGATATCGACAAGACAATCAGGGCTGCCTATACGGCATTCCGGGCGGTGTGATAATGGCGGGCAATCCTCAGGACAAGCCCCTGCTCCGCCAGTTTTTTGAAGCGAGCACGGTGGGCATTCATCTGGTGCTGTGCATAATTGCGGGGGCGGGTATCGGCTATTTTCTGGATCGTTTTTTCGGATCATTTCCATATCTTTCGCTCATTTTTTTTATCATGGGCATCATAGCGGGGTTCCGCGAGGTATTCCGCATCGCACGAAAGGCGGATAAGGCAAACGATGGAACAGATGCTCCGAAAGATTTATAAGCTGACATTCATCGTTATCCCTGTCCTCGCGCTCGCGGCAGGAGCTCTCTGGTGGGGAGAGTGGCGCATTCAGTTTAGTATTATCATTGGAGGAACACTGTCTCTGGTGAGCCTCAGAATCATCGTGTGGGCGGTGAAGCGGTTCCTGGGAACTAGAATGGCGCAGCCAATCATCATCGGCATCAGCACGCTGAAAATACTCGCCATGTTTTCGACGATGGTTCTTCTCGCAGTGTTCGGTCTTTTACATGTGGTCGGCATGGTGACCGGCTTTGCGGCGGTCCTTTTTATTGCCGCACTGGAAGGCTACAGGGCAGCGCGGTCCGGAGCGCTATGATTTATGTGCTCGTCGTCCTGGCCGCGGCGCTGCTTCTTTTCGCGCTAAAGCTGACAAAGGTCGCGTTCATCCTCGTCGCGATTGCGGTTATACTGATCATAGTTCTGAAAAAATTACGATAATGCCGGGTATGGCCTGGCTGCAGAAAAAGTTTGGTCCGAAGGAGGGGTCGTATGGCTTTGATAACCTGGGGATCTGAGTTCAGTGTCGGAATCAATTCGATTGATGAGCAGCACAAGAAGCTTGTCGGATATGTGAATGAACTGAATGATGCCATGGCGCAGGGCAAGGGAAAGGATGTGCTTGAAAAAATTCTCGGCAGTCTCGTCGATTATACGAAGACGCACTTCGCACATGAGGAGCGGTTGTTCAAGGCGCATGCGTATCCGGAGGGTTCGACGCACAAGGCAAAACATGATGAACTGACCAAAAAGGTAATACAGTTTCAGAAGGACTTGCATGACGGCAAGACAGTAATGTCGGTTGAAATCATGGCGTTTCTGAAAGACTGGCTGCTGAACCATATCAAAGGAACTGACATGAAGTACAGCCCGTACCTGAAGGCAAAGGGAGTGAATTAAAAATTCAGGGAGAACAGCGAGTGATTTTGAAGAGAGATGGTTGCCCGAAGCGATTCTTTGTTTTGTTTCTGCCTCCATTGCTGAGGCGTTGTTTCAAATGAATGGCTTTTCCAGAGCCCGGCGCGATTCTGCCGGGCTTTTTTCTGGGCCGCGGCGATTCTGCCTGCATGCTTTACGTTCGGCGGGACAGTGTATGCAAGCGCATACCCGTCTGCGACCATCCGCTCATTGATGAATGCGCCATTTGACGCCCAGGCGTAGGCCAGAAGTCGCCCGTAACGGTCATGCCGCTCAGTATCCAGTTGCAATTCGACCAGTCCGCCTTTGCCGATGAGCGTCCGGAGATGTTTTTTTGCCTTTATGCCCCACGGCCTCTGCCCGATTTCAGGGGCGTCAATCCCGATGAGCCGCACTTCCTCTCTCCTTTCTGTTCGCGCAGATCCGCGGACAGGAACAACAATCAGGCTGTCCCCGTCCACTATTTTCAGCACCCGCCATGGTGCCGCATCAGCCGAACAAGCAACGGCAACGACCAGGGCAAGGCAAAGAACAGTTGAGATAATACATGTATAATAATTGGTGCACATTGCGTATTTTATCATGCCGAGGAAGAAGGGATTTGGTTGGTCAGAGGCAAAAACATCGTACTGAGCGGTTTTATGGGAACCGGCAAGACCGAAGTGGGCAGGGCGGTCGCCCGGCTTGCCGGACTTGCATTTATCGACCTTGACGCAGAGATAGAGAAACGCTCCGGGATGTCGATTCCTGATATTTTTGCGATATTTGGCGAGCCGGAGTTCCGCCGGCGCGAGACCGGGGCAATCAGGAAGGTTTCAGCCCGGCAGCAGGCAGTGATCGCAACCGGAGGGGGCGCTGTGATCAACCCGGAGAATGTCGCTCTGCTCAGGAAGAGCGGAGTGATAGTCTGCCTTACGGCAACGGTTGAGACGATTCTCCGGCGTCTTGGGTCGGGTGAGAACCGTCCTCTTCTGAATACCGGCAATCCGGAACAGCGCGTCCGCGAACTGCTCGCGGAGCGCCAGCCGTTTTACGAGCTGGCCGACGTTGCCGTCACTACTGACGGCAAAACTCCTCAGGCAGTGGCCGAGGAGGTTTTGGACCGGATTTCCGCATGGAAGAGCGCGGGGAGGGGATGAAACAAATGCAGTCAATCCAGAAGGTTGCGGTGAAGCTCGGCAAAAGAAGTTACGCAATCCATATCGGCAGCGAGATTCTTTCCCGCATCGGCGAAGAGCTTGCTTCATTTGCTTTTTCGAAAAAAATCGCTGTTGTGAGCAACCCCGCAGTTTTCAAGCTGTATGGCGGCGGGGTTATGCAGTCGCTCCGTGATGCCGGATTTGAACCATTTTCTGTCCTGATTCCTGACGGGGAGAGGTTCAAGAGTCTGAAATATGGTGAAAGAATACTCACAAAGCTTTTACAAGAGCGACTTGACAGAAAGTCCTGCATTGTCGCCCTTGGCGGAGGCGTTATCGGAGACATCACCGGCTTTGCGGCGTCGGTTTATATGCGCGGCATCAGTTTTGTCCAGATTCCGACGACGCTCCTTGCCCAGGTGGACAGTTCCGTCGGCGGCAAGACCGGCGTCAACCATCCGTTCGGAAAGAATATGATTGGAGCGTTCTACCAGCCCCGTCTGGTCTGGATAGACACGGATACACTGAAAAC